>NZ_AZUS01000022.1:0-164809 GCF_000527195.1 Streptomyces sp. CNH189
CCCTTCTGCCACTACGGCAGAAGGGGCGGAGACGTCAGTGACAGCGAGGGCTACGGCGGCGTCACGCCCGTCCGGCGGGGCGACGGACGCCACCCGGACGCACGCCACCCGGACGGGCGCCCCCCACCGCCGGCCTGGGTCGTAGGAGTCCTGGCGCTCCTGGTGGCCTTTCCTCTGGTCGCCAGGGACCGGCTGCCGGACCGGCTGGCGACCCACTGGGGGACCGGTGGTGATCCGGGACTCCTCGATGCCGTTCTGGGCCGCGACGTTCTTCCCGGCCCTGCTCTGGTTGGCCCTGGCGGTCGCTGCCGTGCTCACCCTGTGGCGCGTTCGCCGAGGCCCCGGCGGGGTGGCGGCACCCTCGTGGGCGGGCGTGACCCTCGGCTTCACCGGCGTGACGCTCCTCGGCGCTCAGGCTTCCATCGTGCGGGCGAATCTGGACCGTACGGACTGGCGCGACGCCGGATCGGTGACGGTCTGGGTGGTCGTGACCCTGGCCGGCGCGGTCGCCGTGGGCGTGGTGGCCTTGCTGATCGGCCGCCGGGCGCGGGTGACGGTGCCGCCGGTGGCCGGGCCGGCGTTGGAGATACCCGAGGGGCAGCGGTTCGTGTGGCTGTCGCGGGCGTCCAACCGCTGGCTCCACCTCATGGCGGCCGCGTGCGGGATCGTCACGGCCGGGGCGACGGTGGCGGCGATGGGCGGCCTGGCCGGGCTGCACGCCGTGTGGTCGGCCGCGACCTTCGCCCTCGCCACCGTCGCGCTGCTCGCCTGCGCCTCCGTCCAGGCGCGGGTGACCGAGAAGGGGCTCGAGGTCGCCCTCGGCCCCCTGGGCTGGCCGACCCGGCGCTGGACCGCCGACGCCATCGCCTCCGCCTGGGTCGAGAACCGCACCGCCATGCAGGTCGGCGGCTGGGGCTACCGCCTGAGCGGCCTCGGCACCACCGTCATGCTCCGCGGCGGCGCATGCCTGGTGATCCGCACCGTCCAGGGAAAGGACTTCGCGGTCAGCGTCGACGACGCCGAACGGGGAGCGGCCCTCCTCAACTCCCTGATCGGGCAACGGGCCAAGTGACGAGGCGGCGTACGCGGGACCGTCGGCCGTGTGAGCCTCGGTAGCCTCATGGACATGCCCGACGTGTGGATCGGTCTCACCGCGACCGAGCGGCGGAGGAACTGGTGGTGGACCGGATTCCTGACGCTGGTCCTCGCCGGCTGGGCGGTGGCGGCCGGCCTCGCCCAGCCGGCGTCGGAGCGATGGTGGTGGGTCGGTGGCATCGGCGTCCTGTGGTCGGCCTCGGTCCTCTACATGATCAACCGTGGGTACGGGCGCACGTGCCTGACCGAGGACGGAATGCAGTTCCGCACCTTCGTCAGCCGACGCGCGATCCCCTGGAGCGAGATCACGCGCATCGAGAAGCGACGGCACTCCACGCGCGGTGGGGCGTGGTGGGACCTGCGGGCGGTACGGAGGCGGGGGCGTGCGCTGACGATCCCCGGGGTCTTCACCCACCGGACGTGGGATGCCGAGTTCGACCGGAAGTGGGCCGTCATCCAGGAGCGTTGGTCGCGCGCGAACGGGGACTGACGAAGAACTCGCGGACATCCCGCGCGAACACCTCCGGTACCTCCATCGCCGCGAAGTGGCCGCCCCGGTCGAACTCCGACCAGTGGCGGATGTCGTAAAGCCGCTCCGCCAAGGGCCGTACCGGCTGGGTGATGTCGTGGGCGAACACCGCCACCCCCACCGGCACCGGGCACCGCTCGCTGCGCCGCGCCGACTCGCGGTGCAGGCGGGCCGAGGAGGCCGCGGTGGCGGTCAGCCAGTACAGGGAGACGTCCGTCAGGATCCTCTCGTCGTCCACCGGCGAGCGCGGATCCGTCCACTGGGCGAACCGTTCGGCGATCCAGGCCAGTTGGCCCACCGGTGAGTCGGTCAGCGCGTAGCCCAGCGTCTGCGGAGTCGTGGCCTGCAATGCCTGGTACGGCGGGCGGTTCGCCATCAGGTGCCGCACCTTGTCCAGCCGGGCCTCGTCCGAAGGGCTCAGGGCGACATCGGCGGCCGGGTCGGGCCGGGTGGGCAGGTAGTTGACGTGCACCCCGACGACCCGCTCGGGCTCCACCGCACCCAGCGCCAGGGAGATGCCCGAGCCGAAGTCGCCGCCCTGCGCGCCGTACCGCTCGTAGCCGAGGCGCCGCATCAGCTCCGCCCAGGCGCGGGCGACGCGGACGACGTCCCAGCCGCGCTCGCGGGTCGGCCCCGAGAAGCCGTATCCGGGGATGGACGGGATGACGAGATGGAAGTCCCGGGACAGCGGCTCGATCACGTCGAGAAACTCCAGGAACGAACCGGGCCAGCCGTGGGTGAGGACCAGTGCGAGCGCGTCCGGCCGCGCGGACCGCACATGGACGAAGTGCACGCTCTGGCCGTCGATCTCCGTGACGTGGTGCGGCAGTTCGTTGAGCCGGGCCTCGTGCGCACGCCAGTCGTAGCGGGTGCGCCAGCGCTCGGCGAGCTCCTTCAGCCGGGCCAGCGGGAAGCCGTAGTCCCACCCGGCGCCGGGTATCTCGTCGGGCCAGCGGGTCCGGGCGAGACGGTCGGCGAGGTCGTCCAGGTCGGCCTGGGGGATGTCGATGCGGAACGGGGTGATCATGGTCCCCTCCGGGAATCTCCGGAATCTCCGGGAATCGTTTGCGACACAAACGTTGGTGTCACTAACGAAGCTAAACTGTTGGTGGCACCAACGCAAGACGTGGAGGAACGCCCATGAGTACGCCCTCGGAACCGGCGCCCGCCCGCCTGCGCGCCATCCCCAGCCGCCTGCTGGCCGGGTCCGCACTGGTGGCCGACCGGCTCGTCGGTGAGCGCCTGGCCGCCGAGGGCGCCCACAAGTGGCACTTCGCGGTGCTGCTGACCCTCGCCGAGACCGGCCCCGCCAGCCAGGCCGAGCTCAGCCGCCGCACCGGCATCCACCGCAGCGACATGGTCGCGGTCCTCAACGAACTGGCCGACACGGACTGTGTGCGCCGCGACCTCGACCCCGCCGACCGCCGCCGCAACGTCATCACCCTCACCCCCGCGGGCGGCCGCCGCCTCGAACGGCTCGACGCGCTCATCCGCGAGGCGCAGGACGAACTCCTCGCCCCCCTCACCCCCGAGGAGCGCGACGAACTCACCCGCCTGCTCACCGTCCTCGCCGCACACCACCGCCCCGTCCACCCCCACCAGGACGAGGAGTCCTGAACCCCGAGCCCTCTGTCACAGCCCCCCGGTACGGTCGAGCCATGCCCACCCAGCCCTCCGCCCCGCCCGCCGGTGAACGCCGGTTCGCCACGCTCGAAGGCGTGCTGGAGCGCATCACGTACGCCAACGAGGAGAACGGCTACACCGTCGCCCGCGTCGACACCGGCCGCGGCGGGAACGACCTGCTCACCGTCGTCGGCGCGCTGCTCGGCGCCCAGGTGGGGGAGTCCCTGCGGATGGAGGGACGCTGGGGCTCGCACCCCCAGTACGGCAAGCAGTTCCACGTCGAGAACTACACGACCCTGCTGCCCGCCACCGTGCAGGGCATCCGCCGCTACCTCGGCTCGGGGCTGGTCAAGGGCATCGGACCGGTCTTCGCCGACCGCATCACCCAGCACTTCGGCCTGGACACCCTCCGCGTCATCGAGGAGGAGCCCAAACGGCTCATCGAGGTCCCCGGGCTCGGGCCCAAGCGGACCAAGAAGATCGCCGACGCCTGGGAGGAACAGAAGGCGATCAAGGAGGTCATGCTCTTCCTCCAGACCGTCGAGGTCTCCACCTCCATCGCCGTGCGGATCTACAAGAAGTACGGCGACGCCTCCATCTCCGTGGTGAAGAACCAGCCCTACCGGCTCGCCGCCGACGTCTGGGGCATCGGCTTCCTCACCGCCGACAAGATCGCCCAGTCCGTCGGCATCCCGCACGACAGCCCGGACCGGGTCAAGGCGGGCCTGCAGTACGCGCTGTCGCAGGCCACCGACCAGGGCCACTGCTACCTCCCCGAGGAGAAGCTGATCGCCGACGCGGTGAAGCTGCTCCAGGTGGACACCGGCCTGGTCATCGAGTGCCTCGCCGAGCTCGCCGCCGAGCCGGAGGACCCGGGAGAGGACCCCGGCGTCGTACGGGAGAAGGTGCCCGACCCGCAGGGCGGCGACCCGGTCACCGCCGTCTACCTGGTGCCGTTCCACCGCGCCGAAATGGCCCTCGCCGCCCAGCTGCTGCGGCTGCTGCGCACCGGCCAGGACCGGATGCCCGTCTTCAAGGACGTGGCCTGGGACAAGGCGCTCGGCTGGCTGCGCGGCCGTACGGGGACAGACCTGGCGCCCGAACAGGAGGCCGCGGTCAGGCTGGCGTTGACCGAGAAGGTCGCGGTGCTGACCGGCGGACCCGGCTGCGGCAAGTCGTTCACGGTGCGGTCGATCGTGGAGCTGGCCCGGGCCAAGAAGGCGAAGGTCGTGCTCGCGGCCCCGACCGGCCGCGCCGCCAAGCGGCTCGCCGAACTGACCGGCGCCGAGGCGTCCACCGTGCACCGGCTGCTGGAGCTCAAGCCCGGCGGGGACGCGGCGTACGACCGGGACCGGCCGCTGGACGCCGACCTGGTGGTGGTCGACGAGGCGTCCATGCTGGACCTGCTGCTGGCGAACAAGCTGGTCAAGGCGGTGCCGCCGGGTGCCCACCTGCTGTTCGTCGGTGACGTCGACCAGCTGCCCAGCGTCGGCGCGGGCGAGGTGCTCAGGGACCTGCTCGCCGACGGCAGCCCGGTCCCCGCCGTCCGGCTCACCCGCGTCTTCCGCCAGGCCCAGCAGTCCGGCGTGGTCACCAACGCGCACCGCATCAACGCCGGTCAACACCCGGTCACCGACGGCATGAAGGACTTCTTCCTCTTCGTCGAGGAGGACACCGAGGAGGCCGGCCGGCTCACCGTGGACGTGGCGGCGCGGCGCATCCCGGCGAAGTTCGGCCTCGACCCGCGCCGTGACGTGCAGGTTCTCGCGCCCATGCACCGGGGCCCGGCCGGCGCCGGCACGCTCAACGCGCTGCTCCAGCAGGCCGTCACCCCCGGCCGCCCCGATCTGCCCGAGAAGCGGTTCGGCGGCCGGGTGTTCCGCGTCGGCGACAAGGTCACCCAGATCCGTAACAACTACGACAAGGGCGCGAACGGCGTCTTCAACGGCACCGTCGGCGTCGTCACCTCGCTCGACCCGGTCGACCAGCGCCTGACCGTGCTGACCGACGAGGACGAGGAGGTCCCGTACGACTTTGACGAGCTGGACGAACTGGCGCACGCCTACGCCGTGACCATCCACCGCTCCCAGGGCAGCGAGTACCCGGCCGTGGTCATCCCGGTGACCACGGGCGCCTGGATGATGCTCCAGCGCAACTTGCTCTACACGGCGGTGACCAGGGCAAGGAAGCTGGTCGTCCTGGTCGGCTCCCGCAAGGCGATCGGACAGGCGGTGCGCACGCTGTCGGCCGGCCGCCGGTGCACGGCGCTCGACATGCGGCTCGCGGGGACGGGTCCGTCCGGGGCGGGACCACGCTCCGCCGGTTCCGGTTCGTCCGGCGGGGGACCCGGTGCACAGGACCGCTCGGCAGGCCTGAAGCCCGCTGTGAGGGCCGCGTCGGAAAAAAAATGATCGATCAAATGAGTCGTGAAGGTCACACAGGCCTTCCGGATGGGGAACACAGGGGGCAGGATGGGCAAGTTGGCGGCACTGAGTGCCGTCAATAGGCCCGATGGTCGACCCCGAGTGCACTCTCCTGAGCCGAGTGGGGGATGGTAGAGACAGTCAGGGCACCTCGAAGATGAGGCACAACGTCGGTGAGGGAAGACGTGAGCGACAACTCTGTAGTACTGCGGTACGACGGCAGCGAGTACACCTACCCGGTGATCGACAGCACCGTCGGTGACAAGGGCTTCGACATCGGGAAGCTCCGCGCCCAGACCGGTCTGGTGACGCTGGACAGCGGCTACGGCAACACCGCCGCCTACAAATCCGCGATCACCTATCTCGACGGTGAGGCCGGCATTCTCCGGTACCGCGGCTACCCGATCGAGCAGCTGGCGGAGCGCTCCACCTTCCTGGAGGTCGCCTACCTGCTGATCAACGGCGAGCTGCCGACCGTCGACCAGCTGGCGGGGTTCAAGGACGACATCACGCAGCACACCCTGCTGCACGAGGACGTCAAGAACTTCTACCGGGGCTTCCCGCGCGACGCCCACCCGATGGCCATGCTGTCGTCGGTGGTCTCCGCGCTGTCGACGTTCTACCAGGACAGCCACAACCCGTTCGACGAGCAGCAGCGGAACCTCTCCACCATCCGCCTGCTCGCCAAGCTTCCGACGATCGCGGCCTACGCCTACAAGAAGTCGGTCGGCCACCCGTTCGTCTACCCGCGCAACGACCTCGGCTACGTCGAGAACTTCCTGCGCATGACGTTCTCCGTCCCGGCGCAGGACTACGAGCTCGACCCGGTCGTCGTGGCCGCCCTGGACAAGCTGCTCATCCTGCACGCGGACCACGAGCAGAACTGCTCGACCTCCACGGTCCGCCTGGTCGGCTCCTCGCAGGCGAACATGTTCGCCTCGATCTCCGCGGGCATCTCCGCCCTGTGGGGCCCCCTGCACGGCGGCGCCAACCAGTCGGTGCTGGAGATGCTCGAGGGCATCAAGGCCGACGGCGGCGACGTCGACTCCTTCATCCGCAAGGTGAAGAACAAGGAGGACGGCGTCCGCCTGATGGGCTTCGGCCACCGGGTCTACAAGAACTTCGACCCGCGCGCCAAGATCATCAAGGCCGCCGCGCACGACGTCCTGTCCGCCCTCGGCAAGTCCGACGAGCTGCTGGACATCGCGCTGAAGCTGGAGGAGCACGCGCTCTCCGACGACTACTTCGTCTCGCGCAGCCTCTACCCGAACGTCGACTTCTACACGGGTCTGATCTACCGGGCCATGGGCTTCCCGACCGAGATGTTCACGGTCCTGTTCGCCCTCGGCCGCCTTCCGGGCTGGATCGCCCAGTGGCACGAGATGATCAAGGAGCCGGGTTCCCGCATCGGGCGCCCGCGCCAGATCTACACGGGCGTCGTCGAGCGGGACTTCGTGCCCGTCGAGGAGCGCTGACACCTGCCGGTGCGGGTGGTGTGCGCGTAAGCGCCTGGGAGTTCGTCGCCGAAGGGGCGCGGGCGACTGCGGGCCGGCTGTGGCTGGTCGCGCAGTTCCCCGCGCCCCTTCGGCGTGTTGCACGGGCCGGCTGTGGCTGGTCGCGCCCATGCGGCGGAGCCGTATATCGGCTCAGTCCCGCGCCCCTTCGGGCGTCTTCCGTCACCGTAGGCAAGAAGTGCGCAGTGGAAAAGGCGCCCCGGCCGCCGGTCCCCCCACGGGCCGACGTACCAGGGCGCCTTCCCATGTCCCGGTGCGGATTCCCCCCACGGGATCCGGCCGGGCGCTTGTGAGGACAGCGCCTGAATCGCTGTGTGAGTACGGACGGACCTGAACCCGCCGCACTCGTCGGTGTGTGCGGTCTGCCGGGACAACGCACGTCGGGAGGGCCGCTCAAAGCTTCCCTGGGCACGTGCCCCGGCAACGCAATCTCTGGAGAAGTCCCCCAAGACATCTCCAGATGCCAGGAAGCGCCCCCCAAGACGCTGCCCGACATCGCCAACTTAGACCTTCGAACCCCTTCGATGGTTACGTTCAGATCACTGTGATCTGCGTCTCTTGCATATCTCCCCACAGTGCGCAGGAGCCCGCAAACCTCTCACGGGACCCAAGCGTAAGGAAGATGCGCGAGCCTTGTGAAGAGCTTATGTGAGGGACTTACCGGACTCCAGGGGTACTCCCCAACTTGAGACCTCAATGAAATGACCGCAGCCGCAGACTGTTGGTCACCACGAACACCGAGGAGAACGCCATGGCGGCCCCGGCGATCATCGGGTTCAGCAGTCCGGCCGCGGCCAGCGGCAGCGCGGCCACGTTGTAGCCGAAGGCCCACACCAGGTTGCCCTTGATGGTGCCCAGGGTGCGCCGGGACAGCCGTATCGCGTCCGCCGCGACCCGCAGGTCGCCGCGCACCAGCGTCAGGTCGCCCGCCTCGATCGCCGCGTCCGTGCCGGTGCCCAGGGACAGACCCAGATCGGCGACGGCCAGCGCGGCCGCGTCGTTGACGCCGTCCCCGACCATGGCGACGCTGCGCCCCTCGTCCTGGAGGCGCCGCACCACGTCGGCCTTGTCCTCGGGCAGCACCTCGGCGATCACCCGGTCCTCGTCGATGCCGACCGTGCGCGCGACCGCCTCGGCCACGGCGCGGTTGTCGCCGGTCAGCAGTACCGGCGTGAGCCCCAGCGCCCGCAGCTCGCGGACCGCGTCGGCGCTGGTCTCCTTCACGGTGTCGGCGACGGCGAGGACGCCGCGTGCCGTGCCGTCCCAGCCGGCCACCACGGCGGTGTGCCCCGCCCGCTCGGCCGCCTCCTTGGCCCGCGCCAGCTCGGGCGGCAGCTCCCCGAACGCCTCGGACAGCCGCCCCACGACCACCTCACGGCCCTCCACGCGCCCGCGCACGCCCCTGCCGGGGACGTTCTCGAAGCGCTCGGCCCCGGGCAGCCTGCCGACGCGCTCCTCGGCGCCCGCCGCGATCGCCCGGGCCACCGGGTGCTCGGAGGCGTGCTCCAGGGCGCCCGCGAGCCGCAGCAGCTCCCGCTCGTCGGTGCCCTCGGCCGCGTACGCCGTGCGCAGGGACATCCGGCCGGTGGTGACGGTCCCGGTCTTGTCCAGGACGACGGTGTCCACGCGCCGGGTGGACTCCAGCACCTCGGGGCCCTTGATGAGGATGCCCAGCTGCGCGCCGCGCCCGGTGCCGACCATCAGCGCGGTCGGTGTGGCGAGCCCCAGGGCGCACGGGCAGGCGATGATCAGCACGGCGACGGCCGCGGTGAACGCGGCGACCGTGTCCCCGGTGTTGCCGAGCCACAGCCCGAAGGTGCCGGCCGCGATCAGCAGCACCACCGGCACGAAGACCCCGGCGATCCGGTCGGCCAGACGCTGCACCTGCGCCTTGCCGGTCTGCGCGTCCTCCACCAGCTTCGCCATCCGCGCGAGCCGGGTGTCCGCGCCGATCCGGGTGGCCTCGACGACGAGCCGGCCGCCCGCGTTGACCGTGGCGCCGGTGACGGTGTCGCCGACGGTCACGTCCACCGGCACGGACTCGCCGGTCAGCATGGACGCGTCCACGGCGGAAGCGCCCTCGACGACCGTGCCGTCGGTGGCGATCTTCTCCCCGGGGCGGACCACGAACCGGTCGCCGACGGCCAGCCGGTCGGCCGGCACCCGCACCTCACGCCCGTCCCTCAGGACGGCGACGTCCTTGGCGCCCAGCTCCATCAGCGCCCGCAGGGCCGCCCCCGCACGGCGCTTGGAGCGGGCCTCCAGATAGCGGCCGAGGAGGATGAACGTGGTGACGCCGGCGGCGACCTCCAGGTAGATCATGGAGGCGCCGTCGGTGCGGGAGACGGTGAGCTCGAAGGGGTGCCGCATGCCCGGCTCGCCCGCGTCGCCGAGGAACAGCGCCCACAGCGACCAGCCGAACGCGGCCAGCGTGCCGACGGAGACCAGGGTGTCCATGGTGGCCGCGCCGTGCCGGAGGTTGGTCCAGGCGGCCCGGTGGAAGGGGGCGGCGCCCCACACCACCACGGGCGCGGCGAGCGTCAGGGACAGCCACTGCCAGTTGTCGAACTGCAGGGACGGAATCATCGCCAGCAGCACGACCGGCAGCGAGAGCAGCGCGGAGACGATCAGGCGCGTGCGCAGGGCCGCCGTCTCCGGGTCGGTCCCGGAGGCGGTCTCCTCGTCGTCCTGCCGCGGGGGTGCCGGCTCCTCGGCGGTGTAACCGGTCTTCACCACCGTGGTGATCAGGTCGGCGACCTCGACGCCCGGCGGGTACGTGACCCGGGCCTTCTCGGTGGCGTAGTTCACCGTGGCGGTGACGCCGTCCATGCGGTTGAGCTTCTTCTCGACGCGGGCCGCGCAGGAGGCGCAGGTCATCCCGCCGATGAGCAGCTCGACCTCCGAGAGGGCCGGCTGCTCGGCGGCCGGTGCCTCGGGGGCGGTGGTGCTGGTCATGTCCGTGCTCCAGGGACGTCCGGGATGCGGTCGGCGGCGGGCCGGGCCGGGGCCACGGTCTCCGGGTGGCCGGTACGGCCCGGTTCACGCCGCGCGGGGTGTCTTCGAGGGGTGGGGCCCGGTGGTCAGACCGTGCCGGCCAGCTCGAAGCCGGCCTCGTCGACGGCGGCGCGCACGGCCTCCTGGTCGAGCGGGGCCGCGGAGACCACGGTCACCTCGCCGGAGGAGGCGACGGCCGTCACCGAGCTGACGCCGGGGATCTCCGAGATCTCGCCGGAGACGGCGCCCTCGCAGTGCCCGCAGCTCATCCCGGTCACCTTGTAGACGGTGGTGACGGAACCCTGGGTATCGGTCTGGGACGTCATGTCGTTCTCCTCGTCGGGGCGTAGCGGGTGTGCAGGCGGTCGGAGGGGTCCCTGGGGACCCCGTACCTCCCACACTATACCCCTAGGGGGTATGAATCACGGATGGGGGCTGTGAGGGCGTGGCCCGGTCGCCGCCCGCGCGGCCACCCTCGGCCGCGGGCAGGCGGTGACCGTCCGGACGGCGGCCCACCTGTTCCTCGACTCGCTCGGCAACCCGAACACCGTGCGGAACTACGGCATCGCCGTCTCGAGGACCGCCGAGCGCCTGGGCGAGGGCCGGCCGTTCGCCCCGGTGGAGGACGGCGAGGTCGGCGAGGTGCTGGAGTCGTTGTAGGGCGGCTCGGCGGTACACACCTGAAACGCCCGCCGCGGCGCGGTGCTGTCCTGGACCGGCTGGTGTAGCTCGCGCGACGTCTGCCCGGACACCGGGCGTGCCCGCCTTCCTCACGGCAGGCCCGCGCACTGCTGGACGAGCACGCCATTCCGGTCCGACCCATCTTGGTGAGGCCGGGGCCAGTCTGCTGATGCTGATGGCGAAGTCGCGGCACACGACGACGGAGAACGTCCGCCGCTACTTCACGCCGTCGCCGGAGGCGATCGCCGAGGTGACCAGCCTGCTCGCGCCCGGCAACAGCGGGCGCTGAAGCCGCTCAGCCTGTCCAGGAGTCGTATGCGCTCGGGCGCCTGCGGCTCACCGGAGCACGACAGTGACGCCGCACCGTTCGAGGAGCCGCACGATGGAACAAGGCGTGGGACCGGCACTACGGCACCTCCGACGACGGCGAGGAGCAGGACGACTGAGCCGTCCCCTGTGCGCTGCGGTCTCGTTCACGGGGCATGCGCACGGGTGGAGGACGACGTCCTCGCCCGCCCCGACACGAGGAGCAGCCGCATCGTGGGAACCGCCGTCCACGTTCCGCAGACCCGGGACATGCTCGGAGACGAACTCTCCGGCGACGAAGCCCTCACCGCCCTGAGGCGGTACGGGGGCCTCAGGCTGCTGGCCGACTCCTTCACCCGGTTCCGCTACGCGGACGGCTTCACCAACGCCCGGGCCCTCGCCTTCCAGGTCGTGCTCGGCCTGGTCCCCTTCACCGTCGTGCTCGTGGGTCTCGCCACGTCGGTGCACACGGAGAGCGTGGGCCGGGTCATCGAGCTGACCCTCGGCCGGATCGTGCCGGGCGCCAGCGCGGACGTCGTCGAGAAGGCCTTCGAGGGCACCCGGCGCAGCGCCGGCAGCGACGTGTGGAGCACGGTTGCGCTCTGGCTGGGCCTCGGGTTCGCGGTGCTGAACCTCGCCTCGGCCATGGCGCAGATCGAGCGCGGCGCCAACCGCATCTACGGCATCGAGCGCGACCGCCCCTTCGTCCGCAAATACGGCCGGGCCCTGGCGCTCGCGTTCACGGCCGGCCTGCCGATGGTCCTGGGGTTCTTGGTGCTCGTCGCGGGGGAGACGGTCGGCGACGCCGTGGCCCGCACCCTCGGCCACGGGACGGGCGGGGCCGCGTGGTGGGCCGTGCTGGACGTACCGGCCGGACTGCTGCTGGCCTGGGTCGCGTCGGCGGTGATCCTGCGCTGGTCACCCCGCCGGGGCCAGCCCGGCTACACCTGGCTGGCCTTCGGCTCGGCGGTCCACCTGGTGCTGTGGATCTCGGCGACCTGGCTGCTCGCGCTGTACGTCGGACGGAGCGGGGCCTTCGGCGCCGTGTACGGCCCGCTCACGGCCTTCATCGCCCTGCTGCTGTGGGCCAACCTGACCGCCGTGGCGCTCTTCCTCGGCATCGCGTTCGCGGCCCAGTTGGAGGCGGCCCGGGCGGGCATCCGTACGCCGGTGGAGCCGGACCCCGGACCGGGCGCCTGACTCGAAGGGTGTCGTTCGGATCATGCCGGGGTCGCGGGGGTACACCGGAGCGCTCCGGCGCGCCGTCCGCACACGGGAGCCGCCCGCAGGTCCGCCCGGAGAGCCGCACGAGGAGCCACACTCGCGGCCTCGGGGGCTGTCGGGGGAGCGCCTAGGGACCTCCGAACCGCTTCGGGCGGCGCCCGGGAGCCGCCCGTCCGCGGCCGCGGGATAGCGTGCCCGCGACAGCGGCGATCACCGGAAGGCGGGTCTGTCATGCGAGCGGTCGTGTTCGAGCGGTACGGGGAACCGGCCGAGGTGCGCGAGGTCGCCGACCCGGCGCCCGCGGAGCACGGGGTCGTGGTCCGGGTGGAGGCGACCGGCCTGTGCCGCAGCGACTGGCACGCCTGGCAGGGCCACGACCCGGACATCACCCTCCCGCACGTCCCCGGGCACGAACTCGCCGGCGTCGTGGAGGAGGCCGGCGCCCGGGTCACCGGCTGGCGCGCCGGGGACCGGGTCACCGTCCCGTTCGTGTGTGCCTGCGGCTCCTGCCCGGCCTGCGCGGCGGGCGACCAGCAGGTGTGCGAGCGCCAGACCCAGCCCGGCTTCACCCACTGGGGATCCTTCGCGCAGTACGTGGCGCTCGACCACGCCGACGTGAACCTGGTCGCCGTGCCCGACGGCATGACGTACGCCACCGCCGCCTCCCTCGGCTGCCGGTTCGCCACCGCCTACCGGGCCGTGGTCCAGCAGGGCAGGGTCGCGGCGGGGGAGTGGGTGGCGGTGCACGGCTGCGGGGGCGTGGGCCTGTCCGCGGTGATGATCGCGGCGTCGGCCGGCGCGCGGGTCGTCGCGGTCGACGTGTCACCGGGCGCCCTCGATCTGGCCCGGCGGTTCGGCGCGGCGGTGTGCGTGGACGCCTCGGCCGTGGCCGACCCCGCCACGGCGGTCCGCGAGCTGACCGGCGGCGGCGCCCACCTCTCCCTGGACGCCCTGGGCGCGCCCGCCACCTGTGCGGCCTCGGTCGACGGCCTGCGCCGGCGGGGCCGTCATGTGCAGGTGGGGCTGCTGCCCTCGGAGACGGGCACGACCCCCGTGCCCATGGCCCGCGCCATCGCCCTGGAGCTGGAGATCCTCGGCAGCCACGGCATGGCCGCGCACACCTACCCGCCGATGCTGGACCTGGTCCGCGCCGGGGTGCTCCGCCCCGACCTGCTGGTCACCTCCACGATCGGCCTGGACGCCGTCCCGGCCGCCCTGGGGGCGATGGACACCGCCCCGGCCGCCGGCGTGACGGTGATCGAACCCTGGAGCTGAGCGCTCCCGCACGGACGCCGTGCTCCCGCGTGGTCGGCGCGGGGGCACGGCGTCGGCGCGTGCTGCGGTCAGCCCTTGCGCCCCCGGTTGCCGGGGCGGGCGGCGACCCAGCGGCGGACCGTGTCGGGGTACCAGTAGGGCTTCCCGTGCTCCACCCGGTCCGGCGGCGGCAGCAGGCCGTGCTTGCGGTAGGAACGCACGGTGTCCGGCTGCACCTTGATGTGGGCCGCGATGTCCTTGTACGACCACAGCTCGGTCATGTGTGCACCTCCCCGCGCGCACCACGGCGGCGGCCGGGGGTGGCCGTCAGGGGGAGCCGGGCGCGCGCTGGCGATCGACAAGCGTCGTGCGGGAGAACGATCCGGTCCGCTCATGGAGAGGGGCCGTGCGCGGGTGTGACGGAAGGGCCGCCCGCGTGTGACAACCGTGACGCGACGGGCGCGTTTGTGACAGGAGTGACGCACAGGCGCACTCCGGCACACCGGCGGGGCGTGTTGACGCGCCGGGGTCTCCTGCCGTACCGGCGGTACGCGCCGTCCCGCCCTCCTTCCCCGGACCGCTCCCCTTCCGCGAACCGCTCTCCTTCCGCGAACCGCTCTCCTTCGCCGGACCGCTCCCCTTCCACGGACCGCTCCCCTTCCACGGACCGCCCCCTTCCCCGGAGCGGTGACATTCTCGTCCGAATGTCCGGACAAAACATTGACAGGGCTTCATGAGCGGGGCTAGAAACCGGGGAGAGCCCTCGGACCCCGCAGGGCGGTACGACATCCGAAGGGAGCGCCATGGCGAGCCGCCGCCGTCGCCGGACGCTCCCCGGCCCCCGGGGCGACCACGGCGTCGCCCCGTCACAGATCGCCTCCGGCGCGGGAGGCCGCCTCGCTTTGGCAGGAGCGAGGTGCGAGCGAAGACTCCCCGCCCGCCGCGGCCCCGCGCCGGAGGTACCGCCCGGGTCGAGCCGCCCGGGGTCCCATGTGTCTACGCGGGGACCCGAACGGCCGACACTGTGTCGGGCCCGTCCGGCACCCCGCCACTGGTGGGATGGACGTGTGGCGGCGGCCCCGGCGCGCCCGTCCGCGGCACCACCACACGAGCTGTACGAACGGCACGTCTCCCCCCGACGCCGCCCTCTGCGAAGGAGTTCTCGGTCATGACGAAGATCGTCAACCACTGGATCGGCGGCAAGACCGCCGAAGGCGCCTCGGGAACCTACGGCCCGGTGACCGACCCGGCGACCGGCGAGGTCACCACCAAGGTCGCCTTCGCCTCCGTCGAGGAGGTCGACGCCGCGGTCGCCGCCGCCAAGGAGGCGTACCTGACCTGGGGACAGTCCTCGCTCGCCCAGCGCACCTCCATCCTGTTCAAGTTCCGCGCCTTGCTCGACGCCCACCGCGACGAGATCGCCGAGCTGATCACCGCCGAGCACGGCAAGGTGCACTCCGACGCCCTCGGCGAGGTCGCGCGCGGCCTGGAGATCGTCGACCTGGCCTGCGGGATCAACGTGCAGCTGAAGGGCGAGCTGTCCACCCAGGTCGCCAGCCGTGTGGACGTGGCGTCCATCCGCCAGCCGCTCGGCGTGGTCGCCGGCATCACGCCGTTCAACTTCCCGGCGATGGTGCCGATGTGGATGTTCCCCCTCGCCATCGCCTGCGGCAACACCTTCGTGCTGAAGCCCAGCGAGAAGGACCCGTCCGCCTCGGTCCGCCTCGCCGAACTGCTCGCCGAGGCCGGCCTGCCCGACGGCGTGTTCAACGTCGTGCACGGCGACAAGGTGGCCGTCGACCGCCTCCTGGAGCACCCGGACGTCAAGGCCGTCTCCTTCGTCGGCTCCACGCCGATCGCCCGCCACATCCACACCACCGCCTCCGCCAACGGCAAGCGCGTCCAGGCCCTCGGCGGCGCCAAGAACCACATGCTGGTGCTGCCCGACGCCGACCTCGACGCCGCCGCCGACGCGGCCGTGTCCGCCGCCTACGGCTCGGCGGGCGAGCGCTGCATGGCGATCTCCGCGGTCGTCGCCGTCGGCGCGATCGGCGACGAGCTGGTGGAGAAGATCCGCGAGCGCGCCGAGAAGATCAAGATCGGCCCCGGCAACGACCCGGCCTCCGAGATGGGCCCGCTGATCACCGCGACCCACCGCGACAAGGTCGCCTCCTACGTCACCGGCGCCGCCGCCGAGGGCGCCGAGGTCGTCCTGGACGGCACCGGCCACACCGTCGAGGGCCACGAGAACGGCCACTGGATCGGCATCTCCCTGCTCGACAAGGTGCCGACCACGGCCAAGGCCTACCAGGACGAGATCTTCGGCCCCGTCCTGTGCGTGCTGCGCGCCCAGACGTACGAGGAGGCCCTGGACCTCATCAACGCCTCGCCGTACGGCAACGGCACCGCGATCTTCACACGGGACGGCGGCGCCGCCCGCCGCTTCCAGCTGGAGGTCGAGGCCGGCATGGTCGGCGTGAACGTCCCGATCCCGGTCCCCGTCGGCTACCACTCCTTCGGCGGCTGGAAGGACTCCCTCTTCGGCGACCACCACATCTACGGCAACGACGGCACGCACTTCTACACCCGCGGCAAGGTCGTCACCACCCGCTGGCCCGACCCGGCGGACGCCCCTTCCGGCGTCGACCTGGGCTTCCCCCGCAACCACTGAGCCCGCTCAGGGGGCGCGTGGCCGTGTACCGCGAACGCGGTACACGGCCACGGTCGCCTACACCGCCGGGAGGCCCCCGAGTTCGGTCTCCGGTCGACAACTGGCCGACAGGCGGACCCCGTACGGTTGACGCATGGATCTTCGACTGCCCGGCCGGCCATGGCTGCGGTCACGGCGGCCCCGGCGGACCCTCGCCGCCGCGGCCGCCGTCGTCGTGCTCGCCGGGGCCGGCACCTGGACCGCCGTCGCCTCCGACGACGCGCCCCCGGTGCGCCGCGCCGACCGCGCCATGACGACGGGCGACGGGGTGCGCATCGACACCTCCTTCTTCACCGCCGGACCCGACGGCCGGCGCCCCGCCGTGCTGCTCGGCCACGGCTTCGGCGGCAGCAAGGAGGACGTACGGGAACAGGCCGAGGACCTCGCCCGCGACGGCTACGCCGTCCTCACCTGGTCCGCGCGCGGCTTCGGCGGGTCCACCGGGAAGATCGGGCTGAACGACCCCGAGGGCGAGGTCGCCGACGTCTCCCGGCTCATCGACTGGCTGGCAGACCGGCCCGAGGTGCGGCTGGACAAGGCCGGCGACCCCCGCGTCGGCATCGCCGGCAACTCCTACGGCGGGGCCATCGCCCTGCTCGGCGCCGGACACGACGACCGGGTCGACGCCATCGCCCCGGCCATCACCTACTTCGACCTCGCCGACGCGCTCTTCCCGGGCGGCGTCTTCAAGAAGTTGTGGGCGGGCGCCTTCGTCACCTCCGGCGGCGGCTGCGCCCGCTTCGAGCCCGCCCTGTGCGCGATGTACGAGCGGGTCGCCGAGTCGGGCGTGCCGGACGACCGGGCCCGCGCCCTCCTCGAAGCCCGCTCGCCGTCCGCCGTCGCCGACCGCATCGACGTGCCCACCCTGCTGATGCAGGGTCAGACCGACTCTCTGTTCCCGCTCGGCCAGGCCGACGCCGCCGCCCGGGCCATCCGCGCCAACGGCGCCCCCGTCAAGGTCGACTGGCTGGCCGGCGGCCACGACGGCGGCGACCCCGAGACCGACCGCCTGCACGGGCGCGTCCGTGCCTGGTTCGACCGGTACCTCAAGGGCGACAAGAACGCCGACACCGGCCCCGCCTTCCGCGTCACCCGCACCGGAGGCGTCGACTCCACCGACGGCCGGGCCCAGCTGCGCGGCGCGAGCGCCGACAGCTACCCGGGCCTGGCCGGCGGCACCCGGTCCGTGCCGCTCGCCGGCCGCGAGCAGCGCTTCGCCAACCCGGCCGGCGCCAACCCGCCCGCCGTGTCCGCGCTGCCCGGCATCGGCGGCTCCGGCGGCCTCTCCCAGCTGTCCTCCCTCGGCGTCGGCGTCTCGCTCGACTTCCCCGGCCAGCACGCCCGCTTCGACTCCGCCCCGGTCGCCCGCGACCTGCGCGTCACCGGCTCCCCGACCGTCACCGTGCGGGTCAGGTCCACCAGCGACGACGCCGTCCTCTTCGCCAAGGTGTACGACGTCGGCCCGGACGGCCGGCAGCAGGTGCTGCCCTCCCAGCTCGTCACCCCGGTCCGCGTCGAAGGCGCCCGCGCGGGCAAGGACGTACGGCTCACCCTCCCGGCCGTCGACCACGAGGTCCGCAAGGGCCACCGGCTGCGCCTGGTCCTCGCCTCCACCGACCTCGGCTACGCCTCTCCGGCCGCCCCGGCGACGTACTCCGTCGCCCTGAAGAGCGACCTGACGGTGCCCACCGCCCCCGGCGTCACCACCGCCGCGGCCCCGCTGCCCGCCTGGGTGGTGTGGCTGCCCGTCGCCGGCGCCGTGATCGCCCTCGCGCTGCTGCTCACCGGCCGCCGACGCACCACCGCCCCGGCCCCCGACCCGGACCTGGCCGACGTCCCGCTGCAGATCACCGGCCTGAGCAAGCGCTACGCCCGCTCCGCCGACCGGTACGCCGTACGGGACCTGTCGTTCCGGGTGGAGAAGGGCCAGGTGCTCGGCCTGCTCGGACCCAACGGCGCCGGCAAGACCACCACCCTGCGCATGCTGATGGGCCTCATCAAGCCCGACGACGGCGAGATCCGGGTCTTCGGCCACGCGGTACGCCCCGGCGCGCCCGTGCTGTCCCGGGTCGGTGCCTTCGTCGAGGGCGCGGGCTTCCTGCCGCACCTGTCCGGCCGGGAGAACCTGGAGCTGTACTGGGCCGCCACCGGCCGCCCGCCCGAGGACGCCCACCTGGACGAGGCCCTGGAGATCGCCGGCCTCGGCGACGCCCTCGCCCGCGCGGTGCGCACCTACTCGCAGGGCATGCGCCAGCGGCTCGCCATCGCCCAGGCCATGCTCGGCCTGCCGGACCTGCTCATCCTCGACGAACCCACCAACGGCCTCGACCCGCCGCAGATCCGCGAGATGCGCGAGGTGATGATCCGGTACGCGGCCGCCGGACGCACGGTGATCGTCTCCAGCCACCTGCTGGCGGAGGTCGAGCAGTCCTGCACCCACCTCGTCGTCATGGACCGCGGCCGGCTGGTCCAGGCGGGCCCCGTGCACGAGATCATCGGCTCCGGGGACACCCTGCTCGTCGGCACCGTCACGCCCGTGGAGGAGCCGGTCGCCGAGAAGGTCGCCGCGCTGCCCGGCATCGCGTCCGCCGTCCGCACCGACGAGGGGCTGCTGGTCCGGCTGGACGCCGACGGCACCGCCCCCCGGCTGATCGCGGAACTCGTCCGGCTGGAGGTGCCCGTGACGTCGGTGGGCCCGCACCGCCGCCTCGAGGACGCCTTCCTCACCCTGATCGGAGGTTCCGCATGAGCGCGCTCACCGAGCGGGCCGAGCAGGCCGGGCCCACGGGACCCGGGCCCGTCGAGGCCGCCGCCGGCTACCGGCCCGGTCACACCCTGCCCCTCCGGGTCGAGCTGGTCCGCCAGCTCAAGCGCCGGCGCACCCTCGTCATGGGGGCGGTCCTCGCCGTGCTGCCGTTCGTACTGGTGATCGCCTTCGCGATCGGCGGCGAACCCGAGGGCCGCGACGGCCGGATCACCCTGATGGACACGGCCACCGCGTCCGGGGCCAACTTCGCCGCCGTGAACCTCTTCGTGTCGGCGGGCTTCCTGCTGGTCATCCCGGTCGCCCTGTTCTGCGGGGACACCGTCGCCTCGGAGGCCGGCTGGTCCTCCCTGCGCTATCTGCTCGCGGCGCCCGTGCCCCGGATGCGGCTGCTGTGGTCCAAGCTGATCGTCGGACTGGGACTGAGCCTCGCCGCGATGGTGCTGCTGCCGGTGGTGGCGCTCGCCGTCGGCACCGTCGCCTACGGCTGGGGCCCGCTGCACATCCCGACCGGCGGCGCGCTCGCCCCGGGCACCGCCGCCGGACGGCTCGTGGTGGTCGTCGCGTACCTGTTCGTGTCGCAGCTGGTCACCGCCGGTCTGGCGTTCTGGCTGTCCACCCGCACCGACGCCCCGCTGGGCGCGGTCGGCGGCGCGGTCGGCCTGACCATCGTCGGCAACGTCCTGGACGCCGTCACCGCCCTCGGCGACTGGCGGCACTTCCTCCCCGCGCACTGGCAGTTCGCCTGGGCGGACGCCGTCCAGCCGACCCCGGAGTGGTCCGGGATGATCCAGGGCGCCGCGGTGTCCGTGACGTACGCCCTCGTGTTGTTCGCACTGGCGTTCAGGGGGTTCGTGCGCAAGGACGTCGTGTCCTGACTTCGTCCCGCCGGAGCGTCACGCGGGCCAACCGGGTGAACCTGCGCAACCGATCCCGTGGAGCCAGGTTGATGAAGGAGACAGGCCACAGGGTGGCCGAGGCCGGAACGCGCGGTCTCGGCCGCCACTCTCCATGCCGGGGCCGGCCTCCCATCAAGCAGGAAGACAACCACATTGCGACAGACCCTGAGCAGGGGAGTGTTCGCGGCGGCCGCTGCCGCCACGGGCATTCTGTCCCTGTACGGAACCCCCGCCCTCGCCGACTCGTTCGCGGGGGGCGGTGCCGAGGATTCTCCCGGTGTGCTGTCCGGGAACAACGTGCAGGCGCCGGTCCACGTGCCGGTCAACGCATGCGGCAACACCGTCACCGCCGTCGGCGCCTTCAACGAGGCGTCCGACAACACGTGCGTCAACAGCTCCGGCGGGCACGGTGAGCACGCCGGCGGCGCCCAGGCGGTCGGCGGCACCAAGGGCTCGCCCGGCGTGCTGTCCGGCAACAACGTGCAGGCCCCGGTCCACGCCCCGGTGAACGCGTGCGGCAACAACGTCACCGCGGGCGGCGCCTTCAACTCGGCGTCCGACAACACCTGCGCGAACGTCTCGGACGGCGGGCACGAGCACAAGTCCGCGGACCGCTCGGCGCATTCCTCCCACCACGAGGCCGCCTCGAGCGCGTCGCACGCCGAGAGCGGCGGCGCCCACGCGGTCGGCGCCGCCAAGGGCTCGCCCGGTGTCCTCTCGGGCAACGTCGTCCAGGCGCCCATCGACCTGTCGCTGAACGCGTGCGGCAACAACGTCAACCTCGTCGGCCTGTTCAACGAGGCGTCCGACAACACCTGCGTCAACGACTCCGGCCACAAGGAGAAGGAGCCGGAGAAGACGCCGGAGAAGGACAAGCCGGAGCCGCCCACCAAGGTCGTGACGCCGCCGAAGCACGTCGAGCCGCCGGCCGTCGAGACCCCGGGCAACCCGCCGCACCTCGCGGAGACCGGCACCGACGGCCTGATGGCCGCCTCCGCCGCCGGTGCCGTGCTGCTCACCGGCGGGGCCATGCTCTACCGCCGCGGCCGCGTCGGCGCCCGCCGCTAGCGGCTCCACGGAAGCCGGGCCCACCCCACCCGGCGTCCACGCCCCCCGGCACGAAACGTCCCCCGGACCTCCTGGTCCGGGGGACGTTTCGTCGTGCCGTCCGTCAGCCCCGCACCGGAGCCGGCGCACCGCCCCGGCCACCGCCCGCGGGCACCGGGACCGTCCCGCGCACCGGGGCCGTACGCAGCCGCCGGCGCACCCCCTGCACCAGGGTGGACGCCGTGAACGTCGCGCCGTGCACGAACCGCATCGCCGGACCGAAGCCCGACGCCGTCACCAGACCCGCGAGGAACAGCCCCGGGTAGGAGGACTCGAAGCCGCGGTCGAGCACCGGGGAACCGTCGGGCAGCGCCGCCATCGCACCGCGCAGCTCCGCCGAGAGCAGCCCCAGCCGGTCACGGTGCGCCTTGAACCCGGTCGCGGCGATCACGTGCTCGGTCTCCAGCGTGCGCCGGGCCCCCGTCACGTCGGCCAGCTCCAGCCGCAGCCCGCCGGGCACCGCGGCCGCCGCGGTCACCTCGTGGCCCGGCATCAGGTCCACCCCGCGCTCCACCCGCTCCCGCACCCACCAGGCGCCCGCCGGGCCCAGCGCGGTGGCCGCGATCCGCGCACGGGTCGTCTCCGGCAGCCGCCGGAACAGCCCCGGCCGCTCGGAGTAGAACCAGTTCCGCCAGCCCGGGCCCAGACCGCTGTGCGGCGAGCGCGCCGACTGCCACCAGGGGCGCTCCCACGGCGGCGGCACGTCGTTCCAGCGCAGCCGCTCCGCCCGCGCCAGCACCCGCACCCGCGTGCCCTGCTCCGCCAGCAGCGCCGCCGTCTCCAGCGCGGCCTGCCCGCCGCCGATCACCGTGACGTCCTTGCCCTGGAAGGGCCCGAGGTCACTGTGGTGGCTGCTGTGCGTCACCAGCGTCGGGTGCAGTCCCCGCAGCGCGGAGGGCACCTCGATGAACGGCATCACCCCCACCGCCAGCGCCACCGTGCGCGCGTGCAGCACCTCCCCGTCCTCGGCGACGGCGCTGAAGCCCTCCGGTCCCGACGACACCCGCGCGATCAGGCGCTCGTCCACCTCCGGCACGGCGTTGCGGGCGAACCACAGCCCGTAGGAGGCGAAGTCCTCCACCGGGATCGGGTGCGCGTGACGAGCCGTCAGCCCCCGCTCGGTGCAGTAGGCGTCCAGCCGCCAGCGGCCGGCCGGGTCGGACAGGTTGGACGCCCACGGCTCCGACTTCAGGAACATCCCGGGGGGCATGTGGTCCCGCCAGGACGCCATCGGCCGGCCGAGGACACGCAGGTTCAGTCCGGCGGCCGCGGCGTGCGACGCGATCGACAGACCGTACGGACCCGCGCCCACCACCAGGAGGTCGTACATCATCAGCTGCTCGCTTTCTCGTTGTCGGTCAGGGAGGGCGTGTCCGCCCGGGGTACGGGGCGCTGCGCCGGCACCGGTGCCGCGGTGCCGAGTCGCCGGCGCAGCCGGCCGGACACATGGCGGGCCCACAGGCCCCACATCGCCCAGCCCGGGGCCCGGTCGTCCCTCGCGTACCAGGCCAGTTCGCGCCCGCCGGGCGCGGGACGCAGCGCGGCGAGGGGCGCGTAGTTCTCCACCACGAACGACCTGCCGGTCACCGGATCGCCGTCCGGCAGCGCACGGCCCGTCAGGTCCGCGTGCAGGGCGCGGACGACGTCCAGTCCGGCGCTGTCCGTGAACAGCCGGAACTGGGCGCCGGGCCGCGGGTTGAAGTCGAGCAGGTGGTAGCGGCCGGTGCTGCCGCAGCGGCGGAAGTCCAGGTCGAGGACGCCGCGGTAGCCGAGTTCACCGGTGAGCCGCTCGGCGAGCGCGAACACCTCCGAGTTGGGCGTCCAGCGGCCCACCGCGGTCAGTCCCGCGCCGCGCGGCCAGGACCGGTGCTTGCGGCCCGGTCCGCCCGCGCGCACGGTGCCCGCGCGGTCGGCGTACCCGTGGAAGAACCAGTCCCGGTCCGGGCCGGGCGGCAGGAACGCCTGGAGCAGCAGCGGGCTGCCCGCCTCCGCGGTGCGCGCGTGCAGCTCCCTCGCCTGGCGGGCCGAGTGCAGCACCTGCGTGCTGCGCAGCCCGGAGCCCGCCGGGAGCAGCCAGGGGCGGCTCCACTTGGCGACCACGGGCAGACCGAGCCGCAGCGCGTCCTCGGCGGCCCGGGCCGGGGTGTCCGGGACCAGGGTGCGCGGGTGCGGCACGCCCACGGAGGCGCAGACATCGGCCAGCTGCCCCTTGTCCGCGACGCGTTCGGCGAGCGCCGCGGGCATCGCCGGCAGCAGGTAGGAGGGGCTCAGCTCCTCGCGCAGCCGGGCCGCGGCGATGGCGGTCGCGTCGTCCATCGGGACCAGGACCGCCGGGCGCCCCACGTCCCGCGCGACGCGGCGCAGCACGGCGAGGATCTGTTCCTCGGACGCGTCCGGAGGCGGCGGGGTGTGCAGCCGGCGCACAAAACGCGATCGGGACACGGGACTTCCCGTGCAGTCGGCGACGACATGCACCTCCACCCCCGCCCTGCCGAGGGTCCGGACGGCGCCCAGTGTGCCGTGGTGAAAGGGATTCCGGTCGATCCGCAGCACAACGGCGGGAACCCGGGTGTCAAGCAATGACACGCATTCTCACTTTCCTCTGGCGCCGCCTCACCCACACGGGGGAGAACGGCACTCGAAAGCCGCAGTGACAGTGGCACTGTCGTATTTCGTATGGCTGACTTCATATGACTGTTCGTCAACAGCGAGGCAGCAGGCAGCAGGCGGACGCGAGCGAGAAGAGGAGCAGCCAATGGCCCCACAGCACCGGCGGGTCCGGTCCCGCGCCCTGGCCGTGGGCGTGGCGGCGGTCGCCGTGTCGGCCGCCCTGGCGGCCGGCCCGGCGGCGGGGGTGGTGCACGCGGACGACGCCGGGGCGGCGCTGCCGGGCCCGACCGGCCGGCCCACGCCGGCGGCCGGCCCCGAGCCCGCGGCGGGCGCGCAGCCCGCGGCGTCGGCCGTCCCGACCCCCGCCGTCGACGTGCCCACCGTCACCCTGCCCGGCATCCCCGCGCCCGCCGTCCCCGACGTGCCCGAGGTCCGGCCGCCGTCGCTCACCCCGCCGGCCGCGCCCGCCCCCGCCCGCGGCGTGCCGCCCTTCGGCGCCTTCCTCGCCTCCGACGCCCGCGGCGTGCAGCGGATGGAGCAGCTCAGCCGCTGGCTGGGCGGCGCGGAGCTGCGCGTGGGCCACACCTACCTGCCGGGCAACCACTGGAAGGACATCGAAGGCGACATCGGCTTCCTCGACGCGTGGGCGGACTGGCGCAACGCTGACGACAAGCGGATGCTCGTCCTCAACGTCCCGCTCCAGGAGCGCAACGAGGCCGGCGTCTCCGACGAGGAGGTCCGCGGGCTGCTGCGGCGCGGCGCGGCCGGTGAGTTCGACCACCACTTCCGCGCCCTCGCCGAACGACTCGTCGCGCTGAAGATCCCGGACACCGTCCTGGTGCTCGGCTGGGAGATGAACGGCGTCACCTACACCCACCGCTGCGGTCCCGACCCGGAGTCCTGGAAGAAGTACTGGAACCGGATCGTCACCACGATGCGGGCGGTCCCGGGACAGGAATTCCGGTTCGAGTTCACACCCAACCGGGGCCGGGACGCCGTTCCGTGGACGCAGTGCTATCCGGGGGACGACACCGTCGACATCATCGGCATGGATTCGTACGACCAGCCCACCGGAATGTCCTTCGACGAGCAGGTGTCGGAGCCGTACGGGCTTCAGGCCCACGTCGATTTCGCCAAGGCCCACGGAAAGCCCATCTCCTATCCGGAGTGGGGGCTTTTCCGCAACGGCGACAATCCCGAGTACATGCGCCGCATGCTCGCCTGGATGCAGCAGCACCGGCCGCTCTACCACACGGTGACCGACTACTGCCCGCACGGCGTCTGGCAGTGCGACGACAACCCCGACGCCTCCCGCGTCTTCCGGTCCGCCCTGTACGGCCGTACGCCCGAGGACCCGCCGCAGACCCCGGCGCCGACCGAGCCGCCCGCCGGTCCCACGCTCCCGGACCACTGCTCGCCGCTGGACCTCGGCCGCTGGGTCGAGCACTGGCTCGGCGGGAAGCTGTGCCTGCGCTTCGACTGGTGGTCGCGCTCCCGGTAGGGCCGGGACCGTCCCGGCCGGGCTCACCGCCGTCACCGGGGCACGTCGGCGGCGGTGGCCGGGCCCGGCACCGAGGCGGCCGGCACCGGCTCCTCGCCCCGGCCGCCCCGGCGGGGCCGGGCCAGCAGCGCCAGACCGCCGAGCAGCCCGCCCGCGCTGGCACCGACCAGAGCGGTCACCCCCGCCGACGCCGACGCGGGCCCGCTCGGCCGCACCGCGCGGGAGAACTGCACGAGCCGCACCCGGGTGCTGTCCTTGGTGTCCTCCGCGTGCCGGGTCAGCGCCCGCGCCACCGCGTTGGCCATGTCGACGGAGAGACCGGGCCGGTCGGAGGTGGCGGTGACGGAGACCATCGGCGCGTCCGGCGAGGTCGCCGTGCGCACGCTGTCCCGCAGGGTGCGCACGGGCACACCGGCCCACACCTGCGCGTCCCCCAGCACCGCCAGCTGGGTGGCCACCCGCCCGTAGGCCTGCGCGAAACCGCGCGCGGACTCCGGGGTCGCCTGGTCGGTCGGGACGGCCACCACATAGCTGGTGGCCGTGTACTCCGGCGGCGTGAGCAGGCCGTACGCGCCGCCGCAGAGACCGCCGAGGAGTGTTCCTGCCACCAGCGCGGACCAGGCCGGCAGCTTTCTGACGCGGTCCAGGGACGGAAGGCGCCGGCGGGTCGGGGTGTCGGTCATGAGGGACTTGCTTCCTTAGGGTGCGAGGGACGGTGACGGACCGGTGACAGCGGCCGTGTAGACGTCCATGAGGCGGGCTGTGCTGCGGGTGATGCTGTAGTGGCGGGCGGCCTCGGCGGCCGTGCGCGGGGCCGGGCCCGCCGCGCGGCCCTCGGCGATCGCGCGGGCGTACGCGTCCGGGCCGCCGCGCACCTGCCGGGCCCCGGCCGAGGCGGCCGGCGGCAGGTCCTCGATGGCCGGGCAGGAGCCGTAGAGCACGGGCAGCCCGGCGGCCAGTGCCTCCACCGCCGCCAGGCCGAACGCCTCCTCCGTGGACGGGGAGGCGAAGAGGTCCATCGCGGAGGTGAGCGAGGGCAGGTCGGGGCCGGGTGAGCCGTCGGGCACGGCGGGACGCTCGCCGGTGAACAGCACCCGCCCGGACACTCCCGCTTCGTGCGCGGTGCGGCGCAGCACGTGCTCCTCGGGGCCGCCGCCCACCAGCAGCAGCCAGTGATCCTCCGGCAGCCGGGCCAGGGCCCGCACCAGCACGTCGAACCGCTTGCCCCGGGCCAGCCGGCCCACCCCGCCGACGACGAACGCGCCGTCCGGCAGCCCGAGCCGGCGGCGGGTGCGTTCCCGCCGCTCCGGGTCGAAGCGGAAGCGATCCGTCTCGATGCCGTTCGGCACCACCTCGATGCGTGGCGCGGGCACGCCCCAGCGCTTCAGCCGGTCGGCCACCGTGGGCGAGACGGCGACCGTCGCCGAGCCGAGCCGCTCGCTCGCCAGGTACAGCGCGCGCACGCCCCGCGTCAGCGCGCGGCCCTCCATCTGGGAGTCGCCCAGCGAGTGCTCGGTGGCCACCACCGCCCGCACGCCCGCCACCCGTGCGGCGGGCCTCCCGTAGACGCAGGCCCGGTACAGGTGGGTGTGGACCAGGTCGTAGCCGCCGGAGCGGATCACCCGGACCAGACGCGGGAGCACGCCGACGTCGCGGTTGCCCGCCATGCCCAGGTGCAGCACGCGCACCCCGTCGGAGCGCAGGCCGTCGGCGACCGGGCCCGGGTTGGTCAGCGTCACCACGTCGCAGTCGACCGGCAGATGACGCAGCAGCAGCCGCAGCTGCTGCTCGGCACCGCCCACGCCGAGGCCGGTGATGATGTGCAGCGCCCTCATCTCACACGCCCTCCACCGGACGCCTGCGCCACCGGTGCAGCCGCAGCTTCAGATGCAGCCGCCACGCCGTGTCGTTCTGCCCGACGTGGGCGCGGGGCAGGGCGTGCGGGCCGGTCAGCGGGCCGGGGTCGATGGCGCAGGCGTACCGGTAACCGGCCCTGCGCACGGCCTCGACGGCGCGCGCGTCGACCGTTCCGTACGGGTAGCAGAAACCGTCCACCGGGGCGCCGGTCAGCTCGGCGAGCCGGGCGCGGCTCTCCGTCACCTCGGCGGTGAGCAGGGCGTCGTCGGCGCGGGTGAGGTCGACGTGGGTCAGCCCGTGCGAGCCGATCTCCACGCCCTCCCCGGCGGCGCGCCGGATGCCGTCCGCGGTGAGCAGCGGCTTGCGCGGACCGAGCGGGTCCCAGGCGTTGTCGCCGCCGAGCCGGCCCGGCAGCACGAAGAGGGTGGCGCCGAACCGGAAGCGGCGCAGCAGCGGCAGCGCGCCGGTGAGGAAGTCGGTGTAACCGTCGTCGAAGGTCAGACCGACCAGGTCCCGCCCCTCGCCCCGGGCGCGCGCGTCGAGCAGCTCCGCCACGGACACGCCCCGCAGCCCGCGCCGCCGCAGCCAGGTGAGCTGGTGCTCCAGCCGCTGCGGTGTGACGGTGACGCGGTACGGGTCGTCCGAGCAGTCGCCCACCGAGTGGTACATCGCCACCCAGGGGACGGGCGCCGGGCGGGAGGCCGGCGGGGTCCGGTCGGCGAGCGGGGAATCAACGGGTGCGGCCATGTGTGAGCCTTCGTGTGACGGAGCGGACGGAGCGCCGGGCGGACGCGGCGCCCACGCCCAGGGCGGACAGGGCGATCGGGACGAAGACGGCGGTGACGGCGACGCCGCCGGCCGCGAGTGCCGCCGCCGGCGAGGCGAAGCGGCCCGCCGCGAACACCCCGGCCGTGACGGCCAGGACGGACGCGAGGACCGGCCGGGCGAGGTCGGCGAGCACCCGGCGGACGCCCACCGAGACACCCGGGACGTCCCCGGCACGGCCGGAGCGCAGGCCCGCCAGCAGCAGGGCGGCCGTGACGGTGATGCCGGCCGCGTTGGCGGCGGCGATCCCGGCGACCCCCCAGCGGCCCACCGTCACCGCGCCGATCACGGAGGTGGCGACGATGCCGACGGCCATCACGCCGAGCGGGTACCAGCGGGCGCTGCCCGCCGAGAAGTAGCAGCGGACCAGGGCGCCCACCAGTGTCTGGCCGAGCAGACCGAGCGCGTACACGCGCATCACGTCCGCCGTCGCGGCGGTGTCGGACGCGGTGAACGCACCACGCTGGAAGAGCAGCTCGATCATCTGCGGGGCGCAGGAGACGACCGCGCACATGCCCAGCAGCACCACGCAGGACGCCAGGACCAGGTCCCGCTGCACCCGGGCGCGGGCCCGCGCGGTGTCGCCGTCGGCGAGCGCCCGCGCCACCACCGGGAAGGTGACGGTGCACACCATCAGCGACAGCGTCATCGGGATCTGCGCGACCTTCTGCGCGTAGTTCAGGTGCGAGATGGCACCGGCGGGCAGCGAGGACGCCAGGAAACGCTCGACCAGGACCTGCGACTGGCGGCACAGCGCGAACAGCAGCACGGCCGCGATCAGAGCCAGCCGCACCGGCCGCTCCCCGTCCGCCGCGTCGGTGACGGAGGTGGCGGGCGCGGGGGTGCGGGAGCGCAACTGCCGCCACAGCGACGGAAGCTGGACCGCCACCATCAGGCAGCCGCCCACCGCGACCCCGGCCGCGGCGGCGCGCACCCCCCACTCGTCGCCGAAGGCGAACATCGAGGCGATGATCCCGGTGTTGTACGCGACGTAGATCGCCGCCGGGGCGAGGAACCGGCGGTGCGCCCGCAGCGCGGCGCTGCAGTACCCGGCGAGTCCGAAGGCCAGCAGGCTGAGCGCGGTGAGCCGGGTGCAGTCGACGGCGAGCCCCGGGTCGGGCAGCCCCGGCGCGAGCACCCGCACCAGGTACGGCGCCCCGGCGGCGACCAGCGCGGCCACCGCGGTGAACGCCAGGCACAGCCGCGGCAGGGTGGCCCGCACCAGCTCGCGCACCGGGTCACCGGGGACGCCCCGGGCACGCCGGGCCAGCGCCATGCTGAACGCCGGGATCAGCGCGATCGCCAGCCCGTCCTCGATCAGCAGCGTGGCCGCGATCTCCGGCACGGTCCACGCGACGAGGAACGCGTCCGTGTCGCTCCCCGCGCCGAACAGCCGGGCCAGCGACTGGTCCCGGACCAGGCCGAGCAGCGACCCCGCGATGGACAGCACCGCGGTGACCATTGCGGCCCGGGCCAGGAACCGGCGCGAGGAGCCGGGCTCGCCGGCACCCTCCGGCCCGTCGCCCGGGCGGTCGCCGGAGCGGTCGCCCGGCGGGCGGCCGGACATACCGGCGGTGGTGCGGGCGGCTCCGTCGGCGGTGCGGGCCTTCGCCCGGGGCGGCGCGCCGACGGCCGTCCGGCTGCCGCCCGGGGCCCGTCCGCACTCCGTGCGGGGGCCGGGCGCGGAGCCCGGCTGGGAGGCGCCGCGGGACGGCAGGCCGGCGGACGGTGCGGGGGCGGACGGTGCGGGGGCGGACGACGACGCGCCCGGCTGGACGTCGGTCACGGGCGCCGTGGTCGTCGGCGCGGCGGCCGACGGCGCACCGCCCACCGGTGTGGAGTGCGCCGGGGACGCCGGAGCCGTGCGTGCCGGACCGGCGGCCGTGGGACCGGAGTTCGCGGTGCGGGTCGTGCGGGAGGTCTCGGTGACGGGCGCGGCGGGAGGCACGGCATCGGCGCGGGGCGTACCGGTCGGCTGGGCGGGGAGGGACGTCATCGGGTCACGGCCTCCTCCACCCGGTCCGGCACGGCGTCCCGGCGGACCGCGTCCGCCCGGTCGTCCGGGGCCAGCCCCCACCACGCCGTCAGGCCGAGGGCGACCCCGGTCAGCACGGTCGAGGGGCCGCCGATGTCGCCGTACACGAAGTCGGTGAGCTGCCACAGCAGCAGGCCGCAGGCGATCAGCGCGCAGTCGTACCCGCGCCCGTCGCGGCGCGACCGCAGCAGGCCGCGCCCCGCGCACACCAGCAGCGCCAGCCAGCTTCCGACCAGCGCGCAGAAGCCGATCAGGCCCTGCTCGCTGAGCACCAGCAGATACATGCTGTGCGGGGAGAGCAGCGCCTGCTTGTGGAACGTCTCGCCGGCCCCCTCGATGTCGCTGCCCGACGAGAGCGCCAGCGTGGCGTGCCCGTCGCGGTACTCGGGGAAGTTCTTCAGGCCCACGCCGGTCAGCGGGTGGTCACGCCACATGCCGGTGGCCGACGCCCACAGCGTGTACCGGTCCACCACGGACTGGTCCGGGGCGTCGGCCACCTGCGTGATGCTGTCGATCCGCTCCTGCAGCATCGCCGTACCGACCCCGAAGCCGCCCACGAGGATCACCGCCGCCGCGACCACGGCCGCCCCCACCTTCAGCGCCCGTCGCATACCCGCGAACGCCAGCTGCACCGTGCAGGTCAGCGCGGTCGCGATCCAGGCGCCCCGGCTGAAGGACACCGCCAGCGGCAGCAGCAGCACGACCGCGCACCCGGCGGCCAGGGCCCGCTGCCACCGCGGCGTCCGGCCCAGCGCCAGCCCGGCCGCGCAGACCACGCCGAGTGCCACCGCCGTGGCCATGCCCATCACGTCCTGCGCCCCGAAGGTGCCGACCGCGCGCACGGTCTCACCCTGGTAGGACGCGCCGGTCCCGGTGACGTACTGGTGCACGCCCACCGCCCCCTGCCACAGCGCGAGTCCCACGAACGCCCAGGCCAGCACCCGGAAGTCGGCCCGGCCCCGCAGCAGCACCAGCACGGCCGCCGGGACCAGCACGAAGACCTGCAGATAGCGGGCCATGCCGCCGAGCCCCGCCGCGGGCGAGGCCGCCCCCATGGCGGCGACCGCGAGCCCCACCACCGGAAGTCCCAGCACCACCGCCGCGCGCGGCGACAGCGGGCGCCGCCGTTCGCGCAGCAGACGGATCACGCAGTAGCCGACGACCAGCGCGGACACCACGTCGGCGGGCCCCGCGCCGTCCCCCGTCGGCGGCAGGGCCAGCAGCGCGACCACCGCCACCAGCGGCAGCACCGGCACCAGGCCGGCCGCCCGGCGCGGCGGGGGTACGGGGACGTGGCTCACCTGGCGTCAGCTCCCCGTCGGACGGACCAGCGTGGCCGCCGTGCGCAGCAGGATGCAGACGTCCTGCCACAGCGACCAGTCGTCGATGTAGGCGTTGTCGAAGCGGGCACGGTCCTCGATGGAGGTGTCGCCGCGCAGCCCGTGCACCTGCGCGAGCCCGGTGATCCCGGCCCGCATCCGGTGGCGGGTCGCGTAGCCCGGATACGTCTCGCTGAACTGGGCGACGAAGTACGGGCGTTCCGGCCGCGGGCCGACCAGGCTCATGTCGCCGCGCAGCACGTTCCACAGCTGCAGCAGCTCGTCCAGCGAGGTGCGGCGCAGCATCCGGCAGAACCGGCGCATCTCGTGCTCGTTGGCCACGCTCCACCGGGTCGCCGACTCGTGCTCGTCGACCGGGCGGTGGGTGCGGAACTTCAGCAGCGTGAACGGTTTTCCGTCCCGGCCGATGCGCTCCTGACGGAACACCACCCCGGGCCCGTCGGTGATCCGCAGCGTCACCGCGCACACCAGCAGCAGCGGACTGACCAGCGTCAGCAGCGTCCCCGACACCAGGATGTCGAGCACCCGCTTGCCGGCGCCGCCGCCGCGGACCGGCGCGAGGTCGAGACGCCGGCAGGAGAACCCGGCCAGCCGCTCCCGCGCCGGGTACGGCACGGGCTCCGCGTCCACCTCCCACACCGTGCACCCGGACGCGGCCAACGACCGCATCAGCGCGCCCTGTTCGGACCGCACCGACGGATGGACGGCGACGACAGCGCGCACCCCGTTCTGGATGACCGCCCGTTCGACCTCCTCGTCCGTACGCAGCACCGGGACGCCCCCGTCACCGCCCTCCCCCTGCGCGGCGACGACGCCCACCGGCCGCACCCCGCACCGGGGGTGGCGCAGCACGGCGGAGGCCACGCGCTGCGCGGTCGCCGCCGGACCGATCACGAGTGCCGCCCGCGGGTGCCGCAGCAGCGCCGCGCGCCGCCGCCCGTGCACCAGCGCGCGCAGCCCGCCGCCCGCCGCCACCTGCACGGCCAGCCCCGCGAGCACCGTGCCGGCGGACAGTGCCTCCTCGGGCCGGAGCGCCGCCCACAGGGCGGCCGTCGCCAGCCACGCCACCGCCACGCGCCCGCACACCGCGGGCAGTTCGTCGAGCAGCGCCGGGAGCGCGGGCCGCTCACCGCGCGGACGCAACAGCAGGAGTGAGGACCCGGCCAGCAGGGCCAGGAACAGCGGCGAGGTGCCGGCGCCCGCCCACCCGGCGAGCAGCGCCGCCGCGCCGTCCGCGAACAACAGGGGGACCGGGGACTCGGGGCGGTCCGGGGGCCGCGACGCGGGCAGCCGGGGACCGGTGTCGCCGGCGCGCGGCGGCATGACGGACACGGGCGAGAATCCGTGCTCCCGCGGCGGGACACCGGGGGAGGGCACGGTACGTTCGGCGGTCACGAGTGGATGGACTCCCTGTGCTCTGAGTGCTCGACGCGCTGTGTCGTCCGGTCGGCCTCGGCGTCCCCGGCCGTCAGGAGCGGGCGCGCCGCGGTCACGGGCGGCCGGGTGCCGAGGAGATCGCGGTAGACGTCGGCGACCGCCCTCGCGGTCTGCCGCACGTCGTGGAGGGACAGCACATGGCGGCGGGCCCGGTCGCCGAGGGACGCGCGCAGTGGCGGATCGAGCAGCAGATCGCCGACGGTCCGGGCGAGCGCCTCCGGGTCCTCCGGCGGCACCAGGCACCGGGCCGCGAGGGACGGCGGCAGGCTCTCGCGGGCCCCGTCGACGTCCGTGACCACCACGGGCCGGCCGCAGGCCATCGCCTCCAGCGGGGCCAGCGCCATGCCCTCCCAGCGGGACGGCAGGACGACGAGGTCGGCGGCCTGGTACCAGGGCGACGCGTCCGCCACGGCTCCGGTGAACAGCACCGAGTCCGGGGCGTCGGCGCGCAGCCGGTCGTGGTCCGGCCCGTCGCCGACCAGCACCAGCCGCGCCCCGGGCACCTGCCGCCGTACGGCCTCCCAGGCCCGCAGCAGGACGTCCTGCCCCTTCTGCCGGCACAGCCGGCCGACGCACACGGCGAGCGGGGCGTCCGCGTCCAGACCGGCCAGCGGGGGGAGTCCGGCGCGCACCGGGGTGGCGGCGGCCGGGCGGAAACGCTCGGGGTCGACGCCGTTGGGCACCACGGTCCACCGGCCGGTGATCCCGGCCCGTAGCCCCGTGGCGCGCTCCGCCTCGCTGACGCAGATCACCCGGGAGGCCCAGCGCGCCGCCCACCGCTCCCAGCGCAGGGCGAGCGCGGCCGTGCTGCCGCCCACCGCCTCGAACGACCAGGCGTGCGGCTGGAACACCGTGGGGATGCGCCCGCGCACGGCGAGGCGCCCGGCGAGCCCGGCCTTCGCGCTGTGCGCGTGCACCAGGTCGGGGCGCATCTCGTCGATCAGCCGGGCCAGTTGCCGTACCTCGCCGGCCAGCGAGGGGCCCGGCGACCGGGTCGCGCGCCAGTGCCGCACGTGCGCGCCGAGCGAGTGGAGCTGGGTGGTGAGGGGACTGTCGGGGCAGACGGCGGCGACGTCCATGCCGTCGGCCAGCTGCGCCCGCACCAGGTCGGTCACCACCCGTGCGACGCCTCCGTCCACGGGCTGGGTGAGGTGCAGTACCCGCGGCCGTCGGCCGGGCGGTGTCAGGTCCGTGGGCACGGCTTCCTCACTCACACAGGTGTCGGGGACGCAGGACGGCGCGTTCACGGACGGGCGTCGACGGCGGCGAAGAGGACGCCCGCCCACGCGGCGTCCCGCTGCGAGGTGAGGCGGAGGGCCGCCTGCTCACCGGCGTGCGTCAGGCGCCCGCCGAGGTCGAACACGTCGGAGTCGTAGCCGAGCGTGTTGGCGTACGCGGGCACCCGCGCGGACGGCGCGTTCGCGGGGCTGGAGATGGTGGAGTTCAGCACGTCGTCCACCGGGTTGGCACCGTCGCCGAGCGCGGTGACCGTGTCGCCCGCGGTCAGGACCAGGGAGTCGCCGACGGTGCCGCGGTCGCCGTTGTAGGCCACCATGCCCACCCGGCCGCCGGCGCCCGCCGCGAACGGCAGCCCGCGCAGCGGGAAATGGGCACCGGAGTCGCCGCCCAGCGGGGCGAAGCCGTCCCACACGGACAGGTGCCGCAGCGGCTCCGCCGGGTTCTCGTACGCCACCACCAGCGTCCAGCCGCCCCAGGCTCCGGCCGCCGACCGGCCGCCCGCCACGTTGATCTGCGCGACCGTGTAGAGGCCTGACCCGCTGTCCCGCACCAGCCGCGTCACGTCCGCGGAGGCCTGGAAGGCGTCGGCGCCGGCCGCGACGCGGTGGCCGACCATCGTGTCCGCGAGCAGTTCCTTGTAGCTGCCGCCAGGTTCGGCGACCAGCACCCGCTCGTTGTCCTCGGCGGGTTTCTGCTCACCCACGAGCAGGTTGCCGCCCCAGTACAGACGGGCGTACGTCACCCGGGAACCGGCCGGCAGCCGGACCTCCCCACGGGAGGAGTTGTACGTGTTGGGGTCGTCGTCGACGTCGATGTAGTGCATGTCGAAGTCGCCGTTCACCCCCTGCCCACCGCCCTGCACCGTGCGGCACGAGGACGCCGAGGAGCGGCAGGTGTGGGAGGAGTTGGCCGCGCGCACGATGTTGCCGTGCTGGAGCGCCCGGTACCGCTCGCCGAAGGGGAGCCCCTCCGCCTCCGGAGCCGGCTCGGCGGGCGCGGCGGCGGTGGAGCCGCAGGGCGCCCACAGCGCGGCGAGGGCGAGGACGCCCACCGTCGCATGGCGAAGCAGCTGACCCAGGGTTTGGCGCATGACCGTTCGGAGCCTTTCGGAAAAGGGTGGCGGCGGCAGGCAGCGGGGACGAGTGCGATGCGTCCGCCCATGAAGGTGCGTCGGAGCACCGCAACTCTAGTCACCAAACGGACAAACACGGTGAAATTCGTCAAAGGGTGGCAAGTGTGTTGGAATCGTGAAACCTGGTTTGCCTGACCTGCGGCTTCACACACCGGCTCAGCTGCCGCGACGCGCAGGAGGGTGACGGCGGCCCGAACCGAAAGGCGTACGCCCGGTTGCGGGGCCTCACGGGCGCTTCGACGGTGGGTTCAAGATCCGAAGCCCCGCGAAAGGACTTTTCATGCGCGCTCTGCCGGCCCGGCGCATCGCACTCGGCGCCCTGTGCGCCGCCCTCCTGGCCACCACCGGTCCGGCCGCCTTCGCGGCCGACTCGCACCCGGGACAGGACCCGGCGGTGTCGTCCGCCGCGCTCCTCGCGCGGGTCTCGCACCCCGAGGCGGCCCCGGGCGCCCTCGCCCCGGTCGCCGACCTGATCAAGGCGGTCCTCGCGTCCCCCGACGGCCAGCTCCCCCCGTCCCGCGCCCGCGAACTGGCCGACGCGGCCCGCACGGCGGTGACCCGCGCGGCGGCCGACGACCCGGTGACCGTCACCACGACGGTGACCACCAACACCTCCACGCCCGCCGCCGCACCCGCCACGCCGCTCCTGCCGGGCCTGGTGGCACCGGTCACGGGCGTGCTGCTGCCCACGGCGGAGGAGGACGACGGCACCGCGAACAGCGGACTGGGCGCCGTGCGCGAGGCCCTCGACAGCCTCCTGGACCTGCTGCTCCCCAAGTCCGAGCAGACCGCGCCCAGCAGCACGACGACCACGACGACCGAGAACACGTCGACCGGCACGACGGAGATCACGGTCGGCACGGACGGTACGGACAGCACGGAGTCCACGGGCACCACGGAGACGACGGAGACGACGGAGACGACGGAGGCGGCCTCCGCGGCCGAGACGGCGGCGGCCGCGGCGGCCGACACCGCCCTCGCGTCCACCGACGAGCTGCTCGCCCGGGTGGACGAACTCCTCGACGCGCTGACGGGGACCACCGACCCGCAGACGGTCACGACGCTGCCCGCCCCGGCGGACCCGGCGGACCCCGCGGACCCGGCGGACCCCGCGGACCCGGCGGACCCGGCCGACCCCGCCGATCCCGCTGATCCGGCCGACCCCGCGCAGTCCGCCGCGGCGCCCGGGGTGCTGCCCGCGCTCACGTCGCTCCTGATGCCGAATTCCTGAAAACGCGACGCGGGGTCAGGCGCGCCGTCTGTTCATAGAATTCGTATTTCGTATGAGGACTCGGCAATCTTCGATTTCCCGGTTTCCGCTCCGGCCGGGGATCGTTGAGCACGGCGACAGAACCACTCCGGCGACTTGCGTTGCCGAAGAAAGGAACACGATGAAGTCCCTGAAGGCTGCCGCCGTCCTTGCCGGGTCCCTGATCGCCGCCGGTGTCGCGGCGCCCGCGTACGCGGACTCCACCGACCTGGCGTCCACCGGCCTCGACACGGGCCTGCGCACCGCGGTTCCCTTCGAGCTGATGCCGCTGCAGGAGTCGGACTCGCTCGTCGACACCGACCAGAGCTCGCTGCTCGGCACCACGAAGGAAGCGGCGGCCGTGGTCAACGAGGCCAAGCCGGTGCGCGGCGACGTGGGACTGCACGCCTGACCTCTGCGCCCAGCGACATCAGGCCCCCGGTGATCCACCGGGGGCCTGATGCTTTTCACGTCCCGTCGCCGGCGATCACGTCCCGTGCGCCGGCGACGGCTAGCGCGCGCGAAGGAGCCCCGGAAGGCGAGGCCTCCGGGGCTCCTGGGGCTCCTGGGGTGCTACGACGGACGTCCGTAGACCGCTGTACCGCTACTGCTACTTGTTCACGCAGTAGTTGCCGAAAGCGGGGTTCAGGGCGCCGACAATGTCCACGGTGTTCCCGCACACGTTGACGGGGATGTGGATCGGAGCCTGGATCACATTGCCCGAAGCGACGCCGGGCGAGTGGACGGCCGCACCATCGGCGCCGGAGTGAGCCGAGGCCATTCCGGCGCCGCTGAACACAACGGCGCCCGTGCCGAGAGCCAGGGTGGCCGCCTTCGCGATGCGAGACATCACGTTCTCCTTACTGGTCTGGTAAGCGCGGCACATGAAGAACGGCCGCACTCCCCGCTCAACGCGCCGACACCGGCCCGGGTAACGGTTGATTGTCCGGGATCACTCTTTGGTCCGTGTTGTGAGGTGAAGGGCGATCCGTTCCGCCGGGGTGTCGCCTCCGTTCCGCCGTCTGATGCATCGCCGCCACGACCCTGACCTGCATCTTCACAGGAAATGTACGCATTCGGGCGTTTCGGCTGTCAAAAGGCGCGGGGGTCGCTTACGTTAGCGACTGTCAGTGACCGGTCCGTAGCGGGCTGTGTCCATGTGAGAAACGGAGAAGTAATGCGCAAGTACCAGAAGGCCGCCGTCGTGATGGCCATGCTCGGCAGCGTCAGCTTCCTTGGCGCCGGCGCCAGCTTCGCGGGCGAGGGTCCGGAGTTCGAGCTGAACAACAAGCAGGGCAACGCCTGCACGCAGTCGAACACGGTCCAGGGGCTGATCAACGTCGCTGACGTCAACCTGCCGATCGCCGCCCTCCTGGCCGGCAACGGCATCGAGGACGAGACCAACGTCGGTGTCAGCTGCGCCAACGGCCTCGCGCTGGGTGGCAAGTGATCATCTCTCGATGATCGAACAGGTCCCGAGGCCCGGACGTACGCGTCCGGGCCTCGGGCCTGTCCGGCTTCACGACCATGTCAACCTCTCGGCACACCGGACGTCGGTCCGGGGCCGGGGCGACTGTGGGGAGAAGGAACATGAGCAAGTCGAGGAATGTCGCGTCCGTGCTCGCGGGTGTGCTCGGGGGCCTGGCGCTGCTCGGCGCCGTCGCCGGTCCGGCCTCCGGGGCCGAGGACCCGAACGGCTGCGTGTCCGACGGGCGGGGCGGAGTCAGCTGCGTGCAGATGAGCGAGGAGCGGCTGACCATCGACCGCGACGGCACGGTCCACCACACCGTCAAGGGATCGAAGCCCGCCTGTTCCGCGGGGGCCGGTGAGATCTCCTGTGAGACGTCGGCCGTTACTAAGCCGATCCGATAAATATGTCATTGCGCCGCACGTGCCCTTTCTCAGGGAATTGCGAGAAGCGGCGTTTCTCTCGCTGATTGGCATAAAAAGTCGCCTAATGTTGGCGACTGTAAGCGACCGGTTCATTCGTGAACCGAGTCAGCACGAGAAATGGAGAGGTAATGCGCAAGTACCAGAAGGCCGCCGTCGTGATGGCCATGCTCGGCAGCGTCAGCTTCCTTGGCGCGGGCGTCAGCCACGCCGGCGACGAGCCGAGCGCTGAACTCAACAACAAGCAGACCAACGCCTGCTCGCAGTCGAACACCACCCAGGGTCTCATCAACATCTCCGACGTGAACCTGGCGCTGTCGATCCTCGGCTTCAACAGCGTCGAGGACAAGCAGACCGAGGCGGTGTCCTGCACCAACGGGCTCGCGCTGGGCGCCGAGGACTGAGTACCACCTGGTGACCGGGCAGGTCTGGGTGCCGGACACACGTGTCCGCCCCAGACCTGCCCTGTTCGGAGGCGGTGAACGGCTCCGACGTAATGCATGGCCCCGCTTTCCGCGGGGCCGACCATGAGGATTAAGGGTAAATGATCACCGTGAAGAAGATTGTGGCCGTGGCCGCCGGAATTCTCGGAAGCTTCGCTCTGATCGGCGCCGGCGCCGTGCAGGCCGTGAGTGTCGAGAACACCGCCATGTGCGCCGACGACGGCAAGGGCAACGTGCGCTGCACGCAGGAGGAGTACCGGGTCACCCACGACCAGTACGGCAACGTCCGCGTCGTCAACGAGACGACGCAGAGCTGCACCGGGTCGAACGGCTCGATGTCCTGCGTGTCGAGCCTGACCGTTCCCGGCGAGAAGTCCTGAAGCCTTCACGCGGCCACGAGGAAGGGCCGGGATCCGAACTTCGGATCCCGGCCCTTCCTCGTGGCCGCGTCAGGTCCTCGTGGCCGCGTCAGGTCCTCGTCGCGTCGTCAGGTCCGCGCGGCGGCGGAAGCGGCGCACGGCGACTCCAGCGGGCCGCAGTACGGCAGGTCGTCGATCGGGCGGTCGGTGCAGAAGCGGGCGATCAGGTCCGCGGACTCCTCCCGGCGCTCGACCGTGACCAGGTGGTCCGCCTCCTTGACGGTGGTGAACACCGCCCCCGGCATCGTCGCGGCGAGCTCCCGCCCCATCTCCGGGGTGCACAGGGTGTCGTACTCCCCGGTGAAGACCAGCGTCGGCACCCGCGGCACCGGCAGCGGCTCGTAGCACCCGTGCGTCAGCAGGCGGGTGTTGTGCTCCACGGCCTTCCTGATGTCGTCCGGCGTCTGGTTCACGAACTGCTGCTGCAGCAGCCGCGCCACGGCCGCGTGCCGACGGACCTTCCCCGCCTCCGGGTTCGACATGAACAGCCGCACCAGCCCGTCCGCCGCCTCCTCGATCGCGCCGCGCTCCAGCGCCCGCCGTAGCCGCGGCACGGCCTCCTCGTACAGCTGGGGAAGGCGGTTCGCCGCGCCTCCGAAGAGGATGCGCCGGACATGCGCGGGGTGGCGCTGGGCGAAGCGCAGTCCGACGACCTCGCCGAAGCAACCGCCGAAGAGGTTCACCTGCCCCATGTCCAGCTCCACGAGCATGTGCCGGACCGCGTCGGCGAGGAAGTCGATGCCGTACCCGGCCGGCAGGAAGTCCGAGCTGCCGTAGCCGGGGAGGTCCACGGTGACGAGCGTGCACAGCGGTGAGAGCCACCTTTCGTGGCCCTGCCAGGAGTACCGGTTCTGTGAGGACCCGCCCAGAAGCAGCAGCGGCACGGTCGCGGGCGCGTTCTGACGGACGATCCGGCAGGTGTACCGGAACCCGGCGAAGACGAGGTCGCGCTCCTCCGCCGGCTCGGGCGCTCGGGGGACGGGCCGGGATCCCTCCGCGCGGGGTGGGGCCTGGGCGGCGATGACGGCAGTGCGCATGAGCGACTCCGGGAAAGGCGGAACGATGGCGAACCGTTCCATCATTACCAGGAAACGCACCATTCGGACGTAATCACTCAATTATGGGCGATCCCGGAAAAATGCCCTGCTCGGTAAGGGTGCCCATGCGTGCCGGTACGTCGAAATGCGCCCTGCTGGAGGAGCGCACACGCCATTGAGCGCCCCGGCGAACGTGGTCGTCCGGGGCGCTCGCGGCTGTACGCGCGGCGGCGTCGCCTACCGGACGGCCACGTAGTCACCGGCCGACGCCCTCGCGCCGGAGGTGGAGTTGCCGTAGTACACCCAGCGCCAGGTTCCGGAGCGGGTGGCCTTGAACGTGGTCCGGAGCGTTCCGGTCCTGCTCGACGTCACCTTCCGCACCGTGGTGAACGCCTTGGCGCCCGCGGCCTTGAACTGCAGGCTCACGGTGCGGCCCGCGTACCCCTGGTACGTGTGCGTGTCCCAGTTCGCCCGCGTGACCCTGCCGGTCACGGTGAGGGTGCTGCCCTTCCTGACCGGCTCGGGGGAGGCGTTGACGGTGACGAGTGTGGCCCGCTTGACCTGCACCGGGAGCTTCACGTCATCGATGTCGTACGCGTCACCGGCGAGCCAGACCCGGCCGGCGGTCTTCCAGGTGCCCGCGTCCTCGTTGCCGAAGTCGAGGTGGCGCGGGTCGATGTACAGCCACTCCTCGAAGTCGCAGATACCCTGCGCCCGGTTCACCACCTTGCAGTTGCTGCTGTCGATCGCGTGCCACAGGCGGTCGCCCGACTCCAGCCCGCCGCGGTAGGGGAACACGACCACCCCCGGGTCGTACCTGAGCTTGGTCGTCATCCGGTAGGTCGCGTGCACCACGACCTGCTGCTTGGTCCCGATCACGATCGGCTTCCCGCCGTTCACCGTGACCCGGCTGAAGGAGACCCCGCCCTCCGCCGCCCCGGCCGGCACCGCGGACACCGCCGTGAACGCGAGAGCGGCCCCACCGGCCACCAACGCGCTCCCTGTCGTCCTTCTCATCCCCTGTAGCCCCTCCCCTTCACGCCTGACGGGCGCGCCCGCTGTCTTCAGCGGCTGACTCTGGGACAGGGGAGGCGAGTTGGAGGTTGCGGGCAGGACGGCAACGATTTGATCACCGCGGTGCGGCGGGGCCCGGCGGCGGTGCGGGTCACCTCCTCGCCGCGTAAGGTGGCGATCTTCGGCCGGCGGAAGCCGTACGGAGTCCCTGGAAGTCGGGTGCAGCATGCATCTCGCGGACCATCCCGCACGCCGCCTCGGCGCCGCCCTGGACAATCTCTCCAGCACCTTCCGCGGCATGACGGCACACCCGGACGAGTACAACTGCGATTGCCACTGGGGAAGTGCGGAGGAGCTGGCCCTCCTGAAGACGCCGGACGTGGAACTGGAGCCGGACCTCCTGAACCGGGCCTGGCAGGCCATCGACTGGTCCGATCACGCGGCCGTACTGCGCCGTGTCCTGCCGCAGTTCGCCAGGGCCCTGGCCGCCGGTCAGGCGGATCCCCTCTTCGGACTGGAAGAGGCCGGAGCCTCCCTCGCCCGCGGGCGCTGGCAGCAGTGGCCCGACGAGCACGCCGGTCCGGTACGCGAGTTCCTGCATGCCTGGTGGGCGCAGAGCCTCACCGATCCGGACGCCGCCGTCCCGGCGCACGAGGTCCTCGCCGCGTGTGCCGAGGCCTCCGGATCGTTCGGCCCCTGGCTCGCCGACTGGGAGGCACAGGCCGGCAGCCTCAGCGACCGGCGTCTCACGGAGACGGCCGCCGAATGGGAGTACGAGCTCCTGGGCGACAACATGCCGTGGGACGTCCACTGGTACGAGCTCGACGAGGAGAAGATGCGCGCCGAACTGGTCACCTGGCTCCTCGAGCACGCCACGGTACGGCTGCGCGAGTCGGGTGCACCGGCCGACCTCCAGCACCGGATACGGCTGCTCGGACTCACCGGCGAGGCCCGCTGGACGGATCCGCACTGGCCCGGCCACCGCTACTGACGGCCGGCGGGTGCACGTCGGACGTGGGGGCCGCTGCCGTCCGGGCCGTCCGAGACCCCGGTCGCGAAGGCTCCGGACGTCAGCAAAAAGCCCTCCCGGACGGGAGGGCGGAGACTTGCGCCCCCGGCAGGACTCGAACCTGCGGCCAAGCGCTTAGAAGGCGCCTGCTCTATCCACTGAGCTACGGGGGCCGGTGTGGTGGCCTGTCGTCGTGGTGCCCTGGTGGGGCCTGTCCTTGACGTTGCCGGAGACAAGGATAGGGCTCCCGCATCCTTGTCCCTGTCGCCTCGCCTCCGTGGCTCGATGTGGAGGTTCGGTGAAGCGGTCCTGATAATCGCAGGCAGGTACGAATCGTGCACTGCTTTTGGCCTCTGGAGCATCGGGTGTTGTGCACTCGTTATGCCTCGGCTGTGCCCGCGTCTCAGTCGCCCCTTCCATCCGCTTGTGTCCTGTCGGCACGCAGACATGCTCATATGCTTCAGAATTCCCCTAAAATTGGGCATTCTTCGCATGTGGTGACCTTGGACGTACGGCCTCAGCTGCTCGACGCACTTTCCGCCCTGCGCGACCGTGTCGCCGCCGCACGCTTTCCGCTGCCCCTGGCGGGCGCCGCCCGCGCGCGTGCCAACCGCGACGAACTGCTCGCCCAGCTCGACGACTACCTGGTGCCGCGGCTCAAAGACCCAGGCGCGCCCCTGCTGGCCGTCGTCGGCGGGTCCACCGGAGCCGGTAAGTCCACCCTGGTGAACTCACTCGTGGGCCGGCGTGTCAGCGAGGCGGGCGTGCTGCGGCCGACGACACGCACGCCGGTGCTCGTCTGCCATCCGGAGGACCACCACTGGTTCAGCGGGATGAGAGTGCTGCCCGACCTCACCCGCGTATGGGTGCCCCACCACCAGGACCCGGCCGACGACCTGCTGCTGCCCGGCGAGGACCCCGCGCGCGTCCTGCGGGTCGAGGCAGCCGACACCCTGCCCCCCGGCCTCGCCCTCCTCGACGCGCCCGACATCGATTCCCTGGTCTCCGACAACCGGGTCCTCGCCGCCGAACTCATCAACGCGGCCGACATCTGGATCATGGTCACCACCGCCGCCCGCTACGCCGACGCCGTCCCCTGGCACATGCTGCGCACCGCCAAGGAGTACGACGTCAGCCTGGTGACCGTGCTGGACCGGGTGCCGCACCAAGTGGTCTCCGAGGTGTCACGGCAGTACGGCGCCCTGCTCACCAAGGCCGGTCTCGGCGACGTCCCCCGTTTCACCGTGCCCGAGCTGCCCGAGTCCGCGTTCGGCGGCGGACTGCTGCCCGCCACCGCCGTGGCCGCGCTGCGCACCTGGCTCGTCCACCAGACGCTGGACCCGGCCGCCCGGCAGCACGTCATGGCCCGCACCGCCTACGGCGTCCTCGACTCCCTCAACTCCCGCCTGCCCGAGCTGGCCGGTGCCGCCGCCGCCCAGTACGCGGCCGCGCTGCGGCTCACCTCCGCCGTGGAGACCGCGTACGACAGCGAGCACTCGCGGGTGCGGGGCCGGCTGCAGGCGGGGGCGGTGCTCGCCGGGGACGCGCTCAAGCGGTGGCGCGCCTTCCCCCTCGACTGCACCCCGGGCGAGCTCCTCGACACGCTCGTGGAGAGCCTCAGCGCGCTCCTGCTGTGCGCCGTCGCCGCCGCCGACGAACGCGTCGACGAGGCCTGGCGGCGCGAGCCCGCCGCCGACGCCCCCGAGCTCGCCGCCCGCCAGGGCTCCCCGGAGAGCGTCGAACACCGCATCGGCCTCGCCGTACGGCGCTGGCGGCGCGAGCTGGAGGAGTTCGCCGAGGAGGAGGTGCGCGAGCTGGAGCGCGGTACCGCGCCCGACCCCGAGACGGTCACCGCCCTCGTCGCCACCGTCCTGCTGGGCGGCCGACGGGCCAGAACCGCCGGGGAAGGGCTCGCCGAGCGGATCGGCGCCCACGGCGCGCTGCGGCTGCGGGACCGCGGCGGACGGCTGCTCGTCGCCCACGTCGACCGGATCATGCACGCCGAACGCGAACGCCGCCTCGCCCCGATCGACACGCTCGAGGTGCACGCGGAACCCCAGCCCGAACTCATCGCCGCGTTGTCGGTACTGCAGAAGGAGAGGTGACCGGTGACCGCCGTCACTGACCAGGACCACACCGAGCACCCCGATCGTGACACCGAGGACCGGTCCCGCGAGGACACGGCCGGCGCCTGGGACGACGGGCTGATCGCGCGCCGGGTGAACGGCACCGCGGCGGACCCCGCGCGGGAGGAGCCGCAGGTGGTGGCCGAACCCCGCGCCTCCACGCCGCAGAAGGTGATCCCCCTGTCGTACGACCCGCGGCTGGCGTCGCGGCTGGACGCGATGCGCGAGCTGGTCGGGCTCTCCCGCACCCGGCTCGACAACCGGACCCTCGCCCAGGCCGGGCGGGTGCTCGACGAGGCCGCCGCACGACGCCGGCTCTCCGGGCGGCACACCGTCGTCGCCATCGCGGGTGCCACCGGCAGCGGCAAGTCCCAGCTGTTCAACGCGCTCGCCGGCGTGCCGATCTCCGAGACGGGCGTGCGGCGGCCGACCACCGCCGCCCCCATCGCGTGCAGCTGGAGCGACGGCGCCGCGGGCCTCATCGAACGCCTCGGCATCCCGCCCCGGCTGCGCCGCCGCCCCCTCCAGGCCGCGACGGAGGCCGACGAGCGGCTGCGCGGGCTGGTCCTGGTCGACCTGCCCGACCACGACTCCGCGGCGGTGCAGCACCGCGAGCAGGTGGACCGCGTGCTGGGGCTGGTCGACGCGGTGATCTGGGTCGTCGACCCGGAGAAGTACGCCGACGCCATGCTCCACGAGCGCTACCTGCGGCCCATGGCGGCCCACGCGGAGGTCATGTTCGTCGTCCTCAACCAGGTCGACCGGCTGCCCGGCGACGCCGCCGAACAGGTCCTGGACGACCTGCGGCGGCTTCTCGACGAGGACGGCATCGTGCTCGGCGAGTACGGCGAACCCGGTACGGCCGTGCTCGCCCTGTCGGCGCTCACCGGGGACGGGGTGGGCGACCTGCGGGAGTCGCTCGCCCGGTTCGTGGCCGAGCGCGGGGCGCCCGCCCGCCGGATCTCCGCGGACGTCGACATCACCGCCGCCCGCCTGTGGCCCGCCTACGCCACCCGCCGGCGCACCGGGCTGAGCGAGGAGGCGCGGGAGGAGTTCTCGGACCGGCTCGCGGACGCCGTGGGCGCCACCGCGGCGGGGGAGGCGGCCGAACGCGCCTGGCTGCGCAACGCCAACCGGGCCTGCGGGACGCCCTGGCTGCGGCTGTGGCGCTGGTGCCAGGCGCGGCGTGAGCCGACCACCGGCAGGGTCACCCTGGGCGGGCAGCCCGACGAGGAGGTCACCGCCCGGCAGCGGGTGGAGCAGGCGGTCCGCACGGTCGCCGACCGGGCCTCGGCCGGGCTGCCGGCGCCATGGGCGCAGGCGGTGCGGGAGGCGGCGGTGCGCGGCTCGCAGGGGCTGCCGGAGGCGCTCGACGAGCTGGCCGTACGGGCGGGACTGCCGCCGGGGCGGCCGCCGCGGCCGGGGTGGTGGCCGGTGGCCGTGCTGGCCCAGGCGGCCATGACGATCCTGCAGTTCGTGGGCGGGCTGTGGCTGGTCGGGCAGATCGTCGGGGTCATGACGCCGAACCTGGGCGTGCCGGTACTGCTGATGGTGATCGGCATCGTGGGCGGGCCGCTCGTCGAATGGAGCTGCCGCATGGCGGCCCGGGGCCCGGCGCGGCGGTACGGGCTGGAGGCGGAGAGACGGCTGCGGGAGGCCGCGTCGGGGTGCGGGCGGGCCCGCGTCCTGGACCCGGTGGCGTCGGAACTGCTGCGGTACCGGGAAGTGCGGGAGCAGTACGGGCGTGTGGCGGGGGTGGGGATGGGGAGCGGGGGGCGCTGAGGGGGGCGGCGCGGGTGGTGGACCGGTCCTCTCTGTTGCGGGTTCGGCGGAGGGGGCCGTTTCTTGATTGGCCGGCGAGGGCGAGGGCGAGGGCGGGGGTGGGGGTGGAGCGAGGGAGGCGGAGGCGGGGGGAGTCCTTCGGGCCGTGGCGGAGGGCGCGGCCACCCGTCCGGGGCGGGGGTGTCCGTGTCCCGGGCCTTGAGGTGGAAGGCGGCCACTCGTGCGGGTGGCGGAGTTGTCCACAGGCCGGTGATGGTCCACAGCGGTCTGCGGGTCCGGCCCGGCGGAGGCAGTCTGGCTGCGCGGTGACCGCGATCGCGACCGTGATCACGACCCGATCGCACAGGCGGTCCGCGGTCACCGCGCCAGACGGCAGCCGTACGGGAAGGGCCCGTACGCGTGTCCGCCCGGCGCCGGGGCGACAGCCGGCGGGGGCCGGGCGAGGGAGGGAAGCGCGATGAACGAGACGATGGTGTGCGTGGTGGGCAACGTGGCGACGCCGCCGGTGTACCGGGAGACGGCGTCCGGTCCGGGAGCGAGGTTCCGGGTCGCGGTGACCGCGCGGTACTGGGACCGCGAGAAATCGGCCTGGGCGGACGGACACACCAACTTCTTCACGGTCTGGGCCAACCGCCAGCTCGCCACCAACGCCGCGGCGTCCCTGTCGGTGGGGGAACCGGTGATCGTGCAGGGCCGGCTGAAGGTGCGCACGGAGACGCGGGACGGGCAGCCCGGCTGGATGTCGGCGGACATCGACGCGGTGTCGATCGGCCACGACCTCACCCGCGGCACCACCGCCTTCCGCCGCACACCCCGCCCCGAGCTGAATCCGGCGCCGCACCGCTCGGAACCCAACTGGGAGACGGAGGCGGCACCGTCGCCGCCGGCGGAGGAGCAGGCAACACAACTCACCGCCGGAGTCGGCATCGTGACGTGACATCAGGAGCCGCCGGGCTGCGGCCCCGCGGCTGACCGAAGCGAGGCTTATCGGCAGATGCGCGCCGAAAGTCCCCGGTGGATTTGTCGATAAGCCCTGTTCAGCGGCGCCCCGGCGATAACGATTCCGATTCGGATCACCGCTCCGACGCGATCACCGGCAAGCGCTGTCCACCCGCTCCTTAGGATGCCGGGCATGGCTCCGGGGGTTCTTGGGGCCGGAGATTCTGCTGGTGGGACCGCCCCCACATCAACGGGTCCTGCTCGGAAGGGAATTCGGTGTCTGTTTCGTTCGCCGCGCGGTTCCTGCGCGGACGTGGATCGGCCCGCCTCGCCGCGGGGACGCTGGTGACCGGAATCGTCGCCACCACCGTGCTGGCCGGTGCGGGGACGGCGGCCGCCGACGGTGGCGACGGGACGACGCCGCAGCGCGGTGGAGCGGTCGCGACCATCGACGGACTGAAGACCTACGGCGCGGCCGTCATACACGGGACCGCCGGCAACACGCAGGTCTCGGCGGGCCTGTTCGAGATGTCCGTCGAGGGTGGCGGCATGCTGCAGACGTACTGCGTCGACATCCACACGCCCACCCAGCAGGACGCCAAGTACCACGAGACCGCCTGGAGCGGCACCTCGCTCGGGACGAACAAGAACGCCGGCCGGATCCTCTGGATCCTGCGGCACTCCTACCCGCAGGTGAACGACCTGGCGGCGCTCGCGAAGAAGGCCGGCGTCCACGGCCAGCTCACGGAACAGGACGCGGCGGCCGGCACCCAGGTGGCGATATGGCGCCACTCCGACGACGTGAAGGTCGAGGCGCTCGACCCGCAGGCCGAGCAGCTCGCCGACTACCTGGAGAAGAAGGCACGCGACAAGGCGGAGCCCAAGCCGTCGCTGACCCTGGACCCGCCGGCCGTCGCCGGACGCCCGGGCGAGCGGCTCGGCCCGGTGACGGTCCGCACGGACGCGCAGACCGTGACGGTCCCCCCGCCGGCCTACGCCGCGACCACCGGCGTACGGATCGTGAACGACAAGGGTGAGCCGGTCACCACCGCCGCCGACGGCAGCAAGCTCTACGTCGAGGTGCCGGAGGACGCGGCGGCGGACACCACCGAGGTGACCGTGCAGGCGGCGACGACGGTGCCGGTCGGCCGCGCCTTCGTCTCCGAGAGCCGCAGCCAGACGCAGATCCTGGCCGGGTCCAGCGAGTCGACCGTCTCGGCGACGGCGACCGCGACCTGGGCGGGGGAGGGGGCGATACCGGCGGTCTCGGCCCGCGAGAACTGCGCCAAGGGCGGTGTGGACGTCACCGTCGCCAACCGGGGCGACGCCCCGTTCACCTTCGAGCTGGCGGGCACGGACCACACCGTCGAGGCCGGCGCCTCCGACACGGTGACGGTCCCGCTGGACGAGGACCAGCCGTACGACATCACCGTCGTGGGCACGGACGGCTTCGAGCAGCGCTTCACCGGGGTGCTCGACTGCCGCACACGGACCGCCGAGACGGGTACGACGACGCAGACCCTGTCCGGTCCGACCGCCCCTCCCGTGACCACCGCGGTCACCGACGTCAACCTCGCCCAGACCGGTGCCTCCGGCATCACCCCGTGGATCACGGGCTCGGCCATAGCCCTGGTCGTCCTCGGCGGCGCGGCCCTGGTCATCACCCGCCAGCGCCAGAACGCCTCCGACGGGGACGCCTGACGGACACGCCGGAGGGCCTCACCGGGTGACGGCGGCCAGCCAGGCGGCGAGTGCGCCGAAGTCGGGGGCCGCGAGCCCTCTGGCCGGGTCGACCCGGTGGAGCAGGGCCGGGCCGGGGTGGCCGGCGGCGACCCACTGACGGTCCATGGGGCCGATCTCGTCGTCGACCCAGATGAACGGCCGGCCGCCGGCCCGTGCGACGAGGGCGCGGGTCTTCCCGTGCAGGCCGCGCGGGGCCGCCTCGCCGGTGTCCGGCCACTCCAGGACGGGCAGCCTGGGCAGACCGATCAGCGGGGCGACGACCTCGTTCGCCTCCTCCATCCAGGTCGTGGCCCAGACGAGCGAGCAGCCCAGGGCGAGGAGACGCGCGCCGACGCGGGGGTCGAGCCGGCCGAGCAGGGGGTTGCCCTCGGCGGCCGGCACCGGAGTGGGGGCTGCGACCCGTGGGGACGGGGCCGGCGACCCGAAGGGGATCAGGGGGCCGTCGACGTCGAGAAAAAGGAGAGGGCGCTCCACCGGGCGGGTCACGACAGCACGCTAGCCCGCGCCCCGCGCCCGTGGGGAGGCGACTGAATCCCGTGCCTGTCCTGGGCCGTGCGTGGTGTCTGTGTCGGTCGACGGTGACGCAGAGTGATGGGTGAGGCGATGGGTGCGGTGGGGAAACCCCAGGTCAGGGGGGCCGGCGGTGACGCGTTTCCGCACAGGGGTGGCGGTACGGCAAGATGGGGTGTATCTGCCCACTGCCAGATTTCAAGCTGCCGGACGGTTTCTCTTGGCTGAGTACATTTACACCATGCGCAAGGCGCGCAAAGCGCACGGCGACAAGGTGATTCTCGACGACGTCACCCTGAGCTTCCTGCCGGGAGCGAAGATCGGCGTCGTCGGCCCGAACGGCGCCGGTAAGTCGACGGTTCTGAAGATCATGGCGGGGCTGGAGCAGCCGTCGAACGGTGACGCCTTCCTCTCTCCCGGTTACACCGTCGGCATCCTGCTGCAGGAGCCGCCGCTGAACGAGGAGAAGACCGTCCTGGAGAACGTCCAGGAGGGCGTCGCCGAGGTCAAGGGCAAGCTCGACCGGTTCAACGAGATCGCCGAGCAGATGGCGACCGACTACACCGACGAGCTCATGGACGAGATGGGCAAGCTCCAGGAGCAGCTCGACCACGCCAACGCCTGGGACCTCGACGCGCAGCTGGAGCAGGCCATGGACGCCCTGGGCTGCCCGCCCGGCGACTGGCCGGTGGCGAACCTCTCCGGTGGCGAGAAGCGCCGCGTGGCGCTGTGCAAGCTGCTGCTCGAGGCGCCCGACCTGCTGCTGCTCGACGAGCCCACCAACCACCTCGACGCCGAGTCGGTGAACTGGCTGGAGCAGCACCTCGCCAAGTACGAGGGCACCGTCGTGGCCGTGACCCACGACCGGTACTTCCTGGACAACGTCGCCGGGTGGATCTGCGAGGTCGACCGCGGCCGGCTGCACGGCTACGAGGGCAACTACTCCAAGTACCTGGAGACCAAGGCCACCCGCCTCAAGGTCGAGGGCCAGAAGGACGCCAAGCGCGCCAAGCGCCTCAAGGACGAGCTCGAGTGGGTGCGCTCCAACGCCAAGGGCCGCCAGGCCAAGTCCAAGGCGCGTCTGGCCCGCTACGAGGAGATGGCCGCCGAGGCCGACAAGATGCGGAAGCTGGACTTCGAGGAGATCCAGATCCCGCCGGGCCCGCGCCTGGGCAACGTCGTCGTGGAGGTCAACAACCTCACCAAGGGCTTCGGTGACAAGCTCCTCATCGACGACCTGAGCTTCACGCTCCCGCGCAACGGCATCGTCGGCGTCATCGGCCCGAACGGCGCCGGCAAGACCACGCTGTTCAAGATGATCCAGGGCTTCGAGGAGCCGGACTCCGGCTCGATCAAGGTCGGCGAGACCGTCAAGATCAGTTACGTCGACCAGAGCCGCGAGAACATCGACCCGAAGAAGACGCTGTGGGCCGTCGTCTCCGACGAGCTGGACTACATCAACGTCGGCCAGGTCGAGATGCCGTCGCGCGCGTACGTGTCCGCGTTCGGCTTCAAGGGCCCGGACCAGCAGAAGCCGGCCGGCGTGCTCTCCGGCGGTGAGCGCAACCGCCTCAACCTCGCGCTCACCCTCAAGCAGGGCGGCAACCTGCTGCTCCTGGACGAGCCGACCAACGACCTCGACGTCGAGACCCTCGGCAGCCTGGAGAACGCGCTGCTGGAGTTCCCGGGCTGCGCCGTGGTCGTCTCCCACGACCGGTGGTTCCTCGACCGCGTGGCCACGCACATCCTGGCCTACGAGGGCGACTCCAAGTGGTTCTGGTTCGAGGGCAACTTCGAGTCCTACGAGAAGAACAAGATCGAGCGGCTCGGCCCGGACGCCGCGCGTCCGCACCGCGCCACCTACAAGAAGCTGACCCGGGGCTGATCTCTTGCGGCACATCTACCGCTGCCCGCTGCGCTGGGCGGACATGGACGCGTACGGCCACGTCAACAACGTGGTGTTCCTCCGCTACCTGGAGGAGGCCCGTATCGACTTCCTGTTCCGCCCGGAGAAGGACTTCAAGCAGGGGTCCGTGGTGGCGCGCCACGAGATCGACTACAAGCGGCAGCTCGTCCACCGGCACCACCCGGTGGACGTCGAGCTGTGGGTCACGCAGATCAGGGCGGCGTCGTTCACCCTCACCTACGAGGTGAAGGACGACGACGTGGTCTACGTGCGCGCGTCGACGGTGATCGTGCCGTTCGACTTCGAGGCGCAGCGCCCCCGGCGGCTCACCGCGGAGGAGCGCGAGTTCCTCCAGGAGTACACGGACGACGCCGCCGACGAGAAGGAGGAGGCCGTCGCCGCATGACGGTGCTCCACCTCGCCGACGAGGGGGAGGCCGCGGATCTCGCGGCCTTCCTGTCCCGGCTGCTGCACTACGACCGCGGCGCCGCCGTCCGGCTCCAGGCGGCCGGTACGGCGCTCGCCGTGTTCGGGCGGCCCCCGTCGTTCGAGGTGCTGGCGATCCGGGCGGTCCGGCTGGCCAAACCGTACGAGAACGGGCTCGACGTCACGTTGGACGTGACCGTGTCCGCGGGTGAGCTGCTGGAGACGGTGGACGAGTCCGCCGCCACGGCCGGCGTGCCCGCGGCGGTGACCGGACCGCCGTGGGCCGGGGTGCTCCCGCCGCGCGGCGGCTGGCAGGTTGAGCCGGGTCTGCCGGAGCCCGGGCAGCTGAGGCGGCTCGTGGCCGCGTCGGTCGCGGAGTTCCGCTCCCGCACCGAGGAGCTGGCGCCCGAGGACCGCACCCGGGCCGAACTCGACCGGATCGGGCGGGAGATATGGTCCCGCACGGTCGCGGGGACGGGCCTCCCCGTGCGGGCGGTGCACGCCGCCCAGTCGCTCGGCTTCCTGCGCGGCGACGACCAGGTGCTGTTCTCCTCCGGGTCCTGGCTGCGGCTGCGCACGCCCTACGGCTCGGTCGCCGTACGCCGGGCGGGACTCGGCACCCTGGGCATCAGCGTCCGCTGAGGCCAGGAAGCCGGCCATCGGTCCGGGGAGGCCCCGGGAGGCTCCGGCCCTGGGAGGCTCCGGCCGTTCAGGCGCCGCAGTGCGCCGAGGCACCGCGGCCGCCCTGGCCCCGGAGGCCGTCCAGTCGTCCAGGCACCGGGTGCTGCCCAGTCGTCAGGTGGCCGGAAGCCGCCCCGCCACCCCGGCACCGTGACGCGGCCGAAGCACCGGGTGTCGCCGGGGCGACGCCGTCGCGCCGGCCGGTACTCAGTCCCGTTCGTCGGTGTCCGGGCGGACGGCGATGTGGTCCGGCTCCAGTTCCAGGGCCACGCGGTCGCGCATGCCCAGGGCGCCGGTGTACTCGGCGGGCAGCTGGAGGCGGCCGGCGCGGTCCAGCATCGCGTACTCCCGGGCGACCACCTTCTCGTGACCGGTCGCCTCGTCCACCTCGCTGCGGCGCAGCACCTCCGTGGAGGTGCGGCCGTCGCGGATGGCGACCGTGCGGCTGACCTCGTTCGCCACCGTCTGGTCGTGGGTGACGATCACGACGGTCGTGCCGAGCTGCTCGTTCGCCGTGCGGAACGCGGCGAAGATCTGTTCCGCGGTGTTCGAGTCCAGCTCGCCCGTGGGCTCGTCCGCGAGCAGCACCGACGGGTCGCCCGCGAGCGCCACGGCGATGGCCACCCGCTGCTGCTGGCCGCCGGACATCTCGTGCGGGCGCCGGTCCCGGCAGTCCGCGACCTCCAGCAACTCCAGCAGCTCCAGGGAACGTTCGGAGCGGGCCCGGCGCGCCGGGCGGGACCGGCCGCGGCGCCCGGCGAGCTGCATGGGCAGCGCGACGTTCTGTGCCGAGGTCAGGTACGGCAGCAGGTTGCGGGAGGTCTGCTGCCACACGAAGCCGACGACCTCCCGGCGGTAGGCGAGACGGTCCTTCGCGGTCATCGTGAGCAGGTCACGGCCGGCCACCCGGGCCGCGCCGGCCGTGGGGGTGTCCAGCCCGGCGAGGATGTTCATCAGGGTCGACTTGCCGCTGCCGGACGCGCCCACCAGCGCCATCAGCTCGCCCTCCCGCACCAGCAGGTCCAGCCCCTGCAGGGCCTGCACCTCCACCCCGTCCGCGGTGAACACGCGGACCAGGCGGTCGCAGGTGATGAGCGCGTCATGGCCGTACGCGGGACGGTTGCGGCCGGCCGTGACGCGGTCGGCGAGGTCGGCCAGAGTGGGGTACGAGGTCATCGGGGGCCTCCTGCGGGAAGGGAACGACGCGACACGGGGGCGGGCACGGTCACCGGGCATCCCCGACCCTCAGCTCACGCACCGACCCCCGGCGCCCCGTCCACCAGGCCTGTACCGCCGCGATCCCGACGGTCAGGGTGACCACCGCCACCGCCGGCACCAGCAGCGACACCGGGTCTGTGCGCAGCACCGCCCGCACCGCGAGCGAGGAGGAGGTGGAGACGGCGACGGTCGTCAGGTCGATGCCGGGCGCCAGCAGCCGGATCGCGGCCCAGGCGGTGAGGGTTCCGCCGAGCGCGGCGAGCAGCGCCTGCGGCAGCGACTCCAGGACGAGCAGCCGGCGGCCCTGCGCCCGGGTGAGGCCCATGGTGCGCAGCCGGGCCAGCAGCGCGGCACGCTCGGGGGCGGCGCGCAGCAGAGTGAGAAGCAGCGCGAGCACGGCGTACCCGGTGCCCGCCGCGACCGCGGCCGCGTAGACGCGCTCGGCTCCGGACTGCAGCGGCGAGTCGACGAAGGACGCGAGTTCCTCCGACCGCAGCACGACGTGCGCGCCACCGCCCGCCGCCTTGCGCAGCGCCGCCGGGTCCGGGCGGCCCCCGGTGATCAGCAGCCCGGTGGGCCGGGTGAGCCCGCCGGACATCACGGAGGCGTCCATGACCAGGAAGTCGTCCCCGGCGACCGCCGGCGTCCACTCCGTCACCGTCATGATCCGTACGGTGACCGCGGCGCCGTCCTCCAGGCGCACCTGGAAGGGCCGGGTGCCGAAGCGCGCGGCCATGCCGGGGGAGCCCAGAGCGGGGACGGCCTCGGCCTCCTTGCCGGAGGCCCGCAACGCGTCCGGGTCGAAGGGGCCGAGGTCCATGCGCCGGCTGAGAGCGGCGTAACCGTCGGGGTCCACACCGGCGAGTGCCACGGGGACCTGGTGGTTCGCGGCGCGGGCCCCGTAGCTCACGTTCACCGCGGTGACGTCCTCGACGCCGGCCACGCGGCGGACCCGTTCGGCGACGCCGGCCGGCCGTGCCCCGAGGCCGTCGACGCGGGCGTCGGCGCCGACGGAGAGTCCCGCCGCGCGCTCGCGGGCGTCGCTCACCCCGGCGAGCACCGACCCGCCGAACGCGGCCGTGGTCAGCGCGGTCAGCAGCGCGAGCAGCGGCAGCACCGCGGAACCGGACGCGCGTCCCGCACGGGCCAGCGACAGCGGACCGACCACCCCCCGCATGCGGCGCGCCGGACGGGCCAGGCCGCGCAGCGGCAGCGGGTACAGGCGCACCAGCACCAGGGCGGCGATCACCGCCACCAGCACCGGGGCCAGGGACACCAGTTCGTCCCCGGAGGCGCTGCCGTCGTCGGACGTGCCGCGCGTGCGCAGGGCCAGGACCGCGCCCGCCGCCAGGGCGAGCAGCGTCACCTCGGCGACCAGGCGCTTCGCCGACGGCCGGGCTTGGGCGACGTCGTCGCGGCCGGTGTGCACCGCCACCGCGCGGTGGGCGGCGACCGCCCGCAGCGGCAGCGCCAGCGCGGCGAGCAGGGCGACGGCGCCGGCCGCGGCGACGGAGTACCGCAGCCGGCCCTGGCCGACGGCGAGCCGGGCGGCGAGCAGACCGAGAGCGGCGGCCGGCACGGCGACCACCGCCGTCTCCGCAAGCAGCCGGCCCGCCAGACCGCGCAGCGAGACACCGCGGGCGCGCAGCAGCACGAACTCGGTACGGCGCCGCTGGGCGGCGAGCCCGCCCGCCATGCACAGAACCACGGCGGCGACCGTGCCGGTGCCGAAGACGGCCACGGCGACCAGCGGGCCGATGACCGAGCGGAGACCGTCGTAGTCGCCGAGCACCCTGTCGAGTTCGGTGTCCGCGATCAGGTACGGCGAGACGGCGGCGGAGGCCCGTTCCGACAGCGGACCCGACTCCAGGGAGGCGAGGGTCGACGTCAGCCGTTCCAGGTCACGGCCGTGCAGGGCGGAGAGGTCGGGCGCCAGGATCCAGTACCGCGCGGGGAACCCGGCCGTCCCCAGCAGGGACGGGCCCGCGTCCGGGGACACCAGCAGGGCACCGACCCAGAACACCCTGCGCTCCGGGTCGTCCGGGACCGACGCCAGGCTCGGGGTGCGCAGCAGGGGGACGGCGGACCAGTAGGCCCCGCCCGGGTCGCGCGGGGCGACCAGGCCGGTGACGCGCACCGCCAGCGTGTCCTCCGCCCGGGGGAGATGGATGACCGACCCCACCCGGATGTTCAGCTTCGCCGCCGTCTCGGTGGAAACGGCGGCCTCGAGCACCCTCGTGGCCGCGCCGTTGTCCACGGGGGCCCTCGGCAGCCGGCCCTCCCGGATCCGGGAGTGCTCCGCGAGTCCGGTCGCGGCGAAGAGGTGGAACTTCGGGTCGACCCGGTCCGGCCGGGACAGGAAGGGGTCCGGGGCCGGCGTCCGCTCGGTGGTGCGGACACCCGCGGAGGACTGGTCCGCGTCGATCGGCAGCGACCGCCCGGGCAGACCGAGCAGCTTGGGGAACGGGCCGCGGACGGCGTCTCCGTCCAGTCGCTCGTTCCACGGTCCGGTGCTGGTGTACAGGTCGGAGTCCGAGGTCTGGAACTGGACGGTGGTACGGGCCGGGCCGGCGGTCTCCAGCGCCCGGCGCAGTCCCGCGTCGTCGTACCGGTCGACCGCCGGAGGCAGCGCGGCGGCGAGGAACGCCGCCACCGCGACCAGCAGGGCGAGCGCCACCGCGGCGCCCGGAGCGGTCCGCAGCCGGGTCCGCACCCACGGCACGGTCACCCCGGAGGCGGCCTCGCGCGGCCGCCGGGAGGGCCGTTCGGTCACCTCACTCACCTCCCCGGCCGCGCAGGGACGACACCGGGTCGGCCCTGCGCAGGGCCAGTACGGCCGTGATCGCCAGTGGGACGGCGGCCACGGCGGCCAGCAGCGCGGCCACCCGCAGCGGCGGCAGCACCACCAGGACCTCCGGAAGCGGTCGGGTGGCCTCGGCGGTCAGCATCACCAGCGGGATCACCGCCCGGGCCAGCACCGCGCCGAGCAGGACGCCCACCGCGAGCGCCGTCCCGACCAGCACCCCGTACTCGACGAGGACGACCCGGGCCAGCCGGCGCCGGGAGGCGCCCAGCGCGCGGAGCACCGCGAACTCCGCGGACCGGTCCCGCAGTGCCCCGGCCGCGCTCACCGCGAAACCGACCGCCGTCAGGGCCGCGGCGGCGAGGGCCGCCGCGGCGAACGCGTTCCCCGGCCCGGCTCCGAACGGGTCGTCGCGCAGCTCGGCCGCGATCTCGTCGCGCACCACCACCCGGGACGGGTCGATGTCGGGCCGGTCCCTGAGCGCCGCCACCACCGCCGCGGCCCGGCCGGGCTCGCCCGCCAGCCACCACTCGTTCGGCCGCACCGGGTCGCCCCCGCGGGCTTGGAGGGCCCGGTTGACGGAGCGCAGGTCCACGAGCAGGGCGCCGCCGTCGTCCGGCGTGCCCGAGGGGGCGGTCGGCAGCTCCCGCACCGCCCTGATGAGCCGTACCGGGACGATGTCGCCGTTGATCTCCACGTTCAGCCGCTGACCGATCCGGGCGCCGGTCGAGGCGAGGTACCGGTCCGTCGCCACGCCGTCGACCACGGGCACGGGCGGCTGCGGGACACGCAGCGCGATCGAGAGTGTCGAGGGCAGCCAGGACATGTCCGGCGGGACGGGCGAGGTGTCGTAGTCGACGGTGGCCGGGGCGCCGACGGCCATCCGCGGCCGCACGCCGCGGCCGTCGGCGGGCATCGCGCCACTGCCGTGGGCGGACGGCCGCCAGGGGGCCGACAGCTCCAGCGCGTGTCGCCGGCCGGCGGTGTCGGTGGTGGTCAGCGCCGTGAGGGCGAGCCGGTACCGCTGGGCCGTCTCCGCCACCTGGCCCGAGTCCAGCTGGAACCCCGTCAGGGTCAGCGGGCCCGGCGGCCCCCCGTCGGTGTCCAGGAGATCGACCGCGAGGTCGTGCGGCCGCCCGTCCTGACGCAGCAAACCGAACTCCAGCGTGTACGGCGTGCCGTGAGGGTCCTCCACGGTGGCGGTCAGTTCGGCCGCCGTGCCGTCGTCCGCACCGCGCAGCGCGGCGGTCAGCACCAGCCGCGCGGTGTCCGCCGGGAGCCGGATGCCCGCCGTGGCGCCCTTGGGCGTCAGCTCGGACAGTGCCGTGCGCATCGGCACCTCCGCCAGGTCGGAACGCATCAGCAGGACGTCCGCGGCGTTCGAGGTGTCCAGTGCCAGCACCGTCGCCGTGCGTCTGCCGGACAGCGGCACGGTCGTACGGAAGGCGGGGGCGGACGTGCGGGCGCCGGATGCCTCCGTGTACACCGCGCCGCGCCCCGGCCCCTCGGCGCCGCTGGTCAGGACCCGCACCGGCGCGCCGGCCCGGAAGTCCGCCTGGTCGTCCTGCGAGCGCTGCCACGAGGAGCCCTGGGCGATCGCCAGCATGCCCAGCGCCACGGCGAGCACCATCAGCAGTACCGGGCCGGTCCCGCGCATCGGGCGGCGGCTGAGCTGCCAGCCGGCCAGCGCCCCCGGCAGCCCGCGCCCACGGGCGGCGCGGCGCTCGGCGAGCCGGGCCAGCGGCGGCAGCAGCCGCAGCGTCAGGACCGTGCCGGCCAGCAGGGCCAGCGCCGGGGCGACGACCAGCAGCGGGTCCACCCCGAGGTCCTCGCCGACGGCACCGGACCGGTGGCTCAGCTGCCAGTACGCCACCCCGGCCACCACCAGCAGTCCCATGTCCGCGCCCGCCCGCACCACGCCGGGCAGCGGCTTGGCGCGGCCGGGGCCGTCGGGGGTGGCGAGCGCGGGGAGGGTGACGGCCAGCGCGCAGCCCAGCGCCACGCCCACCGACACCAGCCACACCGCGCCCTGTCCGGCGACGGTGCCGACGGAGGCGTCCAGGTGCAGCCCGATCCGGGCCAGCGCGCCGCGTCCGGCGAGCAGCCGGGTGAGGGGGCCCGCCAGCAGCGGGGCGCAGACGGCCGCGGGCACCGCCAGCAGCAGCGCCTCTAGGGCGGCGAGCCGTGCCACCCGGGCGCGGGAGGCACCGCGGGCTCGCAACAGCCGGGTCTCAGAGGTGCGTTCGGCCGTCAGCAGGCGGGCCACCAGGAGCAGTGCCGCCGCGGCGAGGAGGGTGAGCTGGAGGGCGATGACGAGCAGGGTGGAGCGGGAGACGAACAGGGACCGCTCGATCCGGTCCAGTGTGGGGGGCAGTTCGCTGGTGACGGTCGCCGAGCCGTGCAGGGCCGGAGCGGAGGGCAGCGCTTCGACGCCCTCGGCCATGGCGGTGCGCAGCGCTTCGATCCGTCCGGTGGTCATCCCGGAGAAGCCGGCCGACGCGAGCCAGCCGACGGGGCCCGCGCTGACCCGGTTCCCGGTGAGCACGGAGGCGTCCGCGAGCAGCGGGCCGTAGGTGGTGTAGTGGTCGGTGACGATGCCGCGGCCGTTCAGCTCGTCGAGCCGCCAGTACGGTGCGGAGGTGTCGGCGGGCCGGTACAGACCGGTGATCCGCACCTGTGCCGAAGGACCGCGCAGGCGGTTGGCCAGGGTGAGCCGGGAACCCGGCCGCAGCCCCAGCTCACGGGCGGCGACGACGGGGAGGGCGACCTCGATCTCCGGGCCGGTGGGCCGCGCCGAGGGGGCGCGCCCTTCGGTGATCCTGACCTGCGTCCGGTCCAGCGCCGCGAAGTGCGTCAGGTCGGGCTCCTCGCCCTCGGCGCGCTCGCCCTCCCCCCGCAGGGAGAGCGGCAGGCCGTACGGGCCGGACCTGGCCAGGGTGCGCAGCGTCACCGGCAGCCCGTCGAAGGCCCGTTCGGCGCCCTCGCGCACGGCGGTGTCGGCGGCTTCGCGACCGCCTTCGGGGAGGGCCTCGGCCTTGACGAGCAGGGTGGTGTCGGCGGCGTCACGGGGTGCCGTGAGGGCGTGCCGCAGGGCTCCGTCGCCGATCGTCGTGGAGTAGGCGGCGAGGGTCGCGAGAACGGCCGTGGTCAGCAGGACGGTGAGCAGGGCAGCGGCCGGCAGGGGGCGGTTCGCCCGTGCGCGGGCGAACACGAATCCCGCGGAACCGCGTGCGGCATCCACCCCGCAACCCCCCCCGTGTTGTCCAGACCTCTCCGTGATGTTGTCAGAGAGGCAAGGCGGGAGGCATCGTCCGGACTCCGCTTTTGACCTGATCGTGATCGGAATGCGGAGCCCGGTGACCGTTATGTGGCGGGCGTGTGACGGGGAGGGATCGGCGTCCTGTCCCGCGAGGGTGCGTCAGGTCAGTCCGGAGAGTTGATCATCGAGGCGGCCGCGTAGGTCAGGTACTTCCACAAGGTCTGTTCGTGTTCCTCGGACAGACCCAGATCGTCCACGGCGTCCCGCATGTGCTTCAGCCACGCGTCGTGCGCGGCACGGTCGACCTTGAACGGGGCGTGCCGCATCCGCAGCCGCGGGTGACCCCGGTTCTGGCTGTACGTGGTCGGACCGCCCCAGTACTGCATGAGGAAGAGCGCCATCCGCTCCTCGGCCGGGCCCAGGTCCTCCTCCGGGTACATCGGCCGGAGCAGCGGGTCCTCGGCCACTCCCTGGTAGAAACGGTGGACGAGCCGGCGGAAGGTCTCCTCCCCGCCGACCTGCTCGTAGAAGGTCTGCTCCTGAAGCGTGCCGCGCCGAATCTCTGTCACGCCGTCCATGGTCTCAGACAGGGCGGCATAGGACTCAAGGCCTAGGACCACCCCCGGCGGCCTACGGTGGAGGGGTGGACGGACCCCCTGTGGACGGTGACGGCCTCGCCCTCGCGGCGCGGGCGGCGCTGGTGCGGGAGATCGAGGCGAGCGGCGCCTTCGCGGCGGACCCGGTCTGGCGGGAGGCGTTCGCCGCCGTGCCCCGCCATCTGTTCGTGCCCTTCTACTACGTGGGCGTCAGGGGCGGGTACGAACGCCGGTGGGGCGAGCACCCCGACCCCGCGGCGCGCGAACGGTGGCTGCGCGGCGCGTACGAGGACACCCCGCTGGCGATCCGGATGCGCGACGGCGAACTGCTCTCCTCCAGCAGCCAGCCCTCCCTCATGGCGCTGATGCTGGCGGGCCTGCGCGTCGGGGACGGCCACCGGGTCCTGGAGATCGGCACCGGCAGCGGCTACAACGCCGCCCTGCTCGCCCACCGGCTCGGCGACGACTCCCTGGTCACCACGATCGATCTCGACCCGGAGATCACCGAGTCGGCCCGCCGGCATCTGTCGGCCGCCGGGCACCGTCCCGCCGTCGTCACCGGCGACGGGTCGCGCGGGGTGCCGGCACGCGCGCCGTACGACCGGATCGTCGCGACCTGCGCCCTGCCGGCGATCCCGCGCGCCTGGCTCGCCCAGTGCCGCCCGGGGGGCCGGATCCTCGGCCCGTTCGCCACCGGTCTGGTCGCCCTGACCGTGCGCGACGCCCACCGTGCCGAGGGGCCGTTCCTGAGCACGCCCGCCTACTTCGTGCCGCTGCGCGGCGCGGGCCGTCCTCCGCAGGAGCCGCCCGACCTGGACGGACTTCCCTCGGCGGCCCGACGGAGCGACCTCTTCCGGTTCCTTCTCGAGCTGACCGCCGGGACCCTCGGCCCGCGGGAGGCGTACGACCTCTGGGAACGCGAAGGCAGGCCGCAGCGCGAACGCTACGGCCTGACCGTCGACGCGGAGGGCGTCCGGGCCTGGCTGGACGGCCCCGCGGCCAGGCACGTCTGGCCGCTGCCGGAGCTCAGCCCCGGCGGATGGTGATCGTCGTCCAGGCGCCCACGTGCACCCGGTCGCCGTCCTGCAGCGGGATCGGGACGAACGGCTGGATGGGCTCCTCGGAGCCGTTGACCGTCGTGCCGTTCGTCGAGTTCTGGTCGACGACCGCCCAGTTGCCGTCCGGCTGCTGCACCAGCACCGCGTGCTGGTGCGAGACGCCCGGGTCCTCCGGCGGGGTGGACAGATCGATGTCGGGGGTGTCGCCGGTGGAGTGCCGGCGGCGGCCGATGGTGATCTGGTTGCCGGTGAGCGTGCGCTGCTGCTCGGGCGAGTACGCGGGGAGGTTCAGGCCCGCGGCCTCGGGGCCGGAGCGCTGCATCATCGCCATGAAGTAGTCGCGGTCCGGGCCGATGGTCGCGGTCCAGGTGACCGGGCCCTGCGGCTGCCGGGGCTGCTGCGGGTAGCCGCCCGGCCCGGGAGGCGCCTGGGTGGCGCCGGGCTGCGGGTAGCCGTAACCGGCGTGCCCGCCAGGGCCGTTCGGACCGCCGGGGCCACCAGGACCACCAGGGCCGACAGGACCGCCAGGGCCGCCACCGGGACCACCGGGGCCGCCGGTCGGCGGGGAGATCACCCAGTCGTCGTCACCGCCGCCGAAGGACGGTCCGCCCTGCGGCGGGCGGCCGGTCTCCTGCGGGAAGCCGGGAGGGGCCGGGGGGCCGGAGTGGAACGCCTGCGGGGCACCGGGGCCGTTCGGGCCGCCGGGGCCACCAGGACCGCCCGCGTTGCCGCGGCCGCCGGGGCCGGGCGGGGGCGGGACCGGGCGCGAGGGCTCGCCGCCGAAGCCGGGCGGACCCGGCGGGATCGGCTCGGCGGGCCGGTTCACCTGCGAGGGACGCGAGCCCTGGTAGTCGAAGCCGTCACCGCCGCCGTACGACGGACCGGGAGGCTGCTGCCCGAAGGGGCCGCCCGGACCGCCGTGGCCACCTGGTCCACCGTGGCCGCCGGGTCCACCAGGGCCGCCGTGGCCGCCGTGGTGACCGGGACCGCCGTGGCCACCCGGACCGCCGGGGCCGGGCGCCGGCGGGCGCGGGGCGGCAGGGGTGTAGGAGGTCGCCGTGTTGGTGAGGAAGTTCCAGCGGCACTCCTCGCAGAACGGCGCGCCGCCCTCACGCGGCGTGCGGCACTGCGGGCACAGCTCCGGCTGGGCACCGGGACCGCCCGGACCGCCGTAGCCGCCGGGGCCTCCCGGGGCGCCGCCGGGACCGCCGGGGGGCGGAGGGAATCCGTAGCCGCCACCGGGTGCCGGCGGCGGGGGAGGAGGTGGGGGCACGGCACCCGCCATGCGGTGACCGCACACCTCGCACCAGTCGTCGGAACCCGACTGGTGTCCGTTCGGGCAGGTCGGCATGTCGGCGCTTCCCCCTCTCCTTTTCCGGCCGGTTCCGACCGGATTTCTCCCACCCCGAGGGGTCAGGCTCGTTTACTTACGGATCACTTCTTTACACGAACAGTCTTGGTCGACCGAGTCTCGAGTGTCATCTCATCGGCCTCCTCGACCTTCGTCTTCAGTCGCACAGTACCGGTCGCGGCGTCGACGACGTCCACCACCTTCGAAAGCAGTTTCGCAGTATCGGCGTTGCCGGATGCGCTCGCGAGCTGGACGGCCCGCCCCAGCTTGGCCGTTGCTCCGTCGGTATCGCCCACTTTGCGCAGGTCCAGGCCCTGTTGGATGACTTCGGCCAGTTCGGCCTGACCTGTGTAGTGCGCGACCTGGGGGTTGATCGACGTCGACGCGGACGGGTCGTCGGTCCACACGGCCCGCACCAGCCCCTGCGCGCCCAGGTTCTGCACACTGCCCCCGGGGTTCGGGATCACCAGCGACAGCCGCGCCGCCAGCATCTCCTGGCCGACGGCGGCGGGCGGGACCTCCACGCAGACGTGGTAGTCGCGGGATTCGTCGCCCCAGGAACCGAGCGGGTAGTCGCCCGCCCGGGGGCCCGCCTCGGTGCGGCGGCCGGTGAGTTCCTCCACCGTCGGGGCGACCTGCTTGACGAACTTCACCGTCGCCCCGGCCGGGGTCCACAGGCGCAGCGAGACGTCCGCGACCTCCTTGCCCATCGCCGTCTCCATCATCTGCGTGAAGTCGGCGGCCAGACCGGCCGGGTCGGCGACGATGTCGGCGGTGCCGAGGAGGGCCGAGGCGATGCCTGTGACTTCTTTCACTTCCCAGTCGGTGCCGACACCGCGCGCGTCACAGGTGAACCGTCCGGCGCAGGCGTCCAGGGCGGCCCTGAGATCCTCCGGCGTCTCGTGCTCGTTGCGGCCGTCGGTGAGCAGGATGCCGTGCCGGATCGCCACGTCCGCCGACGCCAGCAGCCGGTCGGCCCGTTGCAGCCAGGTCCCGATCGCCGTGCCGCCGCCCGCGCTCAGCTTCCGCAGCGCCTGCTTGGCCTGCTCCCGGGTGTCCGGCCCGGCGACCGCGAGACGCCCGTCGCCCGGGTACACCTCCCGCGCCAGGTGGGTGCCGGCGACCACCGCGAAGTGCACGCCGTCGCGCAGGGTGCCGATCGCGGCGGACGTCGCGTCCCGCGCGTTGCGCATCTTGGTCGGCGGGTAGTCCATGGAGCCCGAGCAGTCGACCATCAGGACCACCGCCGCCGACGGGCCTTCGCCGGGCGCGTACAGGTGGGGTGCCGCCACCGCGCTGCCGATGGTGCCGCCGCCGGTCGCGGTCACCGTCACCACCGCGTTGACCTCGCGGCCGCCCTCCGGCAGGTACTCGTTCTGGTACACGTCCACCGAGAACCGCGGCACGTTCGATTTCGAGAAATTGGCCATGCCCGTTCGTTCCCCCTCCGGTGCCCCGACGGCGCGGGGCGACGACGAATCGACGGACCGGTCCCCTCCGGTCCGTTGAAGCTTCCCCGTGCGAGGCTCCGCGTACGCGGCCTCAGGCCGATCCTGCCCCCTGCGGGACGGCCGGGAACGGCACCAGCGCCACTGTTACGTTGTCGTGGCCGCCGCCGTCGAGGGCGTGGCCGACCAGCACCTGGCCGGCGTGCAGCGGGCGCTCGGCCGCGTCGACGGGCACCACCTCGGCCATCTCGTCGGCGGACTCGGCGTAGTTCCACAGGCCGTCGGTGCAGACGACGACCACGCCGGGGCGGTCGGGTTTGAAGGCCGCGGTGTGCGGCTCCAGGTCGTAGGCGTCGGCGCCGAGCCAGCCGGTGATGGCGTGCGCGCGGTGGTCGGCGTAGGCCTCGGCCTCGCCCATCAGGCCCGCGGCGACCATCTGCGCGGCCCACGAGTCGTCCTCGGTCAGCCGGGCCGGCGGGGCGGACCGGTCCACGGGGATCCAGTACGCGCGGCTGTCGCCGACCCAGCCGACGACCAGCAGACCCGCGGTGACCACGGCGCCGACGATCGTGCAGGCGGGGGCGTTCTGCTGCGGGGCGTGCTCGCGGGCGCCGGCCGGCTGCTCACCGGCCAGCGCGTTGACCGCCTCGGAGGCGGCGAGGATCGCGTCGTGCATCGCCTGCTGCGGGTGCGTGCCGCGCGGCAGGGCGGCGAGCAGGGAGGCGTTCGCCGCGCGGGAGGCGGCCAGTGACGCCTCGTCGGGCCGGGTCGCCGAGGAGACTCCGTCGCAGACGACCGCCACGGACACCGGGGAGCCGTCGGGCAGCGCGGTGGTGCCGACGGCGAAGGCGTCCTCGTTGCGGTGGTGCCGCAGTCCGCGGTCGGTGACCGCGGCCAGCGGGCCGCATTCCTGTTCCATGTGGTCCCGTTCGCGCGGCTGGGCGTGGCCGCAGTTCTCGCAGTAGCCGTCGTCGTCCACCCGGCCGGCGCGGCACGCCACGCACACGGCGGGCGTCGGTCCGGCCTGCGCCGGCTCGCCGGCCACGCGCGGGTCCGGCGCCTGCAGTGGGTAGTCGTCGGGCTGCGCGGGCTGGTGGGCGGGGGGTGTGCCGGGGGTGTCCGGCGTGTGCGGGGCGTCCTCACCGGGTGCCCCGCCGTCCGACGCCTCCGACCGGTCACGCCGGTCGAGACGGACCCCGGCCGCCGGGCCGCCCGTACCGGGCGCGCCCTGAGCGGCCGCCGGAGCGTGGTCGGGGCGCGCGGGCGCCCCCTGGACCGGCACGTGCCGGCCGGCCGCCGCCGTGTGCGGATCCGCCGCCGGCACGTGCGTGCCGGAAGCCCCCGGCACGGCAGGGGCGTTGGACGCCGCAGCGCCCGCGGTCGCGGCCTGCGCACCGGCCGCCGCAGGGCGGGCAGGAGCGCCGGCCGTCGGGGCGCCCTGGGCCGGGGCGTGCGGGCCTGTCGCCGGTCGGGCGCCCGCGCCCGGCGGCCGGGGCGCCGACGGCGGGGCGGCCGGCGCCGGTGGGGGCACCGGGCCCGGGGACTGCGGGGGCACCACGCCGTTCAGGGCGATCGTCGGGTCGTCCGTCGGCCGGGCCGGGACCACCGACAGGTCGTATCCGCACGCACCGCAGAAACGATCACCCGACTCGAGGGGTTCCTCGCAGCTCGGGCATTTCGACAGCGCGGCCTGCTGGGGCATCTGCGACATCAACTACACCCATGTCCGGGGGCGGTAACGATTGGCACGTTCCACCAGGTCGATCCTCTCCTCGCCGCTGCGCGCCAGCCGGGCCAGCGTGCGGTACGAGCGCTCCAGGCCGAAGCGCAGCCCACGCTCGTCCAGGCCGCTGCCGAGCAGCGTCCGCCCCCCGGCGGCGGGAGGAGCGGAACCCTGGCCCCCGGAGAGTACCCAGTCCAGTCCGCAACCGAGGACCTCCGCCGCCAACAGCTCGCGGCGCGCCGGATCCAGACCGTACGACTCCAGGGCCTCGACCTGTCCGGCGGCGGCGGTCAGGTCGTCCAGGAACGGCGCGTCGGCGGCGGTGGCCGCCCGCCCCCGCAGCCGAGCCCGGACCGCCGCCACCCGGGCGGCGGTGTAGTGGATGGAGGACTCCGGCACCGACTCCAGCGTGCGTACGGCACCCCGCCGGTCCCCGGCCGCCAGCCGCACCCGGGCCAGCCCGAAAGCGGCGCTCACATGGCTCGGGTCGGTCGACCACACCAGGCGGTAGTACTCGGCGGCGTTGTCCAGCTGGCCCAGCACCTCGGCGCACACGCCCAGCGCCAGCTTCGGCGCGATCTCGCCCGGGAAGGCGTCGTAGACGGCGTCGAAGGCGAGCGCGGCGCCTTCGTGGTCGCCGGTGACCAGGGCGGCCACGCCCCGGTACCAGACCACCCGCCAGTCGTCGGCGTCCCGCTCCTCCAGCGCGCGCAGCGCCTCCAGCGCGGTGTGCCACTCGCCCGTCTCCAGCCGGGCCCGCACCTCGCGCAGCCGGGTCTCGGTCGACGGATCGGGCACCGCGGCCAGCGCGTGGACCAGCTCCGCCGGCGCGGACGTCAGCAGACCGGCGAGGAAACCGGCGTTGGGGTCGGAGGACTGGACGTGCGGGACGGGCAGCGCGAGGGCCGCCGTGGCACAGTCCACGGGCTTGACCAGGGCGGGGGCGGCGGGGGCGGGGCCGCCGGCAGGAGGAAGAGGTGCCGTGCCGGCGGGCAGGGCGGGCGCACCCCGGCGGCCCCGGGGCGTGCGGGCGCCGAGCCGGGAGACGTCACCGGCCGGCGCGGGGAACAACTCCGTGTCCGTCACCCGAAGTTCCGGTCCGAACAGGGTCGACAGCGCCGGGCGCGCCTGGCCCGACTGGAGCGAGACGACCTCCCGCAGCACCCCCGTCAGCTGCTCGGCCATCTCCTGCGCGGAGGCGAACCGGCGCGCCGGGTCCGGGTCGGTGGCCCGCACCAGGAGCCGGTAGAAGGACTCGTACTGCCGGAACACCTCGATGGTGTCCGGGTCCGGCAGGGAGTCCGCGTAGACGTTCGTGTACCCCTGGAAGTCGAAGGTGAGGACGGCCAGCGTACGGGCGACCGTGTACAGGTCGGACGCCACCGACGGGCCGGCCTCGGCGACCTCCGGCGCCTGGTAGCCGACCGTGCCGTAGATGGCCGACTCCTCGTCGTCCGTCCGGCGCACCGCGCCCATGTCGATCAGCTTGAGCTGGTCCTCGCTCTGGATCGCGTTGTCGACCTTGAAGTCGCAGTAGAGCAGGTTGCGGCTGTGCAGATGGCCGAGCGCCTCCAGCGCCTCGATGCCGTACGCGCAGGCCTGCTCCACCGGCAGCGGGTCCCGTCTGCCCTCCGGTGTGCGGCGGGCGTTGGCGATCTCCTTCAGCGACTTGCCGCCGACGTACTCCATGACGATGTAGCCGTCGAGGGAGCCGGTGCGCTGGTCGAGGTGTTCCACGAAGTTGTAGATCCGCACGATGTTGGCGTGCTCGATCTCCGCGAGGAACCGGCGCTCCGAGATGGCCGCCGCCATCGCGTCCTGGTCACCGGTGTCGAGAAGGCCCTTGAGGACCACCCAGCGGTCGGACACGGCCCGGTCCACCGCGAGGTAGATCCAGCCGAGCCCGCCGTGCGCCAGGCAGCCCACCACCTCGTACTGGCCGTGCACCACGTCCCCGGCCCGCAGCTTCGGCACGAACGAGTACGGGTGGCCGCACTTGGTGCAGAAGCCTTCCGTGCGCCCCGCCCGGCCGCTGCGGGCCCGGCCCACCGGCGCCCCGCAGTCCGAACGCGAGCAGAACCGCTTGCGCTCGGGCACCTCAGGGTCGTCCAGCACCATCTGCCGCGGATCCGGCCGCGGGATCGCCGGCACCTGCACCAGGCCCGCGCCCAGCCGCCCCCGCCCCGAGCTGCCCGCGCCGGTGCCGGAGCTGCGCACCGACACCGAGCGGCCCGTGGCCGTCCGGCCCGACAGCGAGCGGGAGAGCCGGCCGGACACCGAGCGGCGGGACTTCGACGACTGCGACGACGTACGGGAGCTGCGGCCGCTGCGCGCGCTGCCGCCGCTGCCCGCGCGGGCGCTCCCCGAGCCCCGAGAGTCCCGGCCGCCCGCCGTGACACCGGTCGGGGGCGAGACCACCAGGCCCGTCGGCGACACCACCGGGGCGAGGCCGCACGTGTCGCAGTACAACTCGCCGCCGCCGACGTCCTCGTACGCGCCCTCGCACTCGGGGCGCTGACAGGCCTTCCCCGCCGTCGCGCCCGCGGGCGCCGCCCGGCCGCCCGGTCCGCCCATACCGCCCGCCTCCCCCTCGACGCTCATGCGCCCGGCCCCCTCCGGTCGTCCGGCCGGGCCTGCCCCGGCGCCCCGGTGGAGCCGGTGAGCAGTTCCGACACCGCCTGCTGGTACCGCAGCACCGCCTGCTCGGCGGCGCGCAGATCGCAGGGCGCGCTCCACAGCATGCGGCGCGCCTTCTCGTACCGCTCCACCAGCAGCGGGTCCTCGGCCAGACCGTGCCGGGACACCTTCGCCCGGTACGCGTCCAGCCGGCCCCGCAACTCCGCCCGGACCGCCAGCGGCGCCGTGACCGCCGTCAACGACTCGCGGGCGCGCAGCAGTTCGTCCTCCGCCTTCTGCTCCAGGGACTCCAGCAGCGGCGACAACCGGTGCCACTGGGCGTGCCGGCGGTACTCGGCCGCCGCCGCCACCTGCTCCTGCAGCGCAGTCGGCGGCCCGCTGACCACCGGTACCTCCGTGGCCGCGATCTTCGCCAGCACCTCGCCGCGCGCCGTGCGGGCCTCGGCGAGGGTGCGGTCCGCGCGGGAGAGCACGTCACGCAGCCGGACGATGCGCTTCTCCGCGTCCTGCCGGACCGCCAGCACCGCCTCGATCTCGCGGCGCACGTCCTCCAGGGCGCGCGCCTCGCGGTCGTACACCGTGGTGTCGGGCTTGCCGCCGCCCGGCGCCGAACTGCCCTCGGCCCTCTTCCAGAAGGCCAGCGGGTCGGACACCACCTGCTCGCGCAGCCTCGTCAGCGTGCGGGTGATGCGCTCCAGGTCGTCGCCCGCCGGGTGCTCGCCCGGGCGCACCCCGACCGAGTGCGCCAGCCCGCTGGTGCGCCGCAGCTCCGCGGAGAGCAGATCGATCCGGGCGGGCAGTGCCGACCACACCGCGTCCGCGGCGACGACCATGTCCAGCGAGGCCGCGTACAGCTCGTTCATGCGGTCGACGAGGGCGGCGAGCGAGTAACGCTCGCTGAGCACGCCCGGACCGCCGCTCAGGGTCGGCGCGTTGGCCGTCGCCGCCGCGCTGCCGGCCACCGTCACCGGCTCGCCGCGCAGCAGTTCCGTCAGCTCCGCCAGGTCCTCGCGGCTGGACCAGCGGCGGCGCGAGCGAATGTCCCGGGCGGTGCGCAACGCGTCCGTGTACGCGTCGAAGTAGGTCCACAGCAGCGTGATCGCCGCCTCCGTGGACGTCCACCGCTCGGCGGTGACGCCCGTGAGCCGGGCGCCCTCCAGCAGCCGTCGGCCCGCGTGGTCCTGCAGGGCGAGGAGCGAGGTCTCGATCGCCTCGTGCTCCGCGCCGAGCCGCGCCAGCGCACGGTCCACCTCGTCCCGGTCCATCACCGGCCCGGCGGGATCCGTGTCGGCCATCGATCACCTTTCGCTGCGGGGTGGGTTCGTGTGGTGCGTGGGGGCGGGTGGGGTGTCGTGGAAGGGGCGGCGGGGCGCCGCGGAAGGGTCAGTCGCGGCGCAGGTACTCGGGAGCCGGGGGCCTGGCGGCGGTGGGGTCGTCGTCCATCGTGGCGGACAGCCACTTCGTGTACGAGGCCTGCCAGCCGGACGCGGTGTCCTGCCGGAAGTCCACCAGGATCTGGTTGACCCGGCGGACCAGGTCGTCCGCGTCCTTCTTCATCGCCACGCCGTAGTACTCGGTCGTGAACGCCTCGCCCTTGAGCTCGACCGTCGGATCCTGCGCGGCCTGACTGGCCGCGAGTGCCCCGTCGTTGACGACCGCGTCCACCTCGCCGAGTTGCAGCCGCACCAGGCAGTCGAGCTGGTTGGGCACCGTGGTGGAGATGTCCGCGGACGCCGGCAGGGCGCCGCTCTTCCGGTCCTCCTCCAGCTTCGCGTACGCCGTCGAGCCCTTCGCCGTGCATATCCGGCGGTTCGCAAGGGTCTCGTCGTACCCCGTGACCGGGGAGGACTTCGGCGCCAGGACCTGCTGCCCCGTCTTGAAGTACGGGGCGGAGAACGCCACTTCCTCCAGGCGCGAGCAGTTGATCGTCATCGTGCGGACGACCAGGTCCACCCGGCCGTCCTGGATCGCCGGGATGCGCTGGTCGGTGGGGATCGCCTTGAACTGCACGGCGTCCGGGTCGCCGAGTATGTCCTCGGCGATGCGGTGCACCAGGTCGATGTCGAAGCCCTCGAGGCGGCCGCTCACACCGCTGTTGGGGTCGCGGTAGCCCCAGCGGTAGCTGTTCTGGTCGACGCCGACGACCAGCTTGCGCTTCTCGCCCTGGCGGTTCTTGATCGCCGTGATGGTGGGGCCGTCGGCGGAGGACGGCGGCAGGGTCTGCTTCTCCGGGGCCGTGCAGGCGTCCGCTGCGCGCGCGTCGGCCGTCAGCGCCCGCGTGGCCCCGTCACCGGCCGGGCGGGGCGCGCCCGCCTGGGAGGCGACCGAGCCCGTGCAGGTCAGGGCGAGCGCGAACACCAGGGCGAGGGCGCAGGCCCCCGCCATCGCGCCCACACCGCCCCAGCCCTTCAGGCGGGCCCGCAGGTGGCGTGCGTGCATCGTCATGGCCCCCTTCGGGTCGGTCGTCCGCTGCCCGTTCACCGGTACTCCGACAGCCTGCGGCCGATGCCCAGCACCGCTCCCGCCGCGCCCAGCACGCCCAGGACCGCGGCCCCGGCCGGCAGACCGGTCAGCGCGTCCCGGCCGGCACCGGCCGCCTCGGCGAACTCCGTCTCCTCGTGCGCCAGTGCCGTCGCCAGGTTCTCGTCGACGCTGTCGAAGCACTCGCCCGTCGCGCCCTTCGCGCCGATCACCATGTCCAGCGCCTGCTGGTAGTTGCCGTTCTCGTCCTGCTCGCGGGCCGCCGCGTGGCGCTTCTTCCACTCCGTCATGTTGCTCACGGCCGCGGTGACCGGCTTCGCGCCGGTGGCGTCGTCCGCGAGACGTTCGGCGACGGCCAGGCCCTTGCCGAGGGCGTCCATGTCGCGGCCGAAGTCGTGGTCGTAGGCGTCGAGGGTCTCGTCGCCGACCTTCTTCGTCTCGGCGCCGCGGGCGACGAGCGTGAGGTTCTCGTTGCCGCGCGCCTTGAGCGAGGCGATGCGCGCGTCGTGCAGGACGTCGAGGGAGCGGACGCCGTGGTCGTAGGACTCGTCCAGGTGTGAGCGGGCCAGGGCGTGACCGGCCGTCAGCCAGAGCAGCACGATCGCGGCCGCGGCGGTGGCCGCGACCAGTCCGTGGTTGAGGACGCGGTGGGTGCGCAGGTAGGTGCGGCGCTGGGCCCAGGCGAGGGCGGCCAGCGCCGCCAGGCCGAGGGCGATCGCGGGCCAGGGGTAGGGGGTGGCGTCCGCGTAGTCCGCGCGCAGGCGCTGGTTCTCCTTGGTGTACAGGTCCTGCGCGGCCGGCAGCATCTCCTGCTGCATCTTCTCGTTCGCGTAGCGCAGGTAGGCGCCGCCCACCGGGTAGCCCTGGCGGTTGTAGGTGCGGGCGCGCTCCACCAGTCCCTTGTACTCGGGAAGCAGGCGGTTGAGCTTGGTGATGGTGTCCGTGGAGGGGGAGCCGGGGGCCGCGTTGGCGGCGGCGTTGACCAGTTTCGCGGCGGCGGTGCGGATGTCGCGTTCGTAGCGGTCGCGGGTGGCGGCGGTCTCCTGGCCTCCGGCGAGGAAGCCGCTGGACGCGGCGGTGTTGGCGTCCGCCAGGGAGCGGTAGATGTCGGCGGCGTCCGAGGTGAGCGGCTGGCTGCTGGTGAGGACGTCGTCGGCGGCCGCGGCCCTGTCGGTCATCTGCCACGCGGTGACCGCGCCGAACGCCACGACCAGGGCGGCCAGGACCGCGCCGATGATGCGGAGGCGGCCGGGTTCCGTGGTGGCGGCGCGGCGGAGCTGGTCCACGCCCTCGGCGAAGGCGGTGCGGCGGGTGGGGGGAGGTGCCGGGGTGGTGGAGGCGGGCAGGGTGCCGGGAGCGGAGGCGGGGGGTGTGGCGGGTGCCGTCGGCTGCGGTGGGATCGCGGGCAGCGTCGGTGGCGCGCCGGCGTTCGGTGTGTGTGTCATGTGACCTCCCCCGTGGTCATCCTCCGCGGCAAGTATCACCGTCGGGGGCGACATCCGCACCGGCCTTGGCACGATCTTGATCCAAATGCAGTGTGATGGCCGGAAGTTCCGGACCACCGCACCCACCCTGCCCAGGAACACGCCCGGGAAATCCGTTCGGTTCCGGGGGCAGGGCGGGGCGGGGCCGGGTGCGGGGCCGCCTGGCGTCGCGCCTGCGGGCGGTGGGCGGGGCGCCGTCGGCGGCCTACCCGTAGTGCGCGCGCAGGCGGGCGTGCGCCTCCGGTGGGGCCGACACGTGGTCCAGGCCGAGGAGCGCCGCTCCCAGGACGGGAGGCGTGGTGATCACTTGGGGTACGGCCTTGGGGGCGCGGGCTGTCAGTCGGGTGCGGATGCCGTCGACGAGGAGGGGGTGCCGGGCCGCCAGGACACTGCCGCCCAGGAGGACGGGGGTCTCCGCGTGGAGGAGGTCCAGGCGGGTGAGGGCCACCACGGCCATCGTGACGATCTCCGTGGCCTGCCGGTCGACGACCGCGCGGGCGACCGGGTCGCCCTCGGCGGCCGTGGCGAACAGGACGGGGGCCGCCTCGTGGCGGCGGTGGGGTGGGATGTGGCCGAGGTGGAGGGCCTCTATGAGGGCGGGCATGTCGGGCACGCCGAAGTGGGCGGGCAGGGTGGCGGTCAGCGCGGTCCTCTCGCCCCGGCCGTCGTCGGCGCGGGCCGCGTGCCACAGGGCCTCCTCGGCCAGGGCCCAGCCGCCGCCCCAGTCGCCGGAGATGCGGCCGACCGCCGGGAAGCGGGCGGTGCGGCCGTCGGGGCGCATGCCCACGCAGTTGATGCCCGCGCCGCAGACCACCGCGACCCCGCGGGGTTCGGTGACGCCGGCGCGGAGGATCGCGAAGGTGTCGTTGCGGACCTCGGCGGTGGTGGCCCAGCCGCGCGACTGCACGGCTTCGGTGAGTTGCCTCTCCTCGGCCGGGAGGTCGGCGTTGGCCAGGCACGCCGAGACGTGGGCGACCTCGGGGCTGCCGGCGGCGGCGAGGGCCTCGGTGACCGTGGTGGAGAGGGTGGTCATGGCCGTGTCCAGGCCGTCCGCGGGCGGGCGGAAGCCTCCTCCCCGGGCCGTCGACAGCACCGTGCCGTCGGGGCCGATCACCGCCACGTCCGTCTTGCTGTTGCCGGCGTCGACGGCGAGGACGGCTGCGGTCAGGCCCACGTGAGGTGCTCCCGGTTGTGTGCGATCAGGTCGTCGGTCAGCCGGTCCGCGTAGGCGTACTGGCCGATGAGGGGGTGGGCGAGCAGGGCGCGGAAGACGCGGTCCCGGCCGCCGTGCAGGGCTGCCTCCAGGGCGAGGTCCTCGTAGGCGGTGACGTTCGCCATCAGGCCCGCGAACAGGGGGTCCACGGGGGCGACGGGGAGAGGGCCGGCGCCCTTCGTGGTGACCGTGGCGGGGACCTCGACGACCGCGTCGTCGGGGAGGAAGGGGAGGGTGCCGTTGTTGAGCGTGTTGACCACCTGGTGCTCCGAACCGGCGCCGCGCAGCAGGGCCGCGGCCAGGTCGACCGCCGCCTCGGAGTAGAAGGCGCCGCCCCTCTTGGCGAGGAGGGCCGGCTTCTCGTCCAGCGCGGGGTCCGCGTAAAGGGTCAGCAGTTCCTTCTCCATCGCCGCTACCTCGGCCGCTCGGGAGGGCTTGGTGCGCGCTTCTGCCACCACCTCGTCGTGGGCGTAGAAGTAGCGGAGGTAGTAGGAGGGGACCACGCCCAGCCGGGTCAGCACGGGGCGGGGGAGGCGGAGGTCGGCGGCGATCGTGTCGCCGTGCTCGGCCAGCAGACGGGGGAGGACGTCCTCGCCGTCGGGGCCGCCGAGGCGTACGGCCGTCTCCCAGGTGAGGTGGTTGAGGCCGACGTGGTCGAGGTGGACGTCGGCGGGGGCGGCACCGAGGAGCGCGGCGAACTTGCGCTGGAGGCCGATGGCCACGTTGCACAGGCCGAGGGCCTTGTGGCCGGCCTGGAGCAGGGCGCGGGTGACGATGCCGACGGGGTTGGTGAAGTCGATGATCCAGGCGTCGGGGTTGGTGCGGCGGACCCGCTCGGCGATGTCCAGGACGACCGGGACCGTGCGCAGCGCCTTGGCCAGGCCGCCCGCGCCGGTGGTCTCCTGGCCGACGCAGCCGCAGTCCAGCGGCCATGTCTCGTCCTGCAGACGGGCCGCCTGGCCGCCGACGCGCAGCTGGAACAGGACCGCGTCGGCGCCGTCCACCGCCGCGTCCAGGTCGGTGGTGGTGGTGATGCGGCCCGGGTGGCCCAGGCGGGCGAAGATGCGGCGGGACAACGGGCCGATCAGGTCCAGGCGGGCCGTCGCCGGGTCGGTGAGGACCAGCTCGGTGATCGGCAGGACGTCCCTCAACCGCGCGAAGCCGTCGATGAGTTCGGGGGTGTAGGTCGAGCCTCCGCCGACCACGGTGAGTTTCATGCGTTATCCCTTGACTCCGGTGAGGGTGACACCCTCGACGAACGCCTTCTGAGCGAAGAAGAACACGAGGATGACGGGCGCCATGACCAGAACGGTGGCGGCCATGGTGAGGTTCCAGTCGGTGTGATGGGCGCCCTTGAAGGACTCCAGACCGTAGGAGAGGGTCCAGGCGGCCGGGTTCTCCGAGGCGTAGATCTGCGGGCCGAAGTAGTCGTTCCAGGCGTAGAAGAACTGGAAGAGGGCGACGGCCGCGATGCCCGGCTTCGCCATGGGCAGCACGACCCGCAGCAGGGTGCGCAGTTCGCCGCAGCCGTCGACCCTCGCCGCGTCCAGGTACTCGTCGGGGATCGTGGTGAGGAACTGGCGCAGCAGGAAGATCGAGAAGGCGTCGCCGAACGCCATGGGGATGATCAGCGGCCAGAGCGTGCCGGAGAGGTCGAGCTGCTTGGCCCAGAACAGGTACATCGGGATGACGACCACCTGGGGCGGCAGCATCATCATCGCGATGACCAGCATCAGGGTGAGGTTGCGGCCGCGGAAGCGGAACGTGGCGAGCGCGTACGCCACCGGAACCGAGGAGACGACGGTCAGCAGGGTGCCGAGGCCGGCGTAGAGCAGGGTGTTGCGCCACCAGGTGAGGAAGCCGGGGGTGTCGAACACCTCGCGGTAGTTGCCCCACTCCCACGTGCGGGGGACCAGGTCGCGGGTGAGGGCCTGCTGGTCGCTCATGAGCGAGGTGAGGACCACGAAGACGAACGGCAGCACGAAGAAGAGGGCGGCGGCGATCCCCAGGGAGTGGACGGCGATCCACTCCAGCACGGCGCGGCGGCGGGCGGTGCGCCGCGCGGGGGACGGGGGCGCGTCGGACCGTACGGGACGGTCCAGTACCTGGGTCATGGTCGGTCACCTGCCTGGACGAGTCCGCCCCGGCGCCTCATCAGCAGCGCGGTGAAGGCCATGGCGAGGGCGAAGAGCACCAGCGCGACGACGCAGGCGGCACCGTAGTCGAAGCGCTGGAAGCCGAGGTTGTAGACGAGCTGGGGCAGCGTGAGCGTGGACTTGTCCGGGTAGCCCGGCTCGAACTGCTGGCCGGAGCCGCCGATGATCCCGGAGGCGACCTTCCCCGCCACCAGGGGCTGTGTGTAGTACTGCATGGTCTGGATGACGCCCGTGACCACGGCGAACATCACGATCGGCGAGATGTTCGGCAGGGTGACGAACCGGAAGCGCTGCCAGGGCGAGGCGCCGTCCAGCTCGGCGGCCTCGTACTGCTCCCTCGGGACGTCGAGCAGCGCGGCCATGAAGATGACCATGAGGTCGCCGACGCCCCACAGGGCCAGGGCGGTGAGGGCCGGCTTGGACCAGGCGGGGTCGGTGAACCAGCCCGGCGCCGGCAGGCCGAGGCCGTCGAGCACGGAGTTGACCGGACCGGTGCCCGGGTTGAGCAGGAAGACGAAGGCGAGGGTGGCGGCGACCGGCGGGGCCAGACAGGGCAGGTAGAAGAGGGTACGGAAGACGCCGACGCCGGTCTTGAGCTTGGTGACCAGCAGGCCGACGCCCAGTCCGAACACCACCCGGCACGTCACCATGACGAGGACCAGCCAGAGCGTGTTGCGCAGGGCCGGCCAGAACAGGGGGTAGTCCTGGAAGACGTAGGCCCAGTTGTCCAGGCCCCGGAACTCGGGGGTGCCGAAGCCGTCGTACTTCATCAGGGAGAAGTACACGGTGGACACCAGCGGGTAGGCGAAGAAGACGCCGAACCCGATGAGCCACGGGGACAGGAAGGCCACCGTCCGGAGCGCCGACCGGCGGCGCTTCGCGCGGAGCGTGTACGTGGACATCGGGCTACTTCGCCTGCTCGATGTCGCGGTCGATCTGCGCGGCGGTCTTCTCCAGCCCCGCCTTCAGGTCCTTCACCTTGCCGGACTCGTACCGGTAGCCGAAGTCCTGGAGCGTCGTCTGGTACGTCGAGCCGTTGACGGAGGCCGGCGGGGTGTTGGACTCGGGGTGCCGCGCGATGTCGAGGAAGGTCGTGAAGGCCGGATCCGTCTTCAGGCCGGGGGACTTCAGGGCCTCGAAGGTCGAGGGCACGTTGTGGATGGCGTTGGCGAAGGAGACGACGGCCTCGGTGTCGGTCGTCATGAATCTCACCAGCTCCCACGCGGCGTTCTGCTTCTCGCTCTGCGGGGCGATGCCCATGATCGTGCCGGACAGGAAGCCCTTGCCGTACTCGTCCACCTCGTCGTCGGCGACGGGCATCGGCGCCGTACCGATCTCGAAGTCGACGCCGGCGTCCCGCGCCATGCCGAGCCGCCACTCGCCGTCGAGCTGCATGGCCACCTGGCCGGTGTGGAAGGGGTGTTCGGCGCCCCACTCGTCGCCGAAGGTGTTGCGGTACCTCTCCAGCTTCGCGAACCCGCCGAGGTCGTCCACCAGCTTCTTCTGGTACGTGAACATCTCGGCGAACGCCGGGTCCTCGGCGATGCGCGACTTTCCGTCGGCGTCGAAGTAGGCGTGGTCCCACTGGGACATGTAGTGGTCGACGACCGTCTCGTAGCCGTGGTAGTTCGGCATGAAGCCGAGCTGCTCGTAGCCGTCGCCCTTCGCCTTGGTGAGCTTCTTGGCGACCCGCGCGAACTCCGACCAGGTCTTCGGGGGTTCGGTGATGCCGGCCTTCGCGAAGGCGTCCTTGTTGTAGTAGAGGCCGTAGGCGTCACCGAGCAGGGGGAGGGCGCAGCGGGTGCCCTCGAACTGGGTGTAGTCCAGCATCGGCTTCGGGATGATCTTGGCCAGGTCCAGCTTCGACTTCTCGACGAAGGGCTTCAGGTCGGCGAAGGCGCCCGACGAGCAGAACGTGCCGACATTGGACGTGGTGAACGAGGAGACCACGTCCGGGCCGTTCGAACCGCCCGCGCGCAGCGCCTGGTTGAGCTTGTCGTCGTTGATGTTGCCGACGACCTTCACCGTGATGTTGGGGTGTGCCTTCTCGAAGCGGTCCACGACGTCCTGGACCGCCTTCACCTCGGCGGGGGCGCTCCAGCCGTGCCAGAAGGTGAGGGTCGTCCTGGCGTTCGGGTCGTCGGTGGTGCCGGACCCGGACTGGCCGGTGCAGGCGGTGGTGAGCAGGGCGAGGGAGGCGGTGGCGGCCAGTGCGAGCGTCGCTTTTCTGGATATTCCGGGCATGACGGAGCTCCCTGGGGCGAGGTGTGGGACGGAGTGAGGTGTGGGGCGGGGCGGGGTGGTGCGGGACGGGTGGGGAGGGGCGAGGTCAGCGCGAGGTGTCGAAGACCTCGTCGCGGGTGGACGCGAGCGCGCTCTCCAGCGCGCCGCGCAGCACGGGGTGTTCACGGACGTCACCCAGGACGAGCCGGGGCCGGGAGGCGGCCAGCTCCTCCAGCTCGTCCCGGACCAGGTCCCGCAGCACCGCGCCGCCGGCGGTGAGGGCGGTGCCGCTCAGGACGACGAGGGCGGGATCGAGGACGGCGACCAGGGAGGCCAGGCCGGTCGCCAGACGGGTGGCGTAGGTGTGCAGCAGGGTGCGGTGCGGTTCCTCGTCGGGGCGGGCCGCGGCGCGCTCCAGCAGGGCGGCAGCCGCCTCGGTGTACGGGCCCTGCGGGACGTCCCGCACGCCCAGGTCGCGGGCCAGCCGCGGTACCGCCTGGGCGCCGGCCAGCTCCTGGTAGCCGCCGCTGTTGGCCTTGGTGACCTGGCGGACCAGCGGGGTGCCGGGTACCGGCAGGAAGCCGACCTCGCCCGCGCCGCCGGTGAAGCCCCGGTGCAGCCGGCCGCCCAGCACCAGGGCGGCGCCCAGGCCCTCCTGGCTCCACAGCAGGACGAAGTCGTCGTGGTCGCGGGCCGCGCCGAGCCGCCGCTCGGCCACGGCGGCGAGGTTGACGTCGTTCTCGTACTCGAACGGCATCGGCAGGGCGGCGGCCAGTTCCCCGAGCAGCGTGGGGGAGTGCCAGCCGGGCAGGTGGGAGGCGTAGCGCAGGTGGCCGGTGTTCGGGTCGAAGGCACCCGGGGTCCCTATCACCAGGCGGTGGACGTCCGCGCGGGTCAGTCCCGCCGCCTTCACCGCGCCGTCCAGGGCGTCGGTGACCTGCTGGACCACGGGCACGGCGGGCCGGCGGCCGGGGGTGGGCAGTTCGTGCCGGCCGACGGTGCGGCCGGTGACGTCGGCGACGGCCGCGAGGATGCGGCGCGGATTCACGTCGAGTCCGGCGGCGTACGCGGCGGCCGGGTTGACCCCGTACAGCTGGGCGTTGGGGCCCGGGCGGCCCTCGGTGGTGCCGGTGGCGAGGACCAGGCCGGCGGCCTCCAGGCGGGCCAGGAGCTGGGAGGCGGTCGGCTTGGACAGGCCGGTGAGCTTGCCTATCCGGGTCCGTGACAGCGGTCCGTGCTCCAGCAGGAGGTCCAGGGCGGCGCGGTCGTTCATGGCGCGCAGGACGCGCGGGGTGCCCGGCGTACCGGCTGTTCCTGCCATGGGGTGCGACACCTGCCCTTCGTCGACTGCACAGCTTCTCAAGCGGCCGGTGAGGACGTCCATCCCGGACCGGTCCGGCGGGCACTGTTAGGAAAGTTTCCTGTCGGATGGGGAGGAAGGTAAGCCCGGCGCGGAGCGGGCGTCAAGAGGCGTCCTCGGCGGGAACGGCCGGGAACGGCCGGGAACGGAAAGGGGCGGCACCCGGGATGTTCCCGGGTGCCGCCCCTTCGCGGGCCGGCGGCTACTTCGTGGTGCTCGTCGGCGAGGGCAGCGGGGAGGCGGCCACCGACTGCGGCGACACCGTGCTGGCGTAGGCGGACGGGGCGGCCACGCCGGCCGCGGGGTCGGCGGCCGGGGCGTCCTCGGCGGCGGTCGCGCCGCCCACGATGCGGATGCCGTTCGCGTCGAAGGCGCGCTTGATGCGCCAGCGCAGCTCCCGCTCCACGGTCAGCGACTTGCCCGGCATGGTCTTGGCGGACACCCGCACCACCATCGAGTCCAGCAGCACCGAGTCCAGGCCGAGCACCTCCACCGGGCTCCACAGGAGCTCGTTCCAGGGCTCCTCCTTGCTGGTGCGCTCGGCGACGTCGCTCAGCACGGCCTTCACCTTGTCCAGGTCCTCGTCGGAGCGGACCGTGACGTCCACGTTGGCGGTGGCCCAGCCCTGCGAGAGGTTGCCTATGCGCTTGACCTCGCCGTTGCGGACGTACCAGATCTCGCCGTCGGCGCCGCGCAGCTTGGTCACCCGAAGCCCGACCTCGATCACCTCGCCGGTGGCCACACCCGCGTCGACGGTGTCGCCGACGCCGTACTGGTCCTCCAGGATCATGAAGACGCCGGAGAGGAAGTCCGTGACCAGGTTGCGCGCGCCGAAACCGATTGCCACACCGGCGACACCGGCCGACGCGAGCAGGGGCGCGAGGTTGATCTGGAAGGTGCCCAGCACCATCAGCGCGGCCGTGCCCATGATCAGGAACGACGCCACCGAGCGCAGCACCGAGCCGATCGCCTGGGACCGCTGCCGACGGCGCTCGGCGTTGACCAGCAGGCCCCCGAGGCCGCCGCCCTCCATGGTCTGACCGGTGCGGGACATCCGGTCGACCAGCTTGGTGATCGCCCGCCGGACGACCACTCGCAGTACCGTCGCGATCACCAGGATGAGCAGCACGCGCAGCCCGATGGCGAGCCAGGTCGACCAGTTCTCCTCGACCCAGCCGGCCGCGCTGGTGGCGCTCTCCTGGGCGTCCTGGAGCGAGGGGACCCGTGGCGTCTCCGACTCCGAAGGGGTCGGCGAGGGGTCGGCGGCCGACAGGACGACGGGCAAGGACACGGCGGGTACCTCCAGGTGCACGTCCGCCCCCCGGTGCTGCGGTCAAGGTCTGCAAGGTCACGAATGGGTCACCGGCAGGGGCGGAACCACCACACTAACGGGGCATTGTGGGGGGACCGGCGGGATCTGTGAAGAAGAGACCCCGCTCACCTGCGCTTGAACCGGCCACGATCCTGGGGATGAATCGGGATGTGGTCGAAAACACTCCCAGCCCGTTACCGGGACATGGTGGCGCGGTCACCAGGCATGAGGGGAGACTGACTACGGATCGTCCCGGCGCGAGCCACGCGCCGCCGGCGTACAAGGAGGCCGTCCGTGCCGCATGTCCTGGTCCTCAACGCGTCGTACGAGCCGCTCGGCGTCGTACCGCTCCGCCGCGCGCTCGTACTCGTCCTCGAGAACAAGGCAGTCTGCCTCGAGGAGACCGGCGCCCATCTGCACAGCGCGACCGTCACCGTCCCCGCCCCCAGCGTGGTCCGGCTCAAGCGTTTCGTGCGGGTCCCCTACCGGGGTCCCGTTCCTCTCACCCGCAGGGCGCTGTTCGCCCGTGACGGGGGCCGGTGCATGTACTGCGGTGGTGTCGCAACCAGCGTCGACCACGTCATCCCGCGCAGCCGCGGGGGCAAGCACGTCTGGGACAACGTGGTGGCGTCGTGCCGCCGCTGCAACCACGTGAAGGCCGACCGTCACCTGATCGAGCTGGGCTGGCGGCTGCGCCACAAACCCGCCCCGCCCACCGGTCTGGCCTGGCGCATCATCGGCACCGGCCACCGCGACCCACGCTGGCTGCCGTACCTCCAGCCGTACGGCGCGGACGACGCCCTGGCCCGCATCGACGGCATCTCGGCCTGACCCCGGCCGCCGACAGTCGGTACGGCTCCCGACGGCCGGGCCCGGAGAGTCCCCGTCGCTCCCCGGACCCTGCCGCCGCCCGGTCACGCGTACCGCAGCTCCGCGGGCCGTACCGAGCGGTGCAGCAGGGGCAGCGCGGTGGCCGTCGCCAGCATGCATGCCGCGTACACGCCGACCGGCACCAGCAGCCCCGCCCACGGCAGCGACAGAGGGCCCTCCCCGGCGAGCGTGGCGTACCACGTGCCGATCGCGGTACCGCCGACCCCCGCGACCAGCACACCGGGCGCCAGCGGCAGGGCGGTCTCCAGCAGCAGCGCCCGGCCCAGCACCGCGCGCGGCACACCGGCGGCGACCTGCGCCGCGAGCGTGCGGCGGCGGGTGGCCACGGACTCCGCCGTGCCGACGGCCAGCCCGGACAAGGTGATCACCAACCCGATGCCGACCGCCGCGCCCGCCAGGTCGATCCCGGTGGTGTAGAAGACCGGGTCCTCGGCCACGTCCGCACCGGAGCCCAGCACGGCCAGCAGGCCCTGGCGGATCCCGACGAACCCGGTGCCCACCACCGTCACCAGCAGCACCACGGTGTGCGTACGGGCCGCCGCCCACGGGTCGTCCCGCAGGCGTTCCGCCGCGACGAGGACCGCCGGGCTCCCGGTGCGGGCGGCCAGCAGCCGTCCGGTCAGCCGGGCCGTGGCGCCCACCAGCCACAACGCGCCCGCACCGGCCAACGCCAGGGCGCCGACGACCAGTACCGGCCCGGTGGGGACGTCACCGGAACGCCGGTCCAGGCTCAGGTACGACACGAACAACGCGGCCAGGAACAGCGCCACCGTCCCGAGGAACGTCACCCCGGGCCGGGCCCGTGGCCGTACCCGGCGCACCGTGCCGAGTGGTGAGGCCACCACCCGCCGCAGCGTCACCACGGCGGTCAGCGCGCCCACCAGGGGCATGCCCACCGCGACCACGGCGATCCCCGTCCAGGTCCACACCGAGGTGTGGTCCCCCATACGGGCCGCCACCACGACGCAGAGCACGGTGGCGGCCGCCGAACCGGCCAGGCAGCCCGGCGCGGTCTCCGCTGCGGCGATCCGCCGCACCTGCCAGGGTGTGGCGCCCGCCAGCCGCAGTCCCGCCAGCCTCCGGTCCCGGTGGACCGCGCCGAGGCGGGCGCTCTGGCCGAGGAAGCCGAGCACGGGGATCAGCAGGAGCAGCAGCGCGGCGATCACGCCCGCCCGCTGCCCGGGGAGGTCCAGCAGGCCGTGGGCGACGGTGAGGTCGTGGTGTCCGCGCAGCGAGCCGAGGACGACCGCCGCCAGCGCCAGTCCGGTGGCGAGCAGCGCGCCGACGCCGGTGAGGGCGATCCGCCACCACTCGTGCCGGTCGGAGCCGCGCAGCAGGTGCCAGGCCAGACGCAGGTCCGCCCTCACGTGGTCACCTCCAGCGCATGGTCCTCCGCCACTACGGTGCCGTCGTGCAGGGACGCCTCCCGGTCGGCGTAGGCCGCGGTCCGGGCGTCGTGCGTGACCAGCAGCACCGCGGTGCCCGACTCGCGGGCCGTCCGCGCCAGCGCCGTCATCACCTGCTCGGCCGCCAGGGAGTCCAGCGCCCCGGTCGGCTCGTCCGCGAACACCACCTTCGGGCCGGTCACCAGCGCCCGCGCGAGCGCGGTGCGCTGGGCCTGGCCACCGCTCATCTCGCCGGGCCGCACCGCCGCCAGGTCCCGCGCCCCGAACCGCTCCAGCCACGTGCCGGCCCGCTCGTGGGCCTGGGGCCGGGGCGTGCCGGCCAGCAGCAGCGGGAGCGCCACGTTGTCGAGCGCGGTCAGTTCCGGGATGAGCTGGCCGAACTGGAAGACGACGCCGAAGTCGGAGCGGCGCAGCTCGCTCAGCCGCTTCTCCGGCAGCCGGTCGAGCCGCTGCCCGTCGTACGTCACCGAGCCCTCGTCCGGGCGGACGATGCCCGCCATGCAGTGCAGCAGCGTCGACTTGCCGCTGCCGCTCGCGCCGGTGACCGCGAGGATCTCACCGGCCCGCAGGGCGAGCGACGCGCCGCGCAGGGCCGGTGTCCTGCCGTGCGCCTTGCGCAGGCCGTGGGCCGCGAGGAGCGGCCCGGGTGCGGCTGTGGTGTTCATGCTGGGTCGACCTCCGCGGTCAGGGTGGTGAGCCGGGCCGCCGTCGTGGTCATCCAACGGAGGTCGGCGTCCAGGTGGTTGAGGGCGAAGTCCGCCGAGAGCACCGTGGCCAGGTCCGCGCCGGGATCCGACTTCAGGGCGGTCAGTTCGCGCATGCGCCGCATATGGGCGGCGCGTTGGGCCCGCAGGTATGTGGCGGGATCACCGCCGGACAGGATCGACACCACTACCTTGGCGAAGATCTCGTTCGTCACGAACGGCGCCGGCGGCGCGATCTCCGCCGCCCAGTGCTCCAGCTCGCGTGCCCCCGCCCCTGTGGCGCGGTACACGGTCCGCTCGGGGCCGCCGTCGGAGTCGGTGCCCTCGACCTCGGCGAGACCGTCCCGGACCAGGCGCTGCAGGGTCGTGTAGGCCTGCCCGTAGGCCAGCGGGCGGGCCTGCGGGAAGCGTTCGTCGTGGCGCCGCTTCAGGTCGTAGCCGTGGCTCGGTCCCGTGGCCAGCAGGCCCAACAGGATGTGACGGGTACTCATGCGGATCAGTATGCACTGAGTACATGTACTGAGTGAATAGTCACGCGAGGAAAACCGCGGACTGCGGGAGCGCGGAAGGGGATTGGCCGGCGCGCGGAGGTGGACCGGCGGTCGCACGGATGGGGAGTCGGTGGCGTGCGGCCGCCGGCTCCGGGTGGTCAGTCCGCGACCGCGTACGCCTCCACCGACCACAGTGAGTAGCCGTAGCGGGTCGCGCGGCCGGCGCCCTGGACGCGGATGTGGCGGACGTCGGGCTCGTCCATGCGGACGGTCTCCCGGCCGCCGCGGCTGTCGCGGACCTCCGCCGCCGTGCGCCAGGCGTGGCCGTCCGCCGAGACCTCCACCCGGTACGCCGAGGCGTGGGCGTCCTGCCAGCGCAGGTCCACCTTGCCCAGCCGTACGGGGCGTTCCAGCTCCACCTGCCACCAGGCGTCGTCCTCGGCCGGCGACGACCAGCGCGTCGTGGGGTCGCCGTCGTTGGCCGCCGAGGCGGGGAAGTCGGGTGTCTCGTCGGCCGAGGACTCCGCCCGGCCGGTGCGGGCCAGGTCGGGGCCGCCGACGGGCGGGACGGCGTCGACGGTCAGCGTGCGGGTCGCGCCGCCGAAGCCGAGCCGGACGTCGTAGGAGCGGGTGGGCGAGCCCGGCTTCACGGTCACCTCGACCGGCACCTGGACCGGCGCGCCGCGCGGGACGGACAGCGGCTGCTCCGGCACCCGTACGTCCACGCCCTCGGGGGCCCGCGCGGTCAGCCGGTCGCGGACGTCCTCGGGGCGGGCCGAGCCCAGGGTGACCGTCACCGTGCGGGTGCGGCCGATGTCGGCGTCCGCGCGGTCGCCGGGCAGGTCCACCACGGCGTCGGGGACGTCCGCGTACCACGGCACCAGGTGCCGGACCCGCTCCTGGTCCGCGTCCACGACCCGTACGGCGTTCACCGGCCGGTCGCCGGCCCGCAGTTCCGTGGCGCCCCCCGCGGCCAGCGCGCCGATCCGCCGCCAGCTCCCGCCGGCCGTGCGCACCTCGACGGCGCCCCGGGTGCCGGGATCGGTCAGCACCGTCACCGTGTCCAAGACCCGGGCGACCTCCAGGCGCAGCGTGCCGGGGCCGCCGGCCGTCCCCGCCGGCTCCCGCGCGATGCCGGCCCAGCTCTCGTACGCCTTCCGCGCCCGGTTCAGGAACGGGTCCAGCACGCCCTCGGCGACCGTCACCCGCTCCGCCGCCAGTTCCGCCCGCAGCTCGCCCAGGCGCCGGTACGCGGTCCAGGCGGCGTCCGCGTCTTTGGCGTCCTGTGCGCGCAGCATGTCCAGGGCCGCCGTGCCGGCGTCGCCGTAGGCGGCCAGCCGGCCGGTCCAGGGGGTGATCTCGCCCGCCAGGGAGGTGCCGGACAGCCGTCCGGGCAGGTCGCGCAGGGCGGTGAAGGCCGTACGGAGCCGCCGGGCCGCCGCGGTCTCCCCGGAGCCGCCCGCGGCCGGCCGGGTCCGCCAGAACTCCTGGAGCAGTGGACGCAGGTACGCCGACTCGGTGCCGCCGAGGACCGAGGAGGCGGTGTTCCGGGCCAGGGCCGTCAGGGCCTCGTGGCGCCGGGTGTCACCGCCCGCGAGGTCCGCGATCGCGGCCCGCCAGGACTCCTGGGGTTCGTACGCGCGCGGGTTCCAGGCGTAGTCGGCGGCGGTGAACAGCGGGATGCGCGACGCCTCGGGCTGTTCCATCGCGTTGGCGAGCAGCGCGGCCGAACCGGCGGCCACGGCGGGCTCCCGCCCCTGGTAGGGGCCGAGGAACAGCCGCTCGGGCGCGTAGTCGTTGACCGGGTAGTTGTCCATCGTCACCAGCGGGTGCCCGAACACCTCGCGCGCCTCGGCCAGTTGGCGGCCCGTGATGGTGTGCGGGACCACGCCGACCCCGGTCCACGCCACCTCGACGCCCCCGTCGAGCTCCTCGGCGAGCGCGCGCCGGTAGGCGGTCGAGCCGTCCTCGTAGTACTCGGTGGGCATCAGGGACAGGGCGGGCGAGCCCGGGTGCCGGCGCGCCAGGTGCCGGGCGACCGCGTTCGCCACGTGCGCCTGGGCGCGGGCGGCCGCCTCGGGGCCCGAGCCGAACCGGTCGGCGTCCGCACCGCAGTGCCACTCGCTGTAGCTGACGTCCTGGAACTGCACCTGGAAGGCGCGGAAGCCCAGCGCCCACATCGCGTCCAGCTTGCGGGTCAGCGCCCGCAGGTCCTCGTCCGAGGAGAAGCACATCGCCTGCCCCGGGGCGACCGCCCAGGCGAGGGTGACGTGGTTGCGCGCGGCCCGCTCGGCCAGCTCCCGGAACTCCGCGCGCCGCCCGGCCGGGTACGGCTCGCNCCAGCGGGCCTGCCGGTGGAGGTCCTCGCCGGGCGCGTAGAGGTACCGGTTCAGCTTGGCGCGGCCCATGAAGTCCAGCTGGGCCAGTCGCTGCCGGTGCGTCCACGGGGTGCCGTAGAAGCCCTCGGTGACGCCGCGCACGGCGGTGCCCGGCCAGTCCCGTACGACGGCCGCGGTGAGGGTGCCGTCCGGGCGGACCAGGCGGCGCAGCGTCTGCACGGCGTGGAAGAGGCCGTCGCCGTCCGCCCCCGCCAGGGTCACGGAGCGGCCGCCGGCGGTGAGGACATAGCCGCCCGCCGGGAGGGCGCCACGGGGGTCGTCCGAGGCGTCGGCGTTCTTCGCGCGCACCACGAGCGCCCCTTCGGGCACCGGTGCGCCGGGGTCGGTGAACCGGCGCGCGCCGGCCTCCCGCAGGACGTCCTTCAGCGCCTCCACCGTGTACGGGTCCGCCGTCCGGTCCACGGCCAGGGCGACCTCCTCGGTCACCGGGACCGGGGCGCCGTTCGCGCGCAGCTCGTGCGGGCGCGGCCACACCGACGGGACGGCCGTGCCGGCCGGGTCCGCGGCGGGCGAGGCGGACGGCTCGGGTGCGGGCGCGGCCGTCGCGGCGGGTGCGACCCCCAGGGATCCGGCGAGCACGGCGAGTGCGAGTGCGGCCCTTCGCGCGTTCGTCGTCCTCCCACGCCACAGCTGCACAGGGCCCCTCCTGATCCCCCGGGACCGGCCGGCCTACGACCGGCGGCCGTGTCCATTCCGTTACCGAGACGTCCCGAGCCCACCATTCCTGGAGTGAACGTGTCAATCAGAGGGGGTGTTGTGGCGCATTTGTCCCCCTGTGGAGTGAGAGTGAAGGGAGAGAATGTGACCAGAAGCACGTGGAACGACTTTGTGCGTCTGCGCTCGCGTCCACTGGGTAGGGCTGCGAGATGACCCGCACGGCGAGCTCGACGAGGAGGCCCTTGGTGGCTACAGCGGCATACGTCTTTCCCCCGGTCCTGTCCAAACCCTCGGCGGAGCAGTCCGCCGACGACCCGCACGACTGCTTCCTCGGCGCGGAGGGTTCCTGCGTCGAGGCGCCTCTGACCAGCGAACCCCCGCTGCCCGACGCGGAGCCCCTGACCAGCGAGCCGCCGCTGTCCGACGCCACCCCGCTGACCAGCGAGTCCGACACCTTCTCCGACTGCTCGGACGCCGCGGGACTCGACTCCTTCCCGGCCCAGTACCGCCCGGAGCCCTAGGTGACCGCGCCCCGGCCGGCCGAGACCCCCTCCGAGGCGCTGTCCCGGCTCGCCGCGCTGCACGGCGTCGCCACCTCCTACAGCCCCTCCCCGGAGGTGACGGTCGCGGCCTCGGCCACCGCCGTCACCCTCGCCCTGGCCGCCCTCGGTGTCGACACGTCCACCGACGCGGCCGTCCGTGAGGCCCTGGCCGCCCGCGAACAGGAACGCGCCGAGCGGCTGCTGCCCCCCACGGTCGTCGGCCGGGGCACCCGCGCGCCCGACGTGCTCGCCGCGCTCCCCGACGGCACCCGGCTGGAGATCCGCACCGAGGACGGCGGTACCCGCGCGTCCGCCGAGGACCTCCCGCCCGGCGTGCACCTGCTGACCGCCACCGCCCCCGACGGCCGCACGGCCCGCTCCCACCTGGTCGTCGCGCCCCCGCGGCTGCCCGCACCCGAGGGACGCTCCTACGGGCTGCTGGTCCAGCTCTACTCCCTGCTGTCCCGCCGCTCCTGGGGGATGGGCGACCTCGCCGACCTCGGTGAGCTCGCGGGCTGGGCCGGACGCGACCTGGGCGCCGGGTTCGTGCAGGTGAATCCGCTGCACGCGGCCGTTCCCGGGCCGCCGACCGACCCGTCGCCCTACCGTCCCTCCTCGCGCCGCTTCCCCGACCCGGTGCACCTACGGGTCGAGGACGTGCCCGAGTTCGCCCACGTCGAGGACCGCGACCGGGTGCGCGGCCTGCTGGAGCGGGCGGCGCGGCTGCGCGAGGCGGTGCTCGACAAGGGTGAGCTGATCGACCGGGACGCGGTCTGGGAGGCCAAGCGGGAGGCACTGGAACTGGTGCGGGAGGTCCCGCTCGGGCCCGGCCGTGCCGCCGCCCTCCGGGCCTTCCGCGCCGGCCAGGGCCAGGCCCTCCAGGACCACGCCACCTGGTACGCGCTCGCCGAGGTGCACGGCGCCGACTGGCGCCGCTGGCCCGCCGCGCTGCGTGACCCCCGCTCGGCGGAGACGGCCCGCGCCCGGGAGGAGCTGCGGGACCGCGTCGACTTCCACTCCTGGCTCGTCTGGCTCACCGACGGCCAGCTCACCGCCGCCCAGCGGGCCGCGCGCGAGGCCGGGATGCCGGTCGGGATCGTCCACGACCTGGCCGTCGGCGTGCATCCGACGGGCGCGGACGCCTGGGCGCAGCAGGAGTACTTCGCGGCCGGGATGTCGGCCGGCGCGCCCCCGGACGCCTTCAACGCGCGCGGCCAGGACTGGGGGCTGCCGCCCTGGCGCCCGGACCGTCTCGCCGAGAGCGGGTACGCCCCGTTCCGTGACCTGCTCCGGGCCCTCTTCCGGTACGCGGGCGCGCTGCGCATCGACCACGTGATGGGCCTGTTCCGGCTCTGGTGGGTGCCCGAGGGCCACCCGCCGACCGAGGGCACCTACGTCCGCTACGACGCCGAGGCCATGCTGGCCGTGCTGGTCCTGGAGGCCTCTCGCGCCGGGGCCCCGGTGATCGGCGAGGACCTCGGGACGGTGGAACCGGGCGTGCGCGAGGCGCTGCGCGACCGCGGGGTGTACGGCACCTCGGTGCTGTGGTTCGAGCGGGACTGGGAGGGCGACCGCAGGCCGCTGCCACCGGAGACCTGGCGCGCCGACTGCCTGGCCACGGCCACCACCCACGACCTGCCGTCCACCGCCGCCCGCCTCACCGGCGAGCACGTGGAGCTGCGTGACCGCCTGGGCCTGCTCACCCGCCCCCTGGCCGAGGAGCGGGCCGAGGCCGCGGCGGACGTGGGGGAGTGGCTGGAGGTGCTGGGACGGCTCGGCCTGCTCCCGGGCCCGGACGACGGCACGTACGACGGCGGCGCGGACGCCTCGCGGGAGGAGGCCGGCATCCAGGCCGTGTACCGCTACCTGCTGCGCACCCCCGCCCGGATGGTCGGCGTGTGGCTGCCGGACGGGGTCGGGGACCGGCGCCCGCAGAACCTGCCCGGCACCTGGGACCAGTACCCGAACTGGCGGCTGCCGGTCGCCGACGCCGAGGGGCGCCCGGTGACGCTGGAGGAACTGGCGGCCTCCCCGCGGCTGCGGGCGCTGGTCGACGTGCTGCGCACCGAGTCCGCGCCGGATGCCTGACCGGCCCGCGCGCCCGTACGGCACCCCGGGCGCGCGGCCCCCGACACGGTTCGATACTTTGGGGACCGTGGACAAGAAGAACGCCCTGCGCGCCGGCGCCCTGGCAGCCGGTACGACGCTGATGATGCTGCTCATGTCGTCCCCCGCGCTCGCTCTCACCCGCGACGACGGCGACGACCCCGGCACGGGCCTGAGCGTCATCGAGACGCTGGGTCTCTACGTCCTGGCCCCGGTCGGGCTCTTCGTGATCATCGCCGCACTGGTGATGGTTCTCGACAAGTCCCACCAGAAGAAGGACCCGACCAGCTCCAACATCCGGACCAAGGCCGACGCCAAGGCCTGACCCCGGGGCCCGCTCGCCCGAGCGGTCCACACGCGCTTCCAGAAGGGCGCCGGCTCCCGTCGGCGCCCTTCGGCGCGTCCGCACGGGCATGGACAACTCCCGTAGCTCGCACGGGGGATGCGCGGCCCGCTGCCACGTGTTCCGGGGCGCCGCCTACCGCTCCGTGGCGAGCAGCAACTCCCGCAGCAGGTCCGCCAGCTGGGCCGCCCGCTCCTCGCCGAGGGCCGAAAGCGCCCGTGACTGCTCGGCGACCCCGGCGGCCGCCGCCTCGTCGATCAGCCGCAGTCCCTCCTCGGTCAGCGTGACCTGCAGCCCGCGCCGGTCGTGCGGGTCGGGGGAGCGGCGCAACAGCCCGGCGCGCTCCAGCTTGTCGAGACGGCCCGTCATCCCACCGGTGGTGAGCATCAGCGTGGCCGAGAGCTGCCGGGGCGAGAGGGTGTACGGCTCCCCGGCGCGGCGCAGGGTGGCGAGGACGTCGAACTCGCCGCGCGAGATGCCGTACGGCGCGTACGCCCGCTCCGTACGGTCGCCCATGGCGCGCGCGAGCCGGTAGACGCGCCCGAAGACCTCCATCCCGGCGGTGTCCAGGTCGGGCCGGACCCGGGCCCACTGCTCGATGATCGCGTCGACGGCGTCCGTGGGACGCGGCTCGGGGCGTGCACTCATGGCGGAAGTATCCGCACCGCACGGGTCGGCCGCAAGAAAGTATCTTGCGAGTAAGTGGCTTGCAGCTAAGCTATCTTTGCTTGATCTCACGGAAGGGGTGCCCCATGGCCGCGCACCGGCGCGTCACGCTCGTCGCGTTCACCGCCCTCGCCCCCGTCTCCTGGGGCACCACCTACGCCGTGACCACGGAGCTCCTGCCGCCCGGCCGCCCGCTGTTCACGGCCCTGGTCCGGGCGCTGCCGGCCGGGCTGCTGCTGCTCGCGCTGGTACGGGTGCTGCCGCGTGGCGCCTGGTGGTGGAAGGCGGCCGTGCTCGGCGCGCTCAACATCGGCGCCTTCTTCCCGCTGTTGTTCCTGTCCGCGTACCGGCTGCCGGGCGGGATGGCCGCGGTGGTCGGCTCGGCCGGCCCGCTGCTGGTGGTGGGCCTGTCGGCGCTGCTGCTGGGACGGCGCCCGGCGGTGCGGGACGTGCTCGCCGGGACGGCCGCCGCGTTCGGCGTCAGCCTGGTCGTCCTCCAGGCGGCGGGCGCCCTCGACCCGCTGGGCGTGGCGGCGGCCCTCGCCTCCACCGCGTCGATGTCCACCGGCACCGTGCTCACGCAGAAGTGGGGCCGCCCCGAGGGTGTCGGCCCCCTCGCGCTCACCGGCTGGCAGCTGACCGCGGGCGGCCTGCTCATCGCCCCGCTCGCCTTCCTGGCCGAGGGTGCGCCGCCCGCCCTGGACGCCCCGGCGGCCGGGGGCTACGCGTACCTCGCCGTGGTGAACACGGCCGTCGCGTACGGGCTGTGGTTCCGCGGCATCGGCCGCCTCACGGCCACCCAGGTCACCCTCCTCGGCCCGCTGTCCCCGCTCACGGCGGCGGTGATCGGCTGGGCGGCCCTCGGTGAAAACCTGACGGCGCTCCAACTGGCGGGTATGGCTTTGGCGTTCGGCGCGACGCTCGCGGCCCAGCTGACGGGAGTCCCAGCGCGGGACCGGAACCTGGCCCGGGGTCTCGACACCGATGCGGTGCCGTGCCCCCGGTCGGGCATCCTGGGGGACCCACCACCAGGAGGAACCCGTGCCGCACCCGCAGACCCCCGAGGAGACGCTCGTTGAGGCGAAGAAGGGGCTGGGCCTGCCGCGTGTCGTGGTGATCTGCGGCTCCACCCGGTTCATGGCCGGGATGGCCGAGGCGGACCTGAGGGAGACCGTGGCGGGAAGGATCGTCGTCAAGCCGGGCGTCGACATGAAGTCGCCGCACGCGATGTGGTCCGATCCAGCCGAGGCCGCGGCGCTGAAGGAGCGGCTCGACGAGCTGCACCGGGCGAAGATCCGGCTCGCCGACGAGGTGCTCGTGGTCGGCGACCACATCGGGGACAGCACCCGGGCGGAGATCGCCTACGCCCGTGCGCTGGGCAAGCCCGTGCGGTTCACGCACCCCGAGGTCGACCCCGACGCCTGACCGCCCGCCGCGGCCGGCCCTGCGAACGGATCGCCCGGGGAGCCCAGTTCGCACCACACGACCTTGCCCCGGCTCCCCTCCCTCGTCAGCGGCTGCCAGCCCCACACGTCGGCGCAGGCCCGCACCAGCGCCAGACCTCGCCCGTCCTCCCGGTCCGGGACCGCCGAGAAGGGCCGCGGCGGTTCAGGGGGCGAGGGGTCCGCGTCCCACGCCCCGAGCCGCAGCACGCCGGTCCGTGACCAGCGCATCCGCAGCGCCGCCGGGCCCGTGGTGTGCCGGACGGCGTTCGAGACCAGCTCCGCCGCGAGCAGTTCCGCGACGTCGGCCAGGCCGATCAGTCCGTGCACCGTCAGGATCAGGCGGAGGGTGCGGCGGCAGACGGGGACGGCTCTGGGGTCGTTGGGGACGTGGAGGGAGTACTCCCACGGTTCGGTTTCGGGCATGCGGATTCCTCGCGGTGAAGGGGGAGTTCGGCGACGGTGTCATTGCCGCTCACCCGAGCAGGGCAGAGCGGTGCACTTCCGTGACCGGTGGCACACAGTGCTTGGTACGTCACTGAAAGTACGTCATAAATTTATGACCCAGCAAGCCGGTCGCGTAATCTGCCCCCGAACGAGTCGCCCCGCTTACGAAGGGACAGTCATGCCGCCGAGACGGCAGCCCACGGCACGTCAGCAGCGCTTCGGCGCCGAGCTTCGCAAGCTGCGGGAGGCTGCCGGGTACAAGGCGACGGAGGCAGCCGCCCTTCTCGGGGTCAACTCCGTGCAGATCAGTCAGATCGAGTCCGGAGTGGCGGGTGTGAGCGAGGACCGGCTTCGGCGAATGGTCGCCCACTACGCCTGTGAGGACGACGAGTTGACGGCAGCGCTCGTCGCGATGGCCACCGATCGAACACATGGCTGGTGGGAGGAGTACCGGGAACGGCTGCCGACGGCGTTCCTCGACCTGGCCGAGCTGGAACATCACTCCGCCTTCAGGTGGGACGTCGACTTCCTGCGTGTTCCGGGCCTCCTGCAGACCGAGGACTACGCGCGGGCCTTGTTCTCGTACGTCAATCCCGACCTGCCGAAGCAGGAGATCGACGGGTGGGTGGAGCACCGCATGAGGCGACGGGTCATCGTCGAGCGGGCCGACCCGGTCCCGTACGAAACGGTCGTTCATGAAGCGGCGTTGCGCATCCGGGTCGGGGACCGGACACAGGCGCGGGCTCAACTGCTGCGCATCATCGACCAGTCGGAGTCGGATCACGTCACCGTGCGGGTCATCCCCTTCGACGTGGACGGCTTCGGTGGAGCCGACAGCGCCGTCGTGTACGCGGGCGGCCCCGTGTGTGCGTTGGACACCGTCGTGCGAGACGGCCCGCACGGCACGGTGTTCGTCGACGCCGCCGCTCAACTCCTCCGCTATCGAACGCTCTTCCGTAGGCTGGAGGCGGTGGCGCTCGACCCCGGGCGTTCGCGTGCGTTCATCCACCTGCTTGCGAAGGAGCTCTGAGGTTCGCGGTGACGACGCCCGACGTGTGGAAGAAGTCGTCCTACTCCGGAGGCGGTGAGGGCAACGCCTGTGTGGAAGTCGCCCTCCGCCGTACGCGGACAGCCATACGCGACTCCAAGGCGCCGTCCCACGGCACCCTCTCCGTGCCGGCCCCGGCGTTCGCCGCGTTCGTGAACGCCCTGAAGGGGCCGGGCGGGCTGGTGTAGCGCCGCCCGGCCCACCGCGCGCCGTCAGATCACGATCACCCGCCGCCCCCTCGTGTGCCCCGCCCGGCTGTCGGCGTGGGCGTCGGCCGCCTCCGCGAGGGAGTAGACCTTCTCCACCGGGATGTGGAGCGCGCCCTGTTCGAGGAGGCGGACCGTCTCGTTCAGGGCGTCCGGGACGCTGCCCGCGACGTTCGAGAAGCGGACGCCCAGCTCGGGGGCGGTGCGGTCCGCGATGGAGACGACCGTGGTCGGGTCCCCCGTCAGCTCCACGAGCTCGCGGACCACGCCCGCGCCGGCCAGGTCGAGGGCCGCGTCGACCGAGGCGAACGCCCGCACCCGGTCCGGCCAGCCCTCGACGTACGTCGTGGCGTGCGCGCCGAGGCCGCGCAGGTAGGCCAGGTTGGCGGCCCCTGCCGTGCCGACCACCGTGATGCCGCGGTCGCGGGCGATCTGCAGCACCGCCGAGCCGACGCCGCCCGACGCACCGCTGACCAGCAGCGTCTGTCCGGGGCGGACACCGCACTCGCCCAGGATGCGCAGGGCCGTCTCCATGACGGACGGATAGCCGGCCGCCTCCTCGAAGGAGAGGCCCTCGGGTATCCGGGCCCAGGCGTGCAGCACCGCGAACTCGGCGTAGGTGTCGGCGCCTTCACCGAAGACGCGGTCACCGATCGCCACATCTGTGACGCCCTCGCCGACCTCGTCCACCACCCCTGCCGCGTCCAGTCCGACGCCCGCGGGCAGTGACGCCGGGAGGGCCGGACGCATCTGACCCTCCCGGATCCTCCAGTCGACGGGGTTCACCCCGGCCGCGCGCACGGCGACGCGTATCTCTCCCGGGCCCGTGTGGGGCTTCTCGGTGTCGACGAGACGAAGGACGTCGGGGCCGCCGAACTCGGCGTAGCTCACTTTCCTCATGCCGCCGACCGTAACACTAACCGTTAGTGTATTGGGGTCGTTAGGGTTTTGCTAGTGTTCCGGTCATGCCCGAGCAGCCGCCGTCCGGACGTCGAGAGCGCAAGAAGGCCGCCACACGTCAGAAGATCGCCGACACCGCTCTGGGGCTCTTCCTGGAGCGCGGGTACGACGCGGTGGGCATCCGGGACGTGGCCGCCGAGGCCGACGTGGCCGTCACCACCGTCTTCTCCCACTTCGCCTCGAAAGAGGCCCTGGTGTTCGAGCGGGACGCGGACTTCGAGCAGCGCCTCGCCCGCGCGGTCACCGACCGCGCGCCCGGCGAACCCCTCGTCCCCGCCCTGCGCCGGGAGATGCACGCCCTGGTGCGCCACTGCCTGGCCGACGAGGCCGCTCCCGTCTGGCGCATGATCGACGACTCGCCCGCGCTGCGGGCGTACGAGGGCTCCATGCGGCTGCGGCACGCGGAGACCCTGGCGGCCGCCCTCGGCGCGGAACCGGGCGCGCCGCGCGGCGCCACCGCGTGCCGGGCCGTCGCCCGGTTCGTGGTGGACGCCTTCGCGCTGGCCCGGGAGGCGGACGACCCGGAGACCGCGGTGGACGAGATCTTCCTGATGGTCGAGGCGGCCTGGGAGGCATCGGAGGCGGGCGTGCCGGTCCCGCCCGCGACATGAAGGAAGGGGCGCCCGGCCGGGAAGCCGGGCGCCCCTTCTCCGTGTCAGGGCCGCGTTACGCCGACGTCGCCGCCGCGTCCGCCGCCTGGGCCCGCAGGGCGCGCTCCACGCCCGCGCGGGATTCCGAGACCAGGCGGCGCAGGGCCGCGCCGGGCTCGGCCGACGTCAGCCAGGCGTCCGTCCTGTCCAGGGTCTCGCCGGTGACCTGGACGCCCGGGTAGAGACCGACCGCGATCTGCTGGGCCATCTCGTGCGAGCGGGACGCCCACACGTCCGTCAGCGCCTCGAAGTACCGCTCCGTGTACGGCGCCAGCAGCTCCCGCTGGTCCGTCTGCACGAACCCGGCGATGACCGCCTCCTGCACCGCGTTGGGCAGCTTGTCGGACTCGACGACCGAGGCCCACGCCTCCGCCTTCGCCTCCTCGGTGGGACGGGCCGCCCGCGCGGTGGCCGCGTGCCGCTCGCCCGCCGCGGTCCGGTCCCGCTCGTACTCGGCGGCGATCTCCGCCTCGTCGAACCGGCCCACCGCCGCCAGCCGCTGCACGAACGCCCAGCGCAGCTCCGTGTCGACGGCCAGGCCCTCGACGGTCTGCGTGCCGGCGAGCAGCGCCTCCAGCAGGTCCAGCTGCTCCGGGGTGCGGGCGGTCGCCGCGAAGGCGCGCGCCCACGCCAGCTGGTGGTCGCTCGACGGCTCGGCGGACCGCAGGTGCGCCAGCGTGGCGTCGGTCCAGCGGGTCAGCAGGGTCTCCCGGGCGGCCGGGTCGGCGTACAGGTCCAGCGCCAGCTTCACCTGACGGTGCAGCGACTGCACGACACCGATGTCGGACTCCTTGCCGACACCCGACAGCACCAGCGCGAGGTAGTCGCGGGCGGCGAGCTCCCCGTCCCGGGTCATGTCCCAGGCGGAGGCCCAGCACAGCGCCCGCGGCAGCGACGACTCGAAGTCGCCCAGGTGCTCCGTGACGAAGGCGAGGGACCGCTCGTCGAGCCGGACCTTGGCGTAGGACAGGTCGTCGTCGTTGAGCAGGATCACCGCGGGACGGCGCCTGCCCGCCAGCTCCGGCACGGCCGTCAGTTCGCCGTCCACGTCCAGCTCGACCCGGTCACCGCGGACCAGCTTGCCGCTCGCCTCGTCGACGTCGTACAGGCCGACGGCGATGCGGTGCGGGCGCAGCGTCGGCTCGCCCTTCGCGCCGGCCGGGAGCGCCGGAGCCTCCTGACGGACGGAGAAGGAGGTGATGACACCGGCCTCGTCCGTCTCGATCTCGGGGCGCAGGACGTTGATGCCGGCCGTCTCCAGCCACTGCTTCGACCAGTTCCTCAGGTCGCGGCCGGAGGTCTCCTCCAGCGCGCCCAGCAGGTCCGACAGGCGCGTGTTGCCGTACGCGTGGCGCTTGAAGTACGCCTGCACGCCGCGGAAGAACGCGTCCTCACCGACGTACGCGACGAGCTGCTTCAGCACCGAGGCGCCCTTGGCGTACGTGATGCCGTCGAAGTTGACGAGCACGTCGTCCAGGTCGCGGATGTCCGCCATGATCGGGTGCGTCGACGGCAGCTGGTCCTGGCGGTAGGCCCAGGTCTTCATCTGGTTCGCGAACGTCGTCCACGAGTGCGGCCACCGCGAGCCGGGCGCGTCGGCCTGGCAGGCGGTCTCCGCGTAGGTGGCGAACGACTCGTTCAGCCACAGGTCGTTCCACCACTCCATGGTGACCAGGTCGCCGAACCACATGTGGGCCAGCTCGTGCAGGATCGTGGCGGCCCGGCCCTCGTACGCGGCGTCCGTCACCTTCGACCGGAACACGTACTGGTCGCGGATGGTCACCGCACCCGCGTTCTCCATCGCGCCCGCGTTGAACTCCGGCACGAACAGCTGGTCGTACTTCTCGAACGGGTAGGCGTAGTCGAACTTCTCCTGGAACCACTCGAAGCCCTGCCGGGTGACCTCGAAGATGGCGTCCGCGTCCAGGTACTCCGCGAGCGAGGGCCGGCAGTAGATGCCGAGCGGCACCGACTGGCCGTCCTTCTCGTACACGCTGTGCACGGAGTGGTACGGGCCGACGATCAGCGCCGTGACGTACGTCGAGATGCGCGGGGTCGGCGCGAACTCCCACACGTTGTCCTTCGGCTCGGGCGTCGCCGAGTTGGAGACGACGGTCCAGCCCTCCGGCGCCTTCACCGTGAACCGGAACGTCGCCTTGAGGTCCGGCTGCTCGAAGCTCGCGAATACCCGGCGGGCGTCCGGCACCTCGAACTGCGTGTACAGGTACGCCTGGTCGTCCACCGGGTCGACGAAGCGGTGCAGGCCCTCACCCGTGTTGGTGTACGCGCAGTCGGCGCTCACCCGCAGCACGTTGCGGCCCTTGAGCAGGCCCGGCAGGGCGATGCGGGAGTCCGCGAAGACCTCGGCGGGGTCCAGCGGGTCCCCGTTCAGGGTCACCTCGTGGACGGTGGGGGCCACCAGGTCGATGAAGGACTCCGCGCCGTCCTCGGCGACGTCGAAGCGCACCGTGGTCACGGACCGGTAGGTGCCGCCCTCCTGCGCGCCGGAGAGATCGAGCTCGATCTCGTACGAGTCAACGGTCAGCAGCTTCGCCCGCTGCTGCGCCTCTTCGCGGGTCAGGTTTGTGCCAGGCACGCGGTCATCTCCTCGATATGTGTGGGTTGCGCCATCCTTCCACGCGAGATCGGCATCACGCGATGACGAAACCGCAGGCATGGGGATACCCCTGTGTCGGGCGCGGGGCAGACAGGGCGCCTCGACGTCCGGAAACCGCCGGCGGCGGGCGGTGGCGCGGGTGAGCCTGGGGGACATGACGACCACGACACCCGCCGCACGGCCCGTCCCCCCGCAGGTCGTGCGGGACCTGCTGACCCTCGACGACGCGGGCCGCCCGGCCGCCGCCGTCACCGACGACGAGGGCGGCGCCCCGCTGCGCTGCTGCCTGCGCCACAGCCGTCCGGGCGAGCGCGTCGCCCTGGTGTCCTACGCGCCCCTGCGCCGCTGGGCGGCGGAGACGGGAGCCGACCCGGGCGCCTACGACGAGCAGGGGCCCGTCTTCGTGCACGCGGACGTCTGCGCGGGGCCGGAGGGCGGGGACCTCCCGTTCACCCGGGCCCGCCGGGTCCTGCGCCGCTACTCCGCCGACGGCCGGATCCTGGGCGGGCGGCTGGTGACGGAACCGGAGGACTTCGGCCCCGCCCTCCGCGAGGCGTTCGCCGACCCGGAGGTGGCGCTCGTCCACGTACGGGCGGTGGAGTACGGCTGCTTCCTCTACGAGGTCCGGCGGGGCTGACGGCCCGCCGGAGGCACGTCGGAGGCACGCGAAAGGCGGGCGCCCCCCTGCCGGGGACGCCCGCCTCCTCACGTTCCGCGCGGGATCAGCCGCCGAGCTCCTGCGCGACCAGCTCCGCGATCTGCACGGCGTTCAGCGCCGCGCCCTTGCGGAGGTTGTCGTTGGAGACGAACAGCGCCAGGCCGTTCTCCACCGTCTCGTCGGCGCGGACACGGCCCACGTACGACGGGTCCTGGCCGGCCGCCTGGAGCGGGGTCGGGATGTCGGTGAGGACCACGCCGGGCGCCTCGGCCAGCAGCTCGGTGGCGCGCTCCGGGCTGATCGGCCGGGCGAACCGGGCGTTGATCTGCAGGGAGTGGCCGGAGAAGACCGGGACGCGCACGCAGGTGCCGGAGACCTTCAGCTCCGGGATGTCCAGGATCTTGCGGGACTCGTTGCGTAGCTTCTGCTCCTCGTCGGTCTCGCCCAGACCGTCGTCGACGAGGTTGCCCGCGAAAGGCAGCACGTTGAAGGCGATGGGGCGCTTGTAGACGTCCGGCTCGGGGAAGTCGACCGCCGAGCCGTCGTGGGTCAGCTTGTCGGCCTCGTCGACCACCTTCTGCGTCTGGCCGTGCAGCTCCGCGACACCCGCGAGACCGGAACCGGACACCGCCTGGTACGTGGCGACGACCAGCGCCTCCAGGCCCGCCTCCGCGTGCAGCGGACGCAGCACCGGCATCGCGGCCATCGTGGTGCAGTTCGGGTTGGCGATGATGCCCTTGGGGCGGTTCGCGATCGCGTGCGGGTTGACTTCGGAGACGACGAGGGGAACCTCGGGGTCCTTGCGCCAGGCTGAGGAGTTGTCGATCACCACGGCGCCCTGCGAGGCGACCTTCTCGGCCAGCGCCTTCGAGGTCGCGCCGCCCGCGGAGAACAGCACGATGTCCAGGCCGGTGTAGTCGGCGGTGGAGGCGTCCTCCACCGTCACGCCGTCCAGCTCCGTGCCGGCCGAGCGGGCGGAGGCGAACAGGCGCAGCTCCGTGACCGGGAAGTTCCGCTCCTTGAGGATCCTGCGCATGACCGTGCCCACCTGACCGGTGGCTCCGACGATTCCGACCCTCACGGCGACTCCCTACTGCGTCTCTCGCGTACCTGATGTGCCTGGCGAGGCCCTTACATCATGCGGCCGACCACGCCCCGGCTGTCCAATTCTTTGCCCTGCCTGCTCGCACAGTGGGACGAACCGGTGACGGCCACCGGTTGCGGACCTTCGGCCGCATCCCCCCTGAGCTGCAGAAAATCAGCCGACTCGGGTCGTCGGCCGCAAGGACCCCTGCCCATACCGGCCCCGCCCACACGGAGGTGTGACTTACGCCTCTGCCGCACCCGCGGATCCGTCCGAACGTTCCGGACCCGTACGGCGTCGTAGGGGAAAGAGCGTGAGGGGGGTGGCCAGTGCTGCGCGGAAGGACCCGGCGCGGCCGCGGTTCGTACGTCGCCGACGACGATCCGCTGGACGCGGCGCAGGAACGCCGGGTGCGGGCGGTGCTCGCACTGGGCGGGGTACCGCAGGCGGACCTGCCGGACGGGGTGCAGCAGGTCCGCCTGCGGCTGCTCGAACGCGCCGCGAGCGGGCGGGAGGCGCCCCGGGACGTGTCGGCGTGGGCGGCGGTCGTCGCCTCCAACCTCGCCATGGACTGGCACCGCGCCAAGCGCCGCCAGGAGCGGCTGGGGGAGCGGCTGGCCGCGCTCCGGCCGGCGGAGGCGCCCTCGGGGGAGGAGAACAGCGTGCTCTCGCTGGCCGTCGCGCGCGGCCTGGACGGGCTGCCCGACGCGCAGCGCCAGGTCGTCGTGCTGCGCTTCTACGCCGATCTGCCGGTGCGGTCCATCGCCGAGCAGCTCGGCGTCCCGGAGGGCACGGTCAAGAGCAGGCTGCACACGGCGGTACGGGCCCTGCGCGCCCGCCTGCACGAGGACGAGGTGGTGTGACGTGACCGCCCACGACAACAACGACGACCGCGACCCGGCCCGCGCGAACGCCGGGCACGAGCCCTCCCGGCACGACGCGCCGGAGCCCTCGGGCACCCGGCACACCGATCAGGGCCGCCCGGCCCCGGCACCCGACGGCACGGAGCGCGAAGGCTCGGGCCGTGGAGCGCCGGGGACCGGCGGGCGCGGGGGCGACGGCGCGGAGCGGGAAGGTCTGGGACGCGGTGCGCCGGAAACTGGCGGCACGGTGTCCGACGTCACGGAGCGCCTGGGCCGGGGTGCGCCGGGGAACGGCGGGCGCGGGGGCGATGGCACGCCGGGTGGTGGGGCGGTGATCGGCGGGGCCGGGAGTGGCTCGTCCGGGCAGGACGGGCCTGGGGCGGACGGTGGGGAGCGGCATCCGGTGGACGCCCTCGCGGTGGCCCTGTTCGGGGAGCAGCTCCCCGAGGGCGTGCGGGAGGACGCCGCGTTCCACGCGGAACGGGACGCAGCCCTCGCGGACCTCGCGGTGCTGGGTGAGCAGCTCACGCTGATCGGTGACGCGCTGGCGGGGCGAGAGGCGGCCGCTCCGGCCGGGGAGCGGCCGGACCCCGCGGCCGGGACGGCACGAGGCGGCACGGGGGCACACCCCGCGCAGGCCGCGCCCGTCGCGCTGAACCGGCCGGCACGCCGGCGCTCCCGGTACCGGCCGGTGCGGCTCGCGCTCGGCGGACTCGCCGCCGCTGCGGCGGCCGGCCTGGTCCTCGGCATGGGCTGGCTCGTGGCCCAGGGTGGCTCCTCGGCCGACTCGGCGGTCCCCGGGTTCGCCTCGGATGCCAAGGAGGACACCGGCTCCACCGCCTTCGGCCCCCGCTACCTGGCGTGCGCCCGCCTCGTCGCCGAGGGCCGGGTCACGGCGCTGGAGGAGGTGCCGGGCACCGGCGGCGTCCAGCGGGTCACGCTGGCGGCGAGCCGCTACTACAAGGGAGCCGGCCCGGTGATCTTCCTCCGGGACGACGCGGCGGACGTCCCGCTGCGCCTGGGCGACCAGGTGCTGGTCGGCCTGTCCCCCGGCCTCGCCCACCCGGACCGGACGGTCGTCGGAGAAACGGACATCGCCCCCGTCCGGGCCGGGATCGTCGCCGCGCTCCCCGCGTCGCGCGGCACGAGCTGCGGCTGAGCGGGGCGGACGCGGCGAAGGGGCGGGCGCCCGTACGGACGCCCGCCCCTCCTGTTCGACCGGTCGTTACTCGACTACTCGACTACTCGACGACCTTCTCGATCGCCACGTTGCCGAGACCCGCGACCGTGCCGCGCGCGTTCACCAGCTGCACGCGGCCGAAGAACGCACGGCCCTCGGGGGCCGCCGCCGCGACGGTGACCTCACCGGAGACGGTGGCCTTGGCGCCCGTGCCGAGCTTCACCGGCGCGGAGCCGTCGACGGTGACGGAGCCCAGCGTCGGGGAGAAGAACACGTCCAGGTAGTCGTACTCCGTCGAGCCCGACGGGACCGAGTAGCCGTCCACCTCGATGGTGTAGGTACCGGCCGCAGGGGAGGCGATGGAGACCGACTCGTCCGAGTCGCCGTCCGCGGACTGGGCGACCTGGTTGCCGGCCGCGTCGTACACGGACAGGTCCAGGTCGGCGGCGGTGTCGGAGACGTTGCCGATGGCCACGTCCAGCGACGCGGCGCCCGCGGGCACCTCGACCGTGGTCGTGTGGACGTCACCCGTGCCGATCGACGGGCGGGCGGTCTTGGAGGAGCCGAGCGGCCCGCCGACCAGCTTGCCGTCGATCGCGGCGGCCTCGTTCGTCACCGTCCAGGAGACGGCGGACGGCGCACCGATCTTCGCCTCGGCGACCGTCACGGTCTCCGGGGCGAAGGCGGCACCGAGCACCGCGACGTCCAGCTTGTACGGGTTGTCGAGCAGCGGCGACGTGCGGCGCGCCTCGACCTCGATCTCCCACACGCCCGGCTGCGGGTTCGCGTACGAACGCGCGTCGGGGCGGCAGGTGTTCGCCGGGTTGCTGTAGTTCGGGTAGCAGTTGACCGTCGACGTCGGGTCCGACGGCACACCGTACGGGTGGATGGAGATGAACCGGGTCTGGCTCGTCGCCTTCAGCCCGCTCATCGCGACCTCCAGCGTCTTCGCGCCCTCGGGCACGGTGACGAAGTAGGAGGTGGTGCTGTTGCGCTGGGCCGTGCCCTTCGCCGCGTAGGTGTACTTCACCGGGGCGGAGACGACCACCGTGGTGAGGATCTGACGGTCCACGCCCTCGGTGCGCGGGTCGTCGACCTCGAGGATCGCGCTCTTGATGCCGGCCGAGCGCGGCCCGGCCTGGACCTTGACGGTCACCGGCTTGTTCAGCGGCAGCGAGACCTTGCGGTCGCCGACGACGCGGAAGGCGCGGTCCGCGTTGTTGGCGAAGTCCAGGTCGTGGCGGAGCGCGCGGTCCGGACCGGACGTACGGGTGATGGTGATCTCGTACGTCTTCTTCTGGCCGGCCTTCAGGCCGCCCTCACGGTCGTACAGGCCCGTGCCGTAGCCGGGGGTCTTCAGGAACTGGTCGATCGCGGTGTCGACCGGCGCCTTCACCGTGTACTCGTGCGCGGTCGCGCCCTTGCGGATGGCCTTCCAGGCGTCCACGACGTCGATGAGGCCGGCGCCCTCCTCGTAGGCCTGCACGTCCTTGATGTGCTTGGCGGTGGAGGTGAGGGCGGTGCGCAGCGTCGCCGGGGTGAGCGCGATGCGGTTCTGCTTCGCGGCGGACAGCAGCAGCGCGGAGGCGCCGGCGGCCTGCGGGGAGGCCATCGAGGTGCCCTGCAGCATGCCGTAGCCGGCGGGCAGGCCGTAGCCCGCCTCGGCGACCGGGGCACCCGGCATCCAGGTCTGGATGGTGTTGATCGCCGCACCGGGCGCGGTGAGGGTCGGCGTGAAGCCGCCGTCCTCACGCGGGCCGCGCGAGGAGAACGGCATCATCGCGTACTTGGTCTTCACCTCGGAGCCGTAGTTGGCGGCCCAGGTCTCCTTGGAGACGGAGGCGCCGACCGAGATGACCTTGTCGGCCAGGGCGGGGTCGCCGATGGTGTTGGCGCCGGGGCCGGAGTTGCCCGCGGAGATCACCAGCTGGACGCCGTAGGTGTCGATCAGCCGCGTGTACAGCTCCGCGCGGGCGTTGTTGCCGTCGTTCAGCGCCGGCAGACCGCCGATGGACATGTTGACGATGTCGACACCGCGCTTGGTGACGAGGTCGATCATGCCCTCGGTCAGGGCGACGTTGGTGCAGCCGCCGGACCAGGTGCAGGCGCGCGAGGAGACGAGCTTCGCGCCGGGCGCCGCGCCGCTCATCTTGCCGCCGAACAGGCCGTTGGCGGCGGTGATGCCGGCGACGTGCGTGCCGTGCTCGGACTCGATGACGCCGATGTTGACGAAGTCGGCCGTCTCGCCGATCCAGTCGCCGCCGTAGGGGTCCATCGGGACGTCCTTGCGGATCTCCACGACGAACGGCTGGCGCTCGGAGATGTCGGTCTTCGGGTTGTCGGTGCCGAAGTACCCGATCTGGAAGCCGTCCTTGTACGGCTTCAGCGGGGTGTCGTCGGAGAAGTCCTGGTTGTTGTTCAGGTCGACCCGCACCGTGCCCGTGGCCGGGTCGTGGAGCACGCCCCAGACGTCGGTGGTGTCGCCGTCGCGGTTGGCGTCGCCGGCCGCGTCACCGCCTGCGGTGTACGACTCGCGGAAGAGGCTGACCTGGTAGGAGCCCCGCGGGGCCTTCCAGGTGGCGCCGCCGTAGGTGAAGGCCGGGCCGGAGACCGCGTTGACCATGGGGCGCCAGGTCTGGTCGCCGTCCACGATCGGGTCGGTCGCCGTCACCCAGTCGACGATCTTGCGCTCGCCGGTGGTGGTCTTCTGCAGCGCCGGGTGGCCGAGGTCCACGCCGGAGTCGAGGATGCCGATGGTGACGCCGCGGCCGTCCGCCTTCGGGTTCTTCTTCACGAAGTCCACGGCGCCCGTCTCGAAGGACGGGTTGTACGGGTTCTTCGCGGGCGTCTTCCGGTCCGGGGCGGCGTAGCCCTTGGCGCTCTTGCCCTTGCCCTTGGCGGCCTTGGTGGTGTCACCGGCCGGCGTCGGGTCGTCGAGCGGGATCTCGTCGCGCAGGTCGACGCCGTGCACGGTGGAGAGCTTGGTGGCGGCGGCGATCGCCGCGTCCGCCTTGCCGGTGGGCACGGTGGCGCGGACGTAGCCCAGCTTGTCGTCGGCGCGGCCGACCGAGGCGCCCTTGAGCGCCTCGATCTCCTCGGTGACCTGCGCGGTCTTGCCGGGGGCGGTCGCGATCATCATCGTGACGTGCTTGGAGCCGTCGGCCTTGGCCTCGGCGAGCAGTTCCGCGTCGTGCGAGCCGAGCTTGTCGTGGGCGGACTTGACGTCCGCGTCGGCCGGGGCGGTGGCCGGGCTGTCGGCCGCGAGGGCCAGCGGGACCGGCCCGGCCGCGGAGAGCGCGGCGACGAGACCGGCGGCCACGGCGATGCGGGCCGCGCGTCTGGAGCCCGATATGGGGGCGCGCTGCGGGGAGTTGGTCATCGGCATCCCTTGCAAGGAGCGAACGATCGGGAGCGACCAGGCGTGATCGCGCCTGGTCGCGGGAGTCCGGAAGGCACTACCGGATGATCGATGAGCTTCGCGTAAGGGGCCGATGTTTGGCGAGGGTTGGCCGAAAGGACAGACGATGTGTGGGGAAAACCCCCGGTGCTCTTATGGCGCGATGGCGCCCGAATGCGACAAGTCACCCCATGGGCGCGGTGGGTCAGGTGTCCCTGCTGCGGGCGTAGTGGCGGGAGGCCTTGGCGCGGTTGCCGCAGGACGCCATGGAGCACCAGCGGCGGGTGCCGTTGCGTGAGGTGTCGAAGAAGTGCAGGGTGCAGGCCTCGTGGGCGCAGCCGCGGATCCGGTCCGGCGCGGTGCCCAGCAGCCGGAGGTAGTCGCGGGCTGCCAGCCACGCGGGTCCCCAGGAGGGGTCGTCGAACTCCGCCCGCTCGCCGGGGCCCCCCGCGGTGAGCGTGGCCCGGATCCGCCCGTGCGCGAGCACGGCGTCCACGACCTCCGCCCCGTCGCCGGGGGCACCCCCGACCGCCGTCAGCAGGGCGTCCCGTGCCGTGCGGAGGTGGCGCAGGGCGGCCTCGTCGGCGGTGAAGCGGTCGTCCAGTGCGTTGGCGGCGAGCCACACCGCGAGCCCGTCGGTGTCGTCGAGCAGGTCCCGCTCGGTGCCGTCCGCCATCCAGCGGGTGTTGAGCAGATCGAGCGCGAGCGGCTCACCGGTGAGCGGCCGCGGGTCGGACCGGTGCGGGGTGGCAGCGGGCATGAGGCTCTCCTTCCGGTTCTAACCGTTCAAGCGTACGCCACTGGTTCCCGAGGTCGCGGGCCGGCCGTGATCGGGAGCGCGCCCCCGCCAGGGCCCCGCCCACATCCGGCCGGGATCCCCGTCCCCGTCACGCCGGGACCCCGTACGCCCTCCCGCTGCGCCGGCCCGCCCCCGATACCCCCTGCGCGGCCCCGGCCGCCGGGGTTAACGTCCGTCGATGCGACAGAAGTTGAGGGTGGCGGCCTACGCCGTGGTGATACGTGACGGACAGATCCTGCTCGCCCGGTCCCCGGCGCCGGGCGGCACCTCCGAGTGGGTGCTGCCGGGCGGCGGCATGGAGCACGGCGAGGACCCCTACGACACCGTCCGGCGCGAGGTCGAGGAGGAGACCGGTCACCTGATCGAGGTCACCGGTCTGCTGGGGGTGGACTCCCACCGGCACACCCTGTCCGGCCGCTACGGCCGCCCGGTCGACCAGCAGAGCCTCCGGCTGGTCTACGAGGGCCGGGTCACCGGCGGAGAACTGCGCAACGAGATCGGCGGCTCCACCGAACTGGCCGCCTGGCAGCCGGTCGACGCCGTTCCCGGGCTGGTCCGCGTGCCCCTGATCGACATCGCCCTGCGGCTGTGGCGGGAGCGGCCGGCGACCGGACGGGTGGAACCGGCTCAGACATAGCGCGGCCCCGGGCTCCGGCCGCCGCCCCCGTGCGCCCGGGGAGAGAACGGCCGGAACCCGGTCAACCGTCGCGGGTCGTGGCAACCGGGGCGGCCGGGGCGCGGTCCCTCCCTGCGACCACGACCGAAGGACAGGGGAGGCACGAGCATGCTGAAGCGGATGCGGACGACGGCGGTGGCAGCGGTGGCGGTGGGGCTCTCGGTGGCCCTGGCGGCCCCCGCCGTGGCGGCGCCCGGGGGGAGCGGGGCCGGGGACACCGGCGACCACCGGGCGACCCGCCGGGCCGTGCACGCCGCGGTCGCCGGCGGCGTGCCCGGCGTCACGGTGCGGGCGGAGGACCGGCGGGGCACCTGGACGGCGACCGCCGGGGTGGGCGACCTGCGCACGGAGCGGAAGCGCTCCCCGCAGGACCGCTACCGGGTCGGCAGCATCACCAAGACCTTCGTGGCGACGGTGCTGCTGCAACTGGAGGCCGAGGGGAAGCTGTCCCTGGACGACACCGTCGACACCTGGCTGCCGGGCCTGGTGACGGGCAACGGCCACGACGGCACCCGGATCACTCTCCGGCAGCTGCTCAACCACACCAGCGGCGTCTTCAACTACACGGCGGACGAGGACTTCGGCCGCACCTACTTCCTCAAGGAGGGCTTCTTCGAGCACCGCTACGACACCCTCGCCCCCGAGGAACTGGTGCGGATCGCGACGTCCCACGAGCCGGACTTCGCACCCGGCGCCGGATGGAACTACTCCAACACCAATTACGTCCTGGCCGGGATGGTGATCGAGAAGGCCACCGGCCGCCCCTACGGCGAGGAGGTCCGCCGGCGCGTCATCGCGCCGCTGCACCTGACCGGCACCTCGGTCCCCGGCACCCGCACCGACGTCCCGGGACCCAGCAGCCGCGCGTACGGCAAGCTGACGCAGGACGGCAGCGGGCCCGTGCACGACGTCACCCGCCTCAACCCGTCCATGGCCTCCTCGGCGGGCGAGATGATCTCCGACTCCAGGGACCTGGGCCGCTTCTACCGCGCCCTGCTCACCGGTCGGCTGCTGCCCCGGGAGCAGCTGGACGAGATGACCGACACGGTCACGGTGGACGCCAGGAACGGCTACGGCCTGGGCCTGATGAAGACCGAGCTGAGCTGCGGGGTGACCGTCTGGGGCCACGGCGGCGGCATCCACGGCTCCACGTCCGAGGCCGTCACGACCGAGGACGGCCGGCACTCGCTGGCGTTCAACTTCAACGGCGACTGGTCCGGCGACCCCGGGGCGGTGATCGAGGCGGAGTACTGCGGCGACTGAGGTGAGGAGGACCGCCGGGGCACGGCCCCCGGCGGTCCCCCCGTCCGTTCGGGAAGGGCCGCGGCCCCGCCGTGGTGCCGCACTACCGGGGCAGCACGACGACGTACGCGGCCGGATCGCGGTCGGCCGCCGCCATCAGGGCCGTGCGGACCACCGCCGCCTGCTGCTCCGCCGCGTCCCGCAGCTTGCGGGGCGTGATGTGGACGACCGTGATGCCCAGGCGCTCCAGGTGCTCACGCTTGCGGGCGTGCTCCGTCCACTCGGCGTCCTCCTCGGGCCGCCCGCCCGGCCTCGGCGCGCGGGTGTCCAGCTCCACCGCCACCGACTGCTCCGGCCAGTACGCGTCCAGGCCGCCCAGGTGCGGGCCGCCGGGCAGCCGCAGGTCCACGTTCCAGCAGGGGTCCGGCAGGCCGTACTCGCGGACCATCCGGTACAGCCGTGCCTCGGCGAGCGCCCGCCCCTCGGCCAGCAGCGAGTCGACCGCGTCCACCACGTGCGGCCGGTTCAGCAGCTTGGCGGCGGTCAGCTCGCGCACCACCGCGGCCGGCTCGCAGTGCCCGCCGCGCACCGCCTCGGTCAGCAGCCGGCGCACCGCGACCGCGTCCTTCAGACCCGCCACCGCGTCCGCCAGGGCCCGCGGGACCGGGGCCACGGGCAGGCCGGTGACCTGCTCCGGGACGGGCAGGTCGGCGGTGCGCACGATCCGGGCGCAGCCCGTCGAACGCAGCCGGCGCAGCCGCGGCACCAGCACGTCGAGGGTCTGAAGGGACGGCAGCGGGGGAGTGGAGGCGAACCCGTGCAGGGTCAGCGCGGCCAGGCCGGTGATCATCGCCTCGCCGTAGGGGGAGGCGGGCGGCTCGTCCCTCCCCGGCTGCACCGGCACGCTCACGGTGCGCTCCCGCGCCGCGTACAGCAGGACCGCGTGCAGCCGCTCCTCGCTCGTCGGCGGTCCGGGGTGGAGCAGGACGACACCGGGCAGCAGCTGCTGCCAGGCCCCGCCGGGGCGGCACTGCTCGCCGGCCTCGGCGGCCGAGACGCCGTGGGCCCGCAGTTGCGTGTGGGTCAGGACACGACGTCCGGTGCCGGTGGCGAGGTGGTGCAGGGGGCGCGGGGAGAGGGGGGTGTTGTGGTTCATGACCGGCAATTTCCCGCCTCCGGACGGCCTCCGAACCCCTGTTACACGCTCGTCGACGAACCCGGACAAGCCCGCACTAAAGGACGCGTGTTCGGATACCGAAACCCCCTGGTCCGTTCGGGTGAGAGCCCCGGGTTACGGCCCGGATGCCCGCGTTCGGTAACGGCGGTCGCACGGGGGAGGGGCTGACAAGTCAGCCCCTCCGGCGCGCCATGTCAGCCCCTCCGGCGTTTGAGGAGCGGGGTCCGGGGCGGGACGGGAAAGGACGGTCACATGCCGGACGCGGCGTCACAGGCTTGACCACGCAGCGCACGCGCCAGGTCGTCCCGCGCCTCCAGCACCAGCCGCCGCAGCGCCGGCGCCGCGTCCTCGTGGGAAGCGAGCCACGCGTCCGTCGCGTCCAGAGTGGCCTGCGAGTCCTGGTACGAGGGGAACAGGCCGCGGACCACGTCCATGCCGATCTGGATCGACCGCTGCGTCCACACCCGCTCGATCGCCGCGAAGTACTTCTCCGCGTACGGCGCGATCAGCTCCCGCTGGGACGACTGGGCGAAGCCCGCGATCGTCGCCTCGACCAGCGCGTTGGACAGCGCGTCCGACTCCACGACCTGCGCCCAGCACTGCGCCTTGACCGCCTCCGACGGGCGGGCCGCCAGACAGCGGACGTGGTGGCGCCGCCCGGAGGCCGTGTCGTCCCGCGCCAGCTCCTCGTCCAGCCGCTTCTCGTCGGCCGCGCCGTGCGCGGCCAGCGGCTCCAGGAACGCCCAGCGCAGCTCCTGGTCGACCTCCAGGCCCGGCACGGTCACCGTGCCGTCGAGCAGCGAGGCCAGCAGCTCGAAGGCGGCCGGCACATCGGCCACGCGCGCGAAGAACCGCGCCCACGCCAGCTGGTGCTCGCTGCCCGCCTCGGCGGAGTACATCTGGAGGGAGGCGATCTTGCAGAGCTCCCGCCCGGCCTCCGCCCGCCGCTCGGCCGTGGTGTAGTGCACCGCCGCCGATTCCGCCCACGCGTGCAGCATCTGCAGCACGCCGATGTCGGTCTCCTGGCCCGCGAACTTCACCACCAGACCGATGAACTCCCGGGCCGGCAGCAGCGCGTCCCGCGTCATGTTCCACAGCGCCGACCAGCACAGGGCGCGGGCCAGCGGGTCGGTCATGTAGCCGAGGCTGCGCCGCAGCGCCGCCAGCGAGGTCTCGTCGAACCGCGTCTTGCAGTACGTCAGGTCGTCGTCGTTGACCAGCACCAGGTCCGGCGCCTCGGCGCCCGCCAGCTCCGCCACGACCGTACGCGGACCCTCGACGTCCGTCTCGGCCTGCGCGTACCGCTCCAGCGCCGGCAGCCCCCCGGCGTTCTCGGAGCGCCGGTACAGGCCCACCGCGACCCGGTGCGGGCGCAGTTCGGGGTGCGACTCGGCGGCCTCCTGCACGACCGCCAGCTCGTCCACGGTGCCGTCCTCGCCCAGCAGCACCTGTGGGGTCAGGGAGTTGACCCCGGCCGTCTCCAGCCACGCCCGCGACCACGCGGCCATGTCCCGCCCGCTGGTCTCCTCGAGGACCGACAGCAGGTCGCCGAGCCGGGTGTTGCCGTAGGCGTGCCGCTTGAAGTAGCGGCGGGCGCCCTCCAGGAACGCGTCCTGGCCGACGTACGCCACGAGCTGCTTGAGCACCGAGGCGCCCTTGGCGTAGGTGATGCCGTCGAAGTTGAGCTTGGCGTCCTGAAGGTCGCGGATGTCGGCGGTGATCGGGTGCGTGGAGGGCAGCTGGTCCGCGCGGTACGCCCACGCCTTGCGCCGGTTGGCGAAGGTGATCCAGCCGTCGGTGAAGCGGGTCGCGCCGACCAGGGAGAACGCGCCCATGAAGTCCGCGAAGGACTCCTTCAGCCACAGGTCGTCCCACCACTCCATGGTGACCAGGTCGCCGAACCACATGTGGGCCATCTCGTGCAGGATCACGTTGGCCCGGCCCTCGTAGGAGGCCCGCGTCACCTTGCCGCGGAAGATGAACTCCTCGCGGAAGGTCACCATCCCCGGGTTCTCCATCGCGCCCAGGTTGTACTCCGGCACGAACGCCTGGTCGTACTTGCCGAACGGGTACGGGTAGTCGAAGTGGTCGTGGAAGAAGTCCAGGCCCTGCTTGGTGACCAGGAAGACGTCGTCGGCGTCGAAGTGCGGGGCGAGGCCCTTGCGGCACATCGCGCCGAGCGGGATCTCCAGCCGGGTGCCGTCCTCGAAGACCCGCTCGTAGCGGTCGGTCACGTAGTGGTACGGACCTGCGACGACACACGTGATGTACGTCGAGATCGGCTTGGTCTCCGCGAACCGCCAGGCTCCGTCGGTGAGTTCGCCCGCGCCGTTGCTCCACACCGTCCAGTCCTCGGGCGCCCGCACCTCGAAGCGGTACGGGGCCTTCAGGTCTGGCTGCTCGAAGTTGGCGAAGACCCGGCGGGCGTCGGCCGGCTCGTACTGGGTGTAGAGGTACACCTCGCCGTCCTCGGGGTCGACGAAGCGGTGCATGCCCTCGCCGGTGCGGGAGTAGGCGCACTGCGCGTCGACGACCAGCTCGTTGTCGGCGGCCAAATCCTCCAGGAGGATGCGGCTGCCGTCGAAGACCTGGCCCGGGTCGAGGTCCCGCCCGTTGAGGGACACGGCCGTCACGGCGGGCGCGATCAGGTCGGCGAAGCTGCTCGACCCCGGCTCGGCGCAGCGGAACCGCACGGTGGTGACCGACCGGAAGGTGCGCGGGCCGTCGCCCCTGTGCTCGCCGACCGCGGACCGCAGGTCCAAGGACACCTCGTACCCGTCGACGGACAGCAGGGCTGCCCGCTCCCGGGCCTCGTCACGGGTCAGATTCTCACCGGGCACGGGCGGTCTCCTCATGCGTCGTCGACAGGGAAAGGTCAGCACCGATCCTGCCATGCGCCCCTGACGCGGGGCAGCCGGGAATGGCCGGGGCGAGCCACGGCGTTGCCACGGGGAAACACTGCCTTCACGAGGAGCGACATGTCGGACAAGTCTCCCGCCACGCCCGTCGACTTCTGGTTCGACCCGCTGTGCCCCTGGGCCTGGATGACCTCCCGGTGGGTGCTGGAGGTGCAGAAGCAGCGGGACCTCGACGTCCGCTGGCACCTGATGAGCCTGGCCGTCCTGAACGAGGACAAGCTGGACCAGCTGCCCGCGGAGTACCGCGAGATGCTCGAGGTGAAGGCCTGGGGCCCGGTGCGTGTGGTCATCGCGGCCCAGGAGGAGCACGGCCCGCAGGTGCTCGGCGACCTTTACACCGCGCTCGGCACCCGCATCCACAACCAGGGCGAGGGCCCGGGCAAGGAGACGGTCGCCGCGGCGCTGAAGGAGGTCGGTCTGCCCGACTCCCTCATGGACCACTGGGACTCCACGCCCTACGAGCCGCAGCTGCGCGCCTCCCACAAGGAGGGCATCGACAAGGTGGGCCAGGAGGTCGGCACCCCGGTGATCGCGGTCCCCGGCCCCGACGGCGAGGAGATCGCCTTCTTCGGCCCGGTCGTCACCCCCGCCCCGCAGGGCGACGAGGCCGTCCGCCTGTGGGACGGCACCCTCGCGGTGGCCTCGGTCCCCGGCTTCTACGAGATCAAGCGCACCCGCACGAAGGGCCCGGACTTCAGCAACCTGTGACGGAGGTCAGTCCGGCACGGGTGCCTTGATCGGCACGGCGAACGGCTTCTTGTTGAAGCCCGTGCGCAGGTTGCGGCACTGCTTCCCGGTGTCGGGGTCCAGGACGTTCACGCAGATCCAGAACTCGCCGACCCCGTTGCGGCCGAGCCGTTCCTTGAGCCAGTCCTCCTCCTTCTTGTTCAGCCGGCGGTGCTGCTGGTCACTGCCGCAGGTCCAGCAGTAATCCGTCATCGTCCTCTGTGTCGCCATTGCGCAACGATGACCCGGAATGCCGCACACCGGAAGCCCCCGCGAGTGAGGTCCTCGCGGGGGCTTCCTTCTTTCCGCCTGCCGGGTGAACGGTGAGAAGACGATCCCGAGGCAGGCGCTTATTGCAAGTTACTCGCAACTACACGCTAGCAACAGAAAGGGCTGTCCGGTCAGCGCCGGGCGCGCACCCGCTGGCGGGCGTAGCCCACCGCCGCCAGGGCCAGCGTCATCGCACCTGTCGAGTACAGCTGGACCCGGGTGTCCGGTTCCCGGGCCATGAGGACGAAGACCGCAGCCATCCCCGCCAGCGCCACCCAGGTCAGCCACGGGAACGCCCACATCCGCACCGTCAGCCGCTCCGGCGTCTCCCGCTCCAGCCGGCGGCGCAGCCGCAGCTGGGCCACGGCGGTGAAGATCCAGACGACCAGGATCACCGCGCCGATCATGTTCAGCAGCCAGGCGAAGACGTCGTCCGGCCGCCAGTAGCTCAGCAGCACGCACAGGAAGCCGAAGACCGAGGAGGCCAGCACGGCCACCCGCGGCACCCCGCCCGACACCCGGCCGAGCACCTTCGGCCCCTGACCGCGCTCCACCAGCGAGTAGCCGATGCGTGAGGCGCCGTAGACGTTGGCGTTCATCGCGGAGAGCAGCGCCACCAGCACGACCACGTTCATCAGCTGGCCCGCGCCGGGGATGCCGAGTCGGTCCAGGGCGGCGACGTAGGGACCGTCCTCCACCACCGCGGGGGAGTCCCAGGGGACGAGGGCGACGATGACCGCCATGGAGCCGACGTAGAACAGCGCGATCCGCCACATCGCGGTGCGCACCGCGCGCGCCACACCGCGCACCGGGTCCTGCGACTCGGCCGCCGCGATGGTCACCGTCTCCAGGCCGCCGTACGCGAAGACGGACGCGAGCAGGCCGATGACCAGCCCTTCGCCGCCGCCCGGCATCAGCTCGGTGAGGTTCGAGCCGCCCGGCGAGTCGGTGCCGGGCAGCAGGCCGGCCAGGGCGAGCACGCCGAGCGCCAGGAACAGGGTGATCGCGCCGACCTTCAACGCGGCGAACCAGAACTCGAACTCGCCGAAGTTCTTCACCGCGGCGAGGTTCGTCCCGCAGAACACCACCATGAACAGCGCCACCCAGGCCCACTCGGGCGTGCCCGGCAGCCAGCCGGTGACGATCTTCGCGGCGCCGATGCCCTCCAGGCCGACCGCCGTGCACAGCAGCACCCAGAACGCCCAGCCCGCGGTGAACCCGGCCCAGGGCCCGATGGCCCGCTCGGCGTGCGAGGAGAAGGAGCCGGAGTCGGGATACGCGGCCGACATCTCGCCCAGCATCCGCATCACCAGCATGACCAGCAGACCGGAGAGGGCGTAGGCGAGGACGATGGAGGGGCCGGCGGCGGCGATGCCCGCGCCGGAACCGACGAACAGTCCGGCGCCGATCACCCCGCCGAGGGCGATCATCGACAGGTGGCGCTGTTTGAGGCCGTGCGAGAGGGAGACGCCGTCGGTGTCCGTGGGCGTCTCGACCGAGGTGGGGGGCATGGGCGCGGATCGTCCAATGGGGGGAGACGACAAAAACGCCGCCCAGTCTGGGCGGCCGCCCGGTGGTCACGGAGCGCCCGCCCAGCATGTGGACGACGGTCAAGCGGAGGGTCACAGTCCGGTCACTGCGGGGTGGCCGTCGCCCCGCTCGCGACCGTCACCCCGTCGGCGGCGTCACGCCGCGGCGGCCGCGACCTCCGCGACGCTCGTGTAGTGCGAGGCGTCCCCCTCGATCGCGTACGACTCCTTGCCGTCGACGCCGACCGGCACGTCACCGGCGACCGTCACCCGGTGCAGGCGGCGCGGCAGGCCGTCGTAGTTGTCGATCGCGTAGTGCTGGGTGATGCGGTTGTCGAACAGCACCAGCTGGTTCGGCTCCCAGCGCCGGCGCACCACGTTCTCCGGCCGGGTGACGTAGGCCTGGAGCAGGTCCAGCACCTTGCGCGACTCGCCCTTGGACAGCCCCACGATCCGCTGCGCGAACCCGCCGATGAACAGCCCGCGTTCACCGGTGAGCGGGTGCACGCGCACCACCGGGTGGACGGTGCGGTACCGCACGGAGGTGAACTGGGCGCGTCGGGCCGCCTCGTCCTCGTCCACGGCCTCCTCCGGGACGGCGTAGTCGTAGTCGTTGGTGTGCTCGGCCCACAGGGTGTCGGCCAGCCGGCGCAGCGGCTCGGGCAGGTCGCGGTAGGCGGCGGCCGAGTTGGCGATCAGCGTCTCGCCCCCGTACGGCGGGATCGTGATGCTGCGCAGGGAGGTGGCCTGCGGCGGGTTGAGGACGAAGGTGACGTCCGTGTGCCAGTTGTTGGCCGCGCGCCCGCGCCCGCTGTCGACCGGCAGAACGCTGGGCGCGCCCTCCACGGCGGGCACGGTCGGGTGGGCGCCGGTGATGTCGCCGAAGTGCCGCACGAAGGCCTGCTGCCCGGCGTCGTCGAGGTGCACGTCGTCGAACAGCAGCGTCTTGTGCTCGTTCAGGGCGTCGCGCAGCGCGGTGACGGTGGCGTCGTCCAGCGGCCGGGAGAGGTCGACGCCAAAGACCCGGGCGCCGATGTTCGCGGTGACCTTGGTGATCTGGAGGTCCGACATGAGGGCGTGCCTTCCTGTGACGGGGAGCGGTCGGGAGCGGTCGGTCAGACGAGTGCGGCGGTGGGGGCCGGCCCGGGGGCGTGCGGGGTGACGTGCTGGTTGGCGGGGCGCGGCAGCCCGTAGCGCTCGCGCAGGGTCCGCCGGGGGCCGTACTCGGTGCGGAACAGGCCGCGCTCGCGCAGGATCGGCACGACCTGGTCGACGAAGGTCTCCAGGCCGGACGGCAGCACGGCGGGCATGATGTTGAAGCCGTCGGCGGCGCCTTCGGCGAACCACCGGCCGATGGTGTCGGCGACCTGCTCCGGCGTGCCCGCGAAGGTCAGGTGTCCCCGCCCGCCACCCAGCCGCCCGATCAGCTGCCGCACGGTGAGCCGCTCGCGCCGGGCCAGCTCCACGATCAGCGTGTAGCGGCTCTTGGCGCCCTCGATGTCGTCCTCCGAGGGCAGCCCGCCCGGCAGTTCGCCGTCCAGGTCGAGCGTGCCCGGGGCGAGCCGCAGCAGCTCCTCCAGGCGGCGCACCCCGTGCTCGTGCACGATGTGCTCCTCCAGCACCTGCTCCAGACGCCGCGCCTCCGCCTCGGTGGAGCCGACCACGGGCACGATGCCGGGCAGCACCTTGATGTGGTCCGGGTCGCGCCCGGCCGCCGCCGTACGGGCCTTGAGGTCGGCGTAGAACGCCTGCGCGTCGGCCAGGGTCTGCTGGGCGGTGAACACCGCCTCCGCGTACCGCGCCGCGAACCGCTTGCCGTCCTCCGAGGACCCGGCCTGCACCAGCAGCGGGTAACCCTGCGGAGTGCGCGGCACGTTGAGCGCGCCCTCGACCCGGAAGTACCTGCCCCGGTGGCGCGGCGGGTGGATCTTCGCGTCGTCGCCCCAGACGCCCGCCGCCTTGTCGGCGACGATCGTGTCGTCCTCCCAGCTGTCCCACAGCAGCCGGGCGACGTCCAGGAACTCGGCGGCACGTGCGTACCGTTCGGCGTGCGCCGGCTCCGCGTCCAGGCCGAAGTTGCGGGCCGCCTCGGCTCCGGCGGTGGTGACGATGTTCCAGCCGGCCCGGCCCTTGCTGACGACGTCCAGCGAGGCGAACTTACGGGCCAGGTTGTAGGGCGAGTTGTACGAGGTGGACGCCGTCGCGATCAGCCCGATGTGCTCGGTGGCCGTCGCCAGCGCGGTGAGCAGGGTGAGCGGCTCCAGCGCCCCGGCGGGACGCTGGGCCACCGTGTTCCACAGCTGGGGACCGTCGGCGAGGAACAGCGAGTCGAACGTGCCCCGTTCGGCGATGCGGGCCAGCCGTACGTGGTGGTCCAGGTCGACGTGTGCGTACGGATCGCTCTCGGGCAGCCGCCAGGAGGCCTCGTGGTGGCCGGTGTTCATGAGAAAGGCGTTGAGGTGGAGCTGTCTGGGCATGGGGGATCCCCTTCTCGGCGCTTTCGGCGCTCTCGGTGCGAGGTGGTGGGTTGGTGGGGAGGTGCTTCAGGAGCGGCGCGGGCGGGCGGTCACGGGGTGTCCTCGGTGACGCCGAGCGCCTTCAGCAGCCGGGAGCGGTACGCGCCGTGGGAGTGCGGGCCCTCGCGGTCGATCGTCAGGTCCAGCCCGATCCGGCCGTCCTCCAGCACCAGCACGCGCTCCGCGAGGGCGATCGCCTCGTCCACGTCGTGCGTGACCAGCAGCACCGACGGCCGGTGCCGCTCCCACAGCTGCCGCAGCAGTGCGTGCATCCTGATCCGGGTCAGCGCGTCCAGCGCCCCGAACGGTTCGTCCGCGAGCAGCAGTTCCGGCTCGCGCACCAGGGACCGGGCCAGGGCGGCCCGCTGCTGCTCGCCGCCCGACAGCTCGCTCGGCCAGGCGCGTTCCCGGCCGCCCAGACCGACCTCGGCGAGCGCGGCCCGGCCGCGCTCCTCGGCGTCCTTGCCCTCCAGCCCGAGGAGCACGTTGGGCAGGATGCGGCGCCAGGGCAGCAGCCGGGAGTCCTGGAAGACCACCGACACCCGCTCGGGCGCGGTCAGTGTGCCGCTGCCCGCCACCCTGTGGTCGATGCCCGCGATCGCGCGGAGCAGGGTGCTCTTGCCGGAGCCGCTGTGCCCGAGCAGCGCGGTGAACTGGCCGGCGGGCAGGTCGAGGTCGACGCGGTCGAGCACCGTACGGCCCTCGAAGGACCGGGTCAGACCGCGCAGCCGCACGGCCGGCCGGGTCAGCTGCTCAGTGTGCGGCGCCATGACAGCACCCTCCGTTCGATCGCGCGGACGGCGGTGTCGGAGACCAGGCCGAAGAGGCCGTAGACGACGAGACCGACGAGGATGACGTCCGTCTGGCCGTAGTTCTGCGCCTGGAACATCATGTAGCCGAGTCCGCTGGTGGCGTTGATCTGTTCGAGGACGACCAGGCCCAGCCAGGACCCGGTCACGCCGAGCCGCAGCCCGACGAAGAATCCGGGCAGGGCGCCGGGCACGACGACCTGCCGGACGAAGGCGAACCGGGACAGGCCCTGCACCTCCGCCAGTTCCACGAACCGGTGGTCGATGCCGGACAGCGCGGAGTGGGTGTTCAGGTAGATCGGGATGTAGACGACGATGGCGATGATCGCGATCTTGAAGGTCTCGCCGATGCCCAGCCAGAGGATGAACAACGGGATCAGGCCGAGCGTCGGCACCGCGCGGTTGAGCTGCACGCTCCCGTCGATCAGCGCCTCGCCGGTCCGGCTCAGCCCGGACAACAGGGCGAGCACGACGCCCCCGGTCAGACCGATCGCGAACCCGGCGCCCGCGCGCCGCAGCGAGGTCAGGATGTCGTTCGCCAGGGTGCCGTCGGTCCACAGCCGGGCCCCGGTCTCCACCACCGTCCAGGGCGCGGGGATCGCCCCGGGGTCCAGCCGGCCGGCGGCGGAGGCGGCGGCCCACAGCAGCAGCACCAGCAGGGGTCCGGCGAGGCGGGTGGCGGGCAGCCGCCGGCCGGGGGACAGCCGCCGTCGTCGCCGTACCTGGTGTTCCTCCTCGACGGCGGCGGGCGGTGCGGGTGCGGTCGTGGTCGTGGTCGTGGTCACGGTGGTCACCTCCGGTACTCCTGGGGCACGGCCCTCGCCGCGAGGGACTCGAAGCGCCGGTCGAAGAGGACGCCGACATCGAACTTCTTCACGTAGCCGCCCTCCGCGAGCAGATCGGCGGTCTCCTGCTCCCACGCGATCGCCTCGTCCCAACCCGGCGGGAAGAGGGGTTTGTTGGCGAGCTCGGTGATGGACTCGGCCTGGTCGAGGGTGAGGTTCTGCGTCTTGACGTAGTACTCCCGGTTCCATGCGTCGGGGTGCTCGTACTGCCACACCGCGCCCTTGGCCCAGTACGGGATGTACGCGGCGACCGCGGCCGCCTTCGCCCGGTCGGCGAGCACCTCGGTCGGCGCCCACAGCAGGTTGAGCAGGTCCACCACCTCGGTGGGGATGGTGCGGGCGCCCTTCGCGCCGTACTGCTTCAGATAGGCGGGTGCCTGGCTGTTGCCCAGCGGGGCGATGTCCACCTGCCCGGACTGCAGCGCGGTGAGGAACTGGTTGCTGGTCAGCGGGACCAGCTCGGCCTCGTCCTGCTTCAGGCCGGCCTCCTTGAGGGCGCGCAGCAGCACCACGCCCTGCGCCTGGCCCTGGGAGAAGGCGAGCCGCCTGCCCTTGAAGTCGGCGACGGTGCGGATGTCGCTGCCGGGCTTCGTGGCGAACAGGTAGTTGGGCTTGCGGGTGATGTTGATGGCGACGATCCGCGCGTCGAAGCCCTGGTAGAAGGCCTGGATCGGCGGGATGCCCGCGTTGTTGGCGAGGTCCAGGGACTGGGCGCGGAAGGCGTTGATGACGTCCGGACCGGCCCCGATGTTCAGCCAGTCGGCCACCTCGAAGGGCAGGTCGTCGAGGCCGGCCAGCTTCAGCTGGATCTGCTGGACGTTCTCGTACGAGGAGATCTTCAGACGGGTGCCGGGCGGGACCTTCTTGGCGAGCGGGGCCTTCAGCGACGCCTCGTCGGCCGCGGCCCCGGCCTCGGCGCAGCCGCTCAGTCCGGCGGCAGCGGCGGTGACGCCGAGCAGGGAGGTCAGGAACAGCCGCCGGTCGAGGCCGGGCGAGGGCGGTGCGGGCATGAGGGGACTCCCAGGGGATGCGGGGACGCGGAAAGGCGCACAGGGGTGTGCGCGGGACAGAAAGGCAGGCGGAATTTTCGGGCGGAAAGGGCCCGGACGAAAATCACGCAGGAAAGGAGGGACGGCGCGGACGACCGCGCGTCAACGCGTCAGCAACAGAGGGTGCGACAGCTCATGACCAGCATGTTCCTGTTCCCTGAGGGGCGGTGTCAATATTCCGAGTTTCTGAATTAAATACGCTCTGGTGACACGCTCAACGGGTCCCGGTAAAGCACGTCGAGAGCGACCGATCCGCCGGCCACGGCCAGTACGGAATCCGGGAAACTCGTCGGCGTCACCGTCGCCGCCCGCGCCGCGTCCAGCTCGCCGCGCAGCGCCGCGAGACAGTCCGGCCGGTGGATGGCACCGATCTCGGTGACCACCACGCTCTCCGGGTTGAGGACGTCCGTCAGCAGCCGCACCGCGCGCCCCGTCATGCGGGCCCGCTCGCGCAGCAGCCGCGCGGCCACCGGATGCCCGGCCGCCGCCGCGTCGACCACCTGCAGGGGGTCGCGTCCGTCGCAGACCCCGGCCTCCCGGGCCCGCCGGCCCAGCGTGCGCTCGCTCAACTCGGCCTGGAGGCAGCCGGACCGGCCGCAGCCGCAGGGCTCGGTGGCGCCCGCCAGCGGGAGATGGGCGATCGCCCCGGCCTGCGAACGCGGCCCGTGGTGCACCTCGTCATGGGTGGCGAACGCCGCGTCGACGATGTTGCCGGCGAACAGGTGCAGCACGCTGCGGCTGTCCCGCGCCACCCGCCCGAACATCCGCTCCGCGTCCACCAGCGCCCGCGCGCGCCCGTCCACATGGACCGGCAGCCCGGTGCGGGCCCGCAGCACCTCCCGCGCGGGGACGTCGCGCCAGCCCAGCAGCGGATGGTCGACGACGGTGCCCGCCTCGCGGTCCACCCAGCCGCCGGCCGCGAAGCCGACACCCAGCGGCCGCCGCTCCGGCACCCGCCGGAAGAGGTCCGCGAGCCCCTCGGCGGCGCGCTCCAGCACCCGCGCCGGTTCGGTGTCCGGATGCGGCAGCCGCCGTTCGGCGAGCACCCGCCCGCGCAGGTCGAGCAGCGCCACCGTGGTGTACGGCACCGCGACATGCACGCCGCCCACCAGCCGCGAGCGGTCCACGTCGAGCGGCTGGTGCGGCCGCCCGACACCGCCCGAGCGGCGGGGCGCCGCGGCCTCCCGGACCAGTCCGAGCCCGACCAGACGGGCACAGTGGTCGGTCACGGAGGCCGGTGACAGCCCGGTGAGCCGCGCGATCGTGCTGCGCGCCACCGGTCCGTGCTCCAGCACGCAGCGCAGCACCGTGCGGGCACTGGTCCGCCGCCGGTCGGGATCGGCGGCACGCGCCGAGGGAGAGGGGGAGGGGGGTGCCACGGTACGAAGCATGGGGAACTTCCTCGGGAACGGGTCCGACACTGCGCCGTCGTACGGGAGTCGAGGCGCGCCGGATCCGCTCCGCCGGCCTCGTCAGAGGAGGCGACAGGCGGTGGCGCCCACGCGTCGCAGATCGACGTGGCGACGCGAGGTGAAGTTCCGGGACTGGGCGACCATGGCTCGAAGCTAGCAAACCGGCTGGCCCGCTGCCCAGACGGTGACCGACGGGCGAGACGGCCGGTGCGAACTCCGGTACCGGCATTGGTGGATCCCTACAGCCGGCGCTCCGCCCGGCCGTGTCGGCGACACCACGTCACCTCAGTGACCGGGGTCACCTTCACCGGGGTGTCGCTCCGTTCCTTTGTCCGGAGCCCACCAACTCCCCGTTCGACCCTTTGTCGAGCGCTGCTGGTGATCGGCACGGGGGCGCCGGTATAGCGTCGCCGTGTTCCCACTTGCCCTCACCCCGGGGAGTCCCCATGAGCACCGCCACCGTCACCTCCGCCCGGCCCGGACAGGTTCTCGCCGACCTGGTCCCCGCCTCCCGCGTCCGGGACGCGGCCCTCGTGCTCGGCGGTGCCGCGCTCACCGGCCTCGCCGCCCAGATCGCGGTGCCCGTCCCCGGCTCCCCGGTGCCGGTGACCGGACAGACCTTCGCGGCGCTGCTCGTCGGCACCACCCTCGGCGCCCGCCGCGGCTTCGTCTCCCTCGCGGTCTACGCGCTGGTGGGCATGGCCGGCGTGCCGTGGTTCGCGGAGGGCAAGTCCGGGATGGGCATGCCGTCCTTCGGCTACATCCTCGGCATGCTGCTGGCGTCCGTGGCCGTGGGCGCGCTCGCCCGCCGCGGCGCCGACCGCTCCGCCTGGCGCACGGCCGGCACCATGGTGCTCGGTTCGGCGGTCATCTACGCCGTCGGCGTGCCCTACCTGGCCCTGGCCACCGGCATGTCGGCCTCCGCGGCGATCGCGGCCGGCCTGACGCCGTTCCTCATCGGTGACGCGCTCAAGGCGGCGCTCGCCATGGGCCTGCTGCCCACCGCCTGGAAGCTCGTCGACAAGCGCTGACGACCGGCACTCACGCCGAAGGGCTCGGCGGGCGCTGTCACAGCGCCCGCCGAGCCCTTCCGTCGTGTCGGGGAGGCGGGATCAGCCCGCCCGCACCTCGTCCCGGTCCGGGGCGGTGGCCCGCCGTCCGGCCAGCCGGTGCCGGACCAGGGAGATCGCCAGCACCACCGCCGCGACCAGCATCGTCAGCAGCATCGTGGTCCGCCCGTCGTGCTCGGTGTCGGTCAGCATGTAGCCGAGCACGAACACGATGAACGCGATGCTCACCCAGGTCAGGTACGGGTACAGCCACATCCGCACGACCAGCTTCTCCGGTGCCTCCGCCTGGATGATCTTCCGCATCCGCAGCTGCGAGAAGCAGATCACCAGCCACACGAACAGCGCGACCGCGCCGGAGGAGTTGACGAGGAAGAGGAACACGGAGTCGGGGAACTTGTAGTTGAAGAAGACCGCGACGAAGCCGAACACGACCGACACGAGGATCGCGGCTCGCGGCACGCCCCGGTGGGTGGTCCGGGCGAACGCCTTCGGCGCGTCCCCGCGCTGACCGAGCGAGAAGGCCATCCGGGAGGCCGTGTACAGCCCGGAGTTGAGGCAGGAGAGCACCGACGTCAGCACGATGAAGTTCATGATCTGGCCGGCGTGCGCGATGCCGAGCGAGTCCAGCGCGGCGACGTACGAACCGTCCTTCGCGATCGCCGCGCTGTCCCAGGGCAGCAGACAGACCACGACGAGGATCGAGCCGAGGTAGAAGACGCCGATCCGCCAGATGATGCTGTTGGTGGCCTTGGTGACGGCCCGCTGCGGGTCCTCCGACTCGCCGGCCGCCAGGGTGGCGATCTCGCTGCCCATGAAGGAGAACACCACGAGCAGGATGCCGGTGAGGATGGCGCCCGCGCCGTTGGGCAGGAAGCCGCCGTGGGCGGTCAGGTTCGACAGGCCCGCCTGCTCGCTGTCGGCGCCGGGCAGCACTCCGAAGACGGCCAGTCCGCCGACGACGATGAACGCGCCGATGGCGACGACCTTGATGCCGGCGAACCAGAACTCGAACTCGCCGTAGGAGCCGACCGACACCAGGTTCGTCGCGGTCAGCACCACCATCACGATGAGCGCCCAGCCCCACTGGGGGACGGCGGGTACCCACCCTTCGAGGATGGCGGCGCCGGCGGTCGCCTCCACCGCGAGCACCACGACCCAGAAGAACCAGTAGAGCCAGCCGATGGTGAACCCGGCCCACGGCCCGAGGGCCCGGTCGGCGTGCGCGGAGAAGGACCCGGAGGTCGGGTTCGCCGCGGACATCTCGCCCAGCATCCGCATCACCAGCACCACGAGCGTGCCGACGAGGGCGTAGGACAGGAGGATGCCGGGGCCGGTGGTGGCGATGCCGGTGCTGGACCCGACGAACAGGCCCGCGCCGATCACACCGCCGATGGCGATCATCGACAGGTGCCGGTTCTTCAGCCCGGCCTGGAGACCGGAACCCGTGGGCGGGCCTCCGGGGCCCTCGGGGCCGTCCCCGGCCTTGGTGAGGGTCGGCTGCGAAGTCATGTGGGGGTCTTCCTTTGCGCCGGTTGAGCGGTACCCGTACGAGCGGTGCACGAGCTGAACCAGTGAAACGGAGGCGTACTTGCACAGGAACCTTTGATTTCCAATCTTTACTCGAGCTTTTCCTGAGGTCCTGTGGATTGGCTCACACTCTTCACACGCCCCACCCCGCGCCGCTTCCCCGCCGGGGCCGTGTCACACTCGACGCATGCGCGTGTATCTCGGCTCCGACCATGCGGGCTACGAACTGAAGAACCACCTCGTCGAGTGGCTCAAGGAGGCGGGACATGAGCCCGTCGACTGCGGCCCGCACCTTTACGACGCCCAGGACGACTACCCGCCGTTCTGCCTCCGCGCCGCGGAGCGGACCGCCGCGGACCCCGGCTCCCTCGGCATCGTGATCGGCGGCTCCGGCAACGGCGAGCAGATCGCCGCGAACAAGGTCAAGGGCGTACGGGCCGCCCTGGCGTGGAGCGAGCAGACCGCCGCGCTGGGCCGTGAGCACAACGACGCCAACGTGGTCGCGGTGGGCGCGCGCATGCACTCCGAGGACGAGGCGACGAAGTTCGTCGAGATCTTCCTCAACACCCCGTTCTCGGGTGACGAGCGCCACATCCGCCGGATCGACATGCTCTCCTCCTACGAGACCACCGGCGACCTCCCCCCGATCCCGGCCCACCACCCCCAGCAGTAACGACCGGACCGAACAGCAGCGGAGCGAGGGGGGAGCCGTGCCCGAGGGCCACACCATCCACCGGCTGGCCAAGGACTACGCCGAGGCCTTCCCGGCGGGCACCCCCCTGCGCGTCACCAGCCCCCAGGGCAAGTTCAGCGACGCCGCCGCCCTCCTCGACCGCACCCCGCTGCACACCACCGACGCCCACGGCAAGCACCTCTTCCTGGGCTTCGGCGGCCCCGGACGCGGCGAGTGGGTCCACATCCACCTCGGCCTCTTCGGCAAGGTCACCTTCGGCCCGGCCCCGGCCCCGCCGCCCACGGACACCGTGCGGCTGCGCCTCGCCGGCCCCACCGCGTACGTCGACCTGCGCGGCCCCACCACCTGCGCCCTGATCACGGAACCCGAGAAGCGGGCGATACACGACCGGCTCGGCCCCGACCCGCTCCGCGCCGACGCGGACCCCGAACGCGCCTACCGCAGGATCCGCCGCAGCCGCACCACGATCGCCGCGCTCCTCATGGACCAGAAGGTCGTCGCGGGCGTCGGCAACGTCTACCGCGCCGAGGTCCTCTTCCGGCACGGCATCGACCCCTACCGGGCCGGCAAGGACCTCACCCGCGCGCAGTGGGACGCGATCTGGACCGACCTGGCCGCGCTGATGCGCGAGGGCGTCCGCAACAACCGCATCGACACCGTCCGCCCCGAGCACACTCCCGAGGCGATGGGCCGCCCGCCGCGCGTCGACGACCACGGCGGCGAGGTGTACGTCTACCGCAGGGCGAACCGGCCCTGCCACATCTGTGGCGGCGAGATCCGCACCGCCGACCTCGCCGCCCGCAACCTCTTCTGGTGCCCCGGCTGCCAGCGCCCCTGACCCCGGACACACCGCACCGGAGCGCCCCGGGTCAGAACCTGTGCGGCGGCCACGGCGGCCACGGCGCCCGGGACCGGTAATCGCGCGGCATGCGGGCCGTGAAAGGTCAGAAGCCGTGCGGGCGGCCACGGAGCCGGGACCGGCAGCCGCGCGGCATGCGGCGCGTGCGAGGTCAGAAGCCGTGCGGCATCCACGGCGCCGGGTCGCTGCCGAAGGCGAGGGCCGCCTCGGCCAGCGCACCGCCGCGCAGCTCACGCACCCGCCCGGCCGCGGCGAGCGCCGTGAGACTCACCCCGCCCAGATACGCGGCACCCAGCTCCCGCGCCGACAGCGCGAGGTCGGCCGCGTCCCGGGTGGGCTCGCAGGACGCCCCCTTGGCGTCCCCGCTCAGCCGCCAGCGCCCCGCGTTCCAGGGACAGAAGGCGTCCTCCACCTCCAGCACCACGTCCACCGGGGCCCCGTAGGTGCGCGCCGCCAGCGCCGCCCCGACCTCCACCGGCCGCACGTACAGCGCGTCCCGGCGGGCCGGACGGCAGCGCCGTATGTCCGACACCAGGTACTGCCAGCCCTCGTCCACCGGCCGCCCCCGCGCCACCAGCGACGACGTCAGGTCGAGGCCGAACAGGAAGCGCCACAGCGCCGCGCCCGCCGCCGGATCCAGCGCCTCCAGGGCACTGAGCACCACCTGACTGTCGGGACCGGCCGCACTCCAGGACGGCTTCACCCGGTACCGCGCGTACCCGACGGTCTCCCCGTCGCGCTCGGCGACCACGCACTGCAGCGGCGACGCACCGTCCCGGTCGCTCTCCGGGTCGAGCAGACCGACCCGCTCCCAGCCGGGCCGCCGCGCCAGCATCCCGGGACGGCCGGGCACCAGCCGGGCGTAGACCGCCTCGCAGGCGTCCAGCACCTCGGCGGGGCCGGCGTACCGCACCTGTACGTCATCCGTACCGTCCGGCACGGTCAGACCCACGCGCGCGGTGTCGATCTCCGCGTCCAGCTGGAAGGTGGCGGCTCCGTAGCCGAACCGGCCGTAGATCGCCGGCTCCGACGCGCAGAGCACCGCCAGCGGCTCGCCCCAGGAGCGGACGTCGTCCAGCTGCCGCCGCATCATCGACGTCAGTACCCCGCGCCGCCGGTGCGTGGCCGCCACGCTCACCATGGTGACGCCCGCGGCCGGTACCGAGGCCCCGCCGGGCACCGTCAGCCGGAACGAGAACGCGCCCGCGGTCCCCACGCACCGCTCACCGTCCCAGGCGGCCAGGAAGCGGTCGAACTCGGTGATGGACCGCCACATCTCGCGTTCCTCGTCCGACTCCGGCAGCCCCCCGAAGGCGCGCAGCAGGTTGTCGTACGCGGTGTCCCACTCGTCCGGCCGCAGGGCCCGGAGCTCGGGCGCGCGGCCCGTCGAATCGTTCGCCATGGGGGCATGCCTACCAGGGCCCCATGATCCGGGCGAGGCAATTTCCGCCGGGCGGCCCCGGGAAGGCCCCGCGTGAAGTTCACTGTGAGTTCCGTCCCCGTCCGGGGGGACAACCAGGACCTCCCGTGCCAAGTGGCCGGTTGGATGGATAGGGTCCCGAACTGATGGCAGCAGGACGACAGCGGCGCGCGGAAGCCGGTACGTTCACGGCCCGGTTGAACAAGCAGTGGCACCGGGTCCGCGTCGGCGTGCGCCGGGCCGCCGTGGACTACTTCCGCGGCGACGGCTCGGACTGGATCGCGCTCGCCGGGCTGTTGCTCACCGTTCCGCTGATCGCCGCCGGGACGCTCGCCAACTCCGTGTGGTGCTCGCCCGCCGCGCTGTGCGTCCCGGTCGTCGCGGGCGGCCTGCTGCTGCGCCCGGCCAGTCTGCTCGGGCTGTACGCGGCGGCGGCGACCGCGCTGATCGTGGAGGCCGTGCAACTCGGCCCGTACACCGAGGGAGTGGCCCGGGTCACCCCCGGCGTGGTCCTGGTCGTCGCTGCCTGCGGCTTCTTCGGGCTCCTCGTCGCCCAGTTCCGCAGCCGGGTCGGCGTGCCCTGGCGGCGCGGCGGCACCATGCTGTTCGACCTGCGCGAACGCATCCGGGTGCAGAGCAAGCTGCCGAAGCTGCCCTCCGGCTGGCACCGGGAGATGGCGCTGCGCCCGGCCGGCGGCCAGTCCTTCTCCGGTGACTTCGTGGTCGCGGCCCGCACCAACGGCGGGCGCACCCTGGAGGTCGTCCTCACCGACGTCTCCGGCAAAGGCATGGACGCCGGTTCGCGCGCCCTGCTGCTGTCCGGCGCCTTCGGCGGGCTGCTCGGCAGCCTGCCCCCGCACGACTTCCTCCCGGCCGCCAACGGCTACCTGCTCCGCCAGGACTGGGACGAGGGCTTCGCCACATCCATCCACCTGGTGCTGGACCTGGACTCCGGCGACTACGAGCTCTACTCCGCCGGACACCCGCCGGGCCTGCAGCTCAGCGCGGGCAGCGGCCGCTGGGAGGAGAAGGCCGCCGACGGCCCGCTGCTCGGTGTCTACGACGGCGCCCAGTTCGACCCGGTGAAGGGTGCGCTGCGCCCCGGTGACGTGCTGATGCTGTTCACGGACGGCCTGGTGGAGACCTCCGACCGGGACATGGTCGAGGGCATCGACCGGCTCACCGGCGAGGCCGACCGCTATGTCGCCGGCGGATTCCACGGCGCCGCCTGGCACCTGATCGAGGCCGTCGCCAAGGACGTCAACGACGACCGTGCGCTGCTGTTGATCTGCCGCGAGGGCCCCACCGCGGCCGCCGCCCGCTGAGCCCGGTCGGGCACACCGGTCGGGTGCGGACGGGCACAGCGCCCGCATGCCGCAGGGCACACTGGGCGCGTGAACCGGACACCGATCATGGACCTGACCGAGGTGGAGGCCACCGCCCGCGCCGCGCACGCCGGCCAGACCGACAAGGCGGGCCGCCCCTACGCCGAGCACCTGCAGGCGGTCGCCGAGGGCGTACGACGGCGCGGCGGCGACGAGGAGCAGATCGCGGCGGCCTGGCTGCACGACGCCGTGGAGGACGACAAGCTCAGCCGCGCGTGGCTGGAGGGTGCCGCGCTCACCCGGCGCACCAAGGACATCGTTGACGCCGTGACCAAGCGGTCCGGCGAGCCGCCCGAGGACTACGCGGCCCGCGTCCTGGCCACCCCGGGCGCGCTGCTGGTCAAGCGGGCGGACCTGGCGCACAACGCCGACCCGGCCCGCCTCGCGGTCCTCGACGAGGCCACCCGGACCCGGCTGACCGCCAAGTACACGCGGATGCGGGCCCTTCTGGGCCTGGCCGCGGGGATTTAGACGGAGACCTTCTCGCCCGGCGCCCGCACCTCGGCGGGCCGGTGCTGCTCACGCACCCGGGCCGCCTCGCCGGCGTCCCGCCGGAAGGCCCACGCCATGCGCGGCTCCACCACGCACCGCAGGGCCCGCTGCACCGGCCGGGTGCACAGCAGCGTCACGGCGGCGGCCGCGAGGAGGGTGAGCCCCAGGACGCCGAGCGGCTCGTGCAGCCACGGCCGGTCGTAGAAGTCCGTGTAGTTGCCCGCCCGCACCAGGAAGGCGTGCAGCAGGTAGCCGTAGATCGTGCCCGCGCCGAGGGCCGTGAACCACATGCGGCGGCGCGGCACCCAGGCGAGGAAGCAGACGGTCGTCAGCAGCGATCCGGCGAGCGTGCCGAACACCATGAGCGGACCGGCCCACCAGGGCGCGCCCAACTCCGCGGCGCCGTCGCTGTGGTACAGCCAGCCGAGCCGCATGTACGGCATCGTCCACCAGGCCACGGCCGTCGCCGTGAGGAACACCGGCAGGGACAGCAGGCGCACCGAGCGGCGCTTGACCATCCGGAAGTGCTCGGGCCGCAGCGTCAGGCCCAGCACGAAGAAGGGGAGGAACTGCAGCACCCGCTGCAGCTCCAGGTCGTCACCGATCTGCGGGGACACCGAGCCCAGCGCGGCGAGCACCAGCGAGACCGGCAGCGGGTGTCGGATCGCCTTCCAGACCGGCGTCGTCAGCCGCCACACGAACAGCGCGCACAGGAACCACAGGTGGTAGGTGGGGTCCAGCAGCGTGATGCCGTGCCCCGGCTCGTCGTTGCCGTAGCGCTGGAACAGGGAGTACGCGGTCTCGAAGACGACGAAGGGGACGACGACTCCGGTGACCAGCCGCTGGACGTGCCGGGGGCGCAGGTCGAAACCGCGCGAGAAGTAGCCGGAGATCAGGATGAACGCCGGCATGTGGAACAGGTAGACGACGCGGTAGGCGGTCTCCACCGCACCGTCGTCCAGGATCTGCCCCCAGGCGTGACCGACGGCCACCAGCACGATCGCCAGGTACTTGGCGTTGTCGAAGTAGGCGTCGCGCTGTCTGCCGCCCGGAGCGGGCCGGGTGCCCTCCTGGGGCGGGGTGCGCGGACTCGGCACCCCGTTCGCCGGCGCCTGTGCCGGGGGGAGCGGCGTCCTGCTGTTGCCGTACGGTCGCTGCGAGTTCGTCACTGACCCTCCCGGCGGGAACTCGGGGAGGCGATCGGGGAGCTCGCTGCGCTTGCGGGGGACGAGGCAGCGTGGAACATCTCAGGCACCCTAGCGTTGTCCTCGGGAATCCGTAAAACGCCCGACGTCATTCCTGGATATCCCGTTCGAGTACCCCGGATTCGCTGTAGCGCGCATGCCTTCCGGGTGAGGGACAACACAGGTGACCGTCCGCCGTGTTGACGCCCACAAGCTCCATCCTTGTCAGGATTCATCCCCATCATTCGGGTCATGGGGGCGGGCGGCGACTCCGGTGATATGTCCGCCTTCGCTGGGGTCTGCTCCTGTGGTACGTACGCCTGTCGGGGCGGGGTGCCGGCAATTCGAATTACCTGCGAACGCGTTGTGTGGAAGCGAGGGAGAAACCGCTGAATTCCCTGCGCGGGTCCTCCCTCGAATTGCCGTGCGAAACGCAGACGTTGGTTCCGGCGCGACCCGTACGGGGCTTCGCCGCCCTCGGGCTGCCGGCGACGGCGGCGGGCACCGCGGTGCGGACGATGTGTCAGCGGCCGCATAGGGCGGCCCTGTTGGTGGCACGATGGTTCTGGCGGGGTGCGCGGGGATGCGTCGCCCGGGCCGGCGAAGCCGAACCGACCAAGGGTGTGATCAGTTGTGGCCATTTCACTGTCAGTGGTGCTGCTGTTGGCGATCATCCTGGTGGTGTTGCTGAGAGGTGGCTCCATCAAGGCGGGACCGGCGATCGTCGCGGTCCTCTTCGGCTTCTTCCTCGCCTCGACGGGCATGGCGGACGACATCCAGCGGTTCCTGGACTCGATAGCCGACATGATCAACTCGATCAGCTTCTGACCCCGCCCGCCCCGCGGAAGCGATCCGCAGACGCCTCAGGGCCGGCCCACGGAGAGATCCGCGGACCGGCCCTGAGCCGTACAGAGCGGGCGACGGGAATCGAACCCGCGTAGCCAGTTTGGAAGACTGGGGCTCTACCATTGAGCTACGCCCGCACACTGCGCGCCGCGCGTCGGTGACCGCGGCACTGACAGGCATCGTAGCGGGTCGTGCGCCCTCGTCGCACACCCCGTGTCCGGCCGGTCGCCGGGCGCCGCACCGCGCCGGTAAAGGCGGCGGCCCTTTCTCCCGCGTGCATGTACCCTACGGATCGCACCAGACGGGGTGTGGCGCAGCTTGGTAGCGCGTCCGCTTTGGGAGCGGAAGGCCGTGGGTTCAAATCCCGCCACCCCGACCAGCCACCTGCTCACCTACCGGTGATCGCCTTTTGGGTGCCGCAGCCGCTGCCGTTACTATGCAAGCTGCACGCCCATGTGTCTCTGAAGTCCGCTGGGCGGCGAATCGGCCGGACCGCTCTGGTCCCGGCAGAACCCGAGAAGTCAGCCACAAGGAGACCGAACCGTGAAGAGCGCCGTGGAGACCCTGAACCCGACCCGGGTTCGGCTCACTGTCGAGGTGCCCTTCGAGGAGCTCAAGGACAGCCTCGACGCGGCGTACAAGAAGATCAACCAGCAGGTCACGGTGAAGGGCTTCCGTAAGGGCAAGGTCCCGGCCCGGGTCATCGACCAGCGCTTCGGCCGCGGTGCGGTGCTGGAGGAGGCCGTCAACGACGCCCTCCCGAAGTTCTACACCGACGCGGTGAACGAGGCGGACCTCAACCCGCTCGGCCAGCCCGAGGTCGACATCACGGAGCTGAAGGACGGCGAGACGCTGAACTTCACCGCCGAGGTCGACATCCGCCCCTCCATCGAGATCCCGGACTACTCCGGCATCGAGGTCGAGGTCGACGCGGTCGAGGTCACCGACGAGGACGTGGAGAAGTCGGTCGAGCAGCTCCGTGAGCGCTTCGCCTCCACCTCCCCGGTCGAGCGTGCCGCCGAGGACGGCGACGTCGTCACCATCGACCTGGAGGCCAAGGTCGACGGCGAGGTCCTCGAGGACGGCGTGGCCAGTGGTGTCTCCTACACCATCGGCTCCGGTGAGCTGCTGGACGGGATCGACGACGCCGTGAAGGGCCTGGAGACCGGTGGCGAGGCCACCTTCACCTCCGAGCTCAAGGGCGGCTCGGCGGCCGGCAAGGAGGCCGAGGTCACCGTCAAGGTCACCCAGGTCGCCGCGCGTGAGCTGCCCGAGCTGGACGACGAGTTCGCGCAGCTCGCCTCCGAGTTCGACACCCTCGAGGAGCTGAAGGCGGACAGCCGTAAGCGCCTGGAGAACATGAAGCAGTACGACCAGGCCACGCAGGCGCAGGAGCGCGTCCTGGACAAGCTGCTCGAGCTGGTCGAGGTCCCCGTCCCCGAGAAGCTGCTCGAGGACGAGATCAACACCCGCAAGCACAACCTCGAGCACCACCAGCTCGGCCAGATGGGCCTCGACCTCGCGAAGTACCTGGAGATCCAGGGCAAGACCGAGGAGGAGTTCGAGACCGAGACCCGCGAGGCCGCGGTCAAGGGCATCAAGACCCAGTTCGTCCTCGACGAGCTCGTGAAGCAGGAGAAGCTCAACGTCAACCAGGAGGAGCTCACCGAGCACCTCATGCGGCGTGCGGCCTCCTCCGGCATGTCCCCCGACCAGTTCGCGCAGGCCGTCGTCGAGCAGGGCCAGGTCCCGCTGCTCGTCGGTGAGGTCGCCCGCGGCAAGGCGCTGGCCGTCGTGGTCGAGAAGGCCACGGTCAAGGACACCAACGGCGAGATCGTCGACCTCGAGGACGAAGAGGACGAGACCGCCGAGGCCGAGACCTCCGAGGCCGCGGCCGACGAGAAGGCCGAGGAGAAGGCCGAGGAGAAGACCGAGGGCTGAGCCCCGGCAGCGGTGACCATGTGAGAAGGCCCCGGGGTGACCACCCCGGGGCCTTCTCGGCACCAGGGGGCCGGACGCCCTCAGGGGCACGGGGAACCGCGCGAGCAACCACGACGCACCCGCAGCCGGCCACCGGGACCCGCGGCCCCCACGGCGCGTCCGCACGCCCCACGGCGGGCCCTGCCCGCCCCGCCACGACTACGCCCCCGGCGAACACTCCCATCTCCGGGATTCCCCGAAGGGACCCGCGCGTTAGGGTCCATGAATACCAGGGCAGTGGAGTCTCCGATACGGCTCCCGCCCCCGCAGGGAACACGTGAGACGGCCCGGCGCCGTCGTAAGACGAGCAGGTGGATACGTGACGAATCTGATGCCTTCAGCCGCCGGCGAGCCTTCCATCGGTGGTGGCCTCGGCGACCAGGTCTACAACCGGCTGCTCGGCGAGCGGATCATCTTCCTCGGCCAGCCGGTCGACGACGACATCGCGAACAAGATCACCGCACAGCTGCTGCTCCTTGCCTCGGATCCCGACAAGGACATCTACCTCTACATCAACAGCCCCGGCGGTTCGATCACGGCCGGCATGGCGATCTACGACACCATGCAGTACATCAAGAACGACGTGGTGACGATCGCCATGGGTCTCGCGGCGTCCATGGGACAGTTCCTGCTCAGCGCGGGCACCCCCGGCAAGCGCTTCGCGCTGCCCAACGCCGAGATCCTGATCCACCAGCCCTCGGCGGGTCTCGCCGGTTCCGCGTCGGACATCAAGATCCACGCCGAGCGGCTGCTGCACACCAAGAAGCGCATGGCCGAGCTCACGAGCCAGCACACCGGCCAGACGGTCGAGCAGATCACCCGCGACTCGGACCGTGACCGCTGGTTCGACGCCTTCGAGGCCAAGGAGTACGGCCTCATCGACGACGTGATCGCCACGGCCGCCGGCATGCCGGGCGGCGGCGGCACCGGGGCCTGAGCAGCCCCACGGGGCTTCAGGAGCCCCGTAGGCCCCGCCCGGGCCCCCGTGGAGCCCTGGGCGGGCCCCAGCGCCCCAGCCGACCGCCTCAGCCCCTTTCAGGAGACACCGTGAACGCATTCCCCGGCAGCGGGATGTACGACCGTATGCAGGCCGCGCAGGACATGAGTGCCTCGCAGGGCCGTTACACCGGCCCGCAGGCCGAGTCCCGTTACGTCATTCCGCGCTTCGTCGAGCGCACCTCCCAGGGCATCCGCGAGTACGACCCGTACGCGAAGCTCTTCGAGGAGCGCGTGATCTTCCTCGGCGTGCAGATCGACGACGCCTCGGCCAACGACGTCATGGCGCAGCTGCTGTGCCTGGAGTCGATGGACCCCGACCGGGACATCTCGGTCTACATCAACAGCCCCGGCGGCTCCTTCACCGCGCTCACCGCGATCTACGACACCATGCAGTACGTGAAGCCCGACGTGCAGACGGTCTGCATGGGCCAGGCGGCCTCCGCCGCCGCGGTCCTGCTGGCCGCGGGCACGCCCGGCAAGCGCATGGCGCTGCCGAACGCCCGGGTACTGATCCACCAGCCCTACAGCGAGACCGGCCGCGGCCAGGTGTCCGACCTGGAGATCGCCGCCAACGAGATCCTCCGCATGCGTACGCAGCTGGAGGACATGCTGGCCAAGCACTCCACCCGTCCGATCGAGAAGATCCGTGAGGACATCGAGCGCGACAAGATCCTCACGGCCGAGGACGCGCTGGAGTACGGCCTGATCGACCAGATCATCACCACCCGGAAGATGGACAACTCCAGCCTGCGCTGATGCGGGGCTGGGGTGTAACGTCTGCCGCCCCTTGGCACGGTTTGGCACGGTCCACGTCAAAGTGAACCGTGCCAAGGGGGGCCCGAACGGGGGGCCAGGCAAGGTACCGTCGGACATAAGGCAGCACCAGGAGCCGTCGGACATGGATGTCCGGCGTCTCCCAGGCGAAGGGGAAGCACACCGTGGCACGCATCGGTGACGGCGGCGATCTGCTCAAGTGCTCGTTCTGCGGCAAGAGCCAGAAGCAGGTCAAGAAGCTCATCGCAGGGCCCGGTGTGTACATCTGCGACGAGTGCATCGATCTCTGCAACGAGATCATCGAGGAAGAGCTCGCCGAGACCAGCGAGGTCCGCTGGGAGGAGCTCCCCAAGCCCCGCGAGATCTACGAGTTCCTCGAGGGGTACGTCGTGGGCCAGGAGGCGGCCAAGAAGGCCCTCTCGGTCGCGGTGTACAACCACTACAAGCGCGTCCAGGCCGGCGAGAACGGCGGCGCCCAGGGCCGTGACGACGCCATCGAGCTGGCGAAGTCCAACATCCTGCTGCTGGGCCCCACGGGCTCCGGCAAGACCCTGCTGGCGCAGACCCTCGCCCGCATGCTGAACGTCCCCTTCGCGATCGCCGACGCCACGGCGCTCACCGAGGCCGGGTACGTCGGCGAGGACGTGGAGAACATCCTGCTCAAGCTGATCCAGGCGGCCGACTACGACGTCAAGAAGGCCGAGACCGGGATCATCTACATCGACGAGATCGACAAGGTCGCCCGAAAGAGCGAAAACCCGTCGATCACCCGGGACGTGAGCGGCGAGGGCGTGCAGCAGGCCCTGCTGAAGATCCTCGAGGGCACCACGGCCTCGGTCCCTCCGCAGGGCGGACGCAAGCACCCGCACCAGGAGTTCATCCAGATCGACACGACGAACGTGCTGTTCATCGTGGGCGGCGCCTTCGCCGGTCTGGAGAAGATCATCGAGGGCCGGGCGGGCGCCAAGGGCATCGGCTTCGGCGCGACGATCATCTCCAAGCAGGAGCGGGAGTCCAAGGACCAGTTCGAGGAGGTCATGCCGGAGGACCTGGTCAAGTTCGGCATGATCCCCGAGTTCATCGGCCGGCTCCCCGTCATCACCAGCGTGCACAACCTCGACCGCGAGGCCCTGCTGCAGATCCTGGTCGAGCCGCGTAACGCGCTGGTGAAGCAGTACCAGCGCCTGTTCGAACTCGACGGTGTGGAGCTGGACTTCGAGCGCGAGGCGCTGGAGGCCATCGCCGACCAGGCGATCCTGCGGCAGACCGGCGCCCGTGGCCTGCGCGCCATCATGGAGGAGGTCCTCCAGGGCGTGATGTACGAGGTCCCGTCCCGCAAGGACGTCGCCCGCGTGGTCATCACCGCCGACGTGGTGCTGTCCAACGTCAACCCGACGCTCATCCCGCGCGACTCGCGCGGCCGCGGCTCGGGCGAGCAGAAGACGGCGTAACCCTCGACACACACGGAAGGGGCGTCCGGCGCATCGCGCCGGACGCCCCTTCCGTGTGCCAAGGCCTACTTGGCGACCCGCACGTCCTTGCGCACGTCGGCGGCCATGCTCGCGGACTCGTCGAGCGAGTAGGTCTTGCCGGTGGCGGTCGGCTCGACCACGGCGACCGTGCTGTAGTCGGCCCACACGCACATGAAGGTCGTCTGCTCCTTCTTGGTGACCGGGTGCGTGGTCTCGGCCTCCTGGCACTTCATCACGGCGCCGTCCAGCCCGCCGGGGGACACCGACTTCGGCTCACCGACCAGGTTGACCTTCTCGCCGTCGGTGTTCTTGTGCATCTGCGTGAACATCACGTCGAGGGCCTTCTCCGGGTCCTCGACCTTGCCGTAGACGCCGAAGTAGGTGATGTTCTCCGCGGTCTGCAGCTTCGCCAGGTCCTCCGGGTCCTCGGGGTCCAGCTTCGTGAGGTCGGTGGTGGAGTAGACGGCGGCGACCGAGGTCGCGTCGCTCACCCCGGCCGTGGCCAGGTCCTTGGCGTCGCTGGTGCTCGCCTTCTCCTCCTGCGCCGGGCCCTGGCGGTCGTACTTGTCCGAGAGGACCGACGAGGGCGCGGACAGCTTGTGCGGGCCGTCGTCCTTCAGGCCGCCGCCGTCGCTGTCCCCGCCGAGGACGAAGTAGGCGCCCACACCGATGGCCGCCACGACCGCGACGGCGCCGACGATGATCGCGGCCTTCTTGCCGCCGCCTCCGCCGGACGCCGGGGGCTGGGGCGGCATGCCGTACTGCGGCTGCTGGCCGTAGGGCGGCTGCTGCGGCGGAACCCCGGGCTGTCCCGGCTGCTGCGGGTAGCCGTAGCCGGGCTGGCCGGGCGGGGGCGTCTGCTGGGGGTACCCGTAGCCGGGCTGGGGCGGGGTCTGCGGCGGCTGGCCGTACGGGCCCTGCTGGCCGTACGGACCGGGCTGCTGGGGCTGCCCGCCGTACGGGCCCGGCTGGTTGAAGCTCATGACTGGGTTCCCCCTCGTGTTCGCTGCTGCGGTGCGGTCAGGCCGTGACGCGGATCTGCTCGCGGAGCTTGGTGGTCAGGTCGACCGCGGTGTCCTTGTCGACGCCCGTGCCGGCGTTGTCACCGGGCGAGACCATGGCGACCGTGCTGTGGTCGGCCCAGGCGCAGAACCAGTCGGTCGACTGCTTCTTGGTGAGGGAGTTGGTGCTCTTCGTCGACTGGCACTTGGCGACCGTGCCGTCGATCTCGACCTCCTCGGGCTCGCCGACCAGCTCGGGCTTCTCCATCCCGCCCGAGTTCCCCGAGGAGCTCTTATCCACCTGCTCCTGGATGTTGGTGAAGAACTTGTCCAGCGTCTTCTCCGGGTCGGCGATCTCGCCGTAACCGCCCACCATGGTGACCCCCTTGGCGGTGAGCAGTTCCGACCGGTCGGGGAAGTCGCCGGCGGTGCTGGGATCGGCCGGGTCGTAGCTGCCGAAGTCGGCCGTCGACCACTGGCCGAGGATGGCGGTGCCGTTCTTGACGCCGCTCTTCTCCATGTCCTTCGCGGTGTCGGAGTCGCTCTCCTCGGAGCCCTTGCCGAACCGGTTGTAGTCGTCCAGCACCGTCTGCGGCGTGGTGAGCTTGTGCGGACCGTCGTCCTTCAGGCCGTCCGCGCCGCCGCCACCGCCTCCGCCGATGACGAAGTACGCGCCGACACCGATGGCCGCCACGACCGCGACGGCGCCGACCACGATGGCGGCCACCTTGCCGCCGCCCCCGCCGGAGGCCGGGGGCTGGGGCGGCGCGCCGTACGGCGGCTGCCCGTAGGGCGGCTGCTGGCCGTAGGGGGCCTGCTGCCCGTACTGCGGCTGCTGGCCGTAAGGGGGCTGCTGGGGCGGGACGCCGGGCTGTCCCGGCTGCTGCGGGTAGCCGTAGCCGGGCTGGGCCGGCGGGGGCGTCTGCTGGGGATATCCGTAACCAGGCTGGGGGACCTGCGGCTGCTGGCCGTACGGTCCCGGCTGCTGGCCGTACGGGCCGGGCTGCTGAGGCTGCCCGCCGTACGGACCCGGCTGGTTGTGGCTCATGACTGGGTTCCCCTCCAGACGCTTACGTGCTGCTGACATCCTGGCTCAGAGTCAACGACTCCAGACCGGCGGGGGTCGCACCGTTACAAAGGAAACGCGTTTCGGGACACCCCCGTGACGGCTCTAAACTGAGCCCGTGACCGACAACGCTCAGCAGCAGCCACCAGCGCCCACGACCGACCTGCCGACCCAGTACGCGCCGGCCGACGTAGAGGGGCCGCTGTACGAGCGCTGGGTGGAGCGGGGTTACTTCGAGGCGGACGCGAAGAGCGACAAGCCGCCCTACACCATCGTCATCCCCCCGCCGAACGTCACCGGCAGCCTGCACCTGGGCCACGCCTTCGAGCACACGCTGATCGACGCCCTCACCCGCCGCAAGCGCATGCAGGGGTACGAGACGCTGTGGCAGCCCGGCATGGACCACGCCGGCATCGCCACGCAGAACGTGGTCGAGCGGGAGCTCGGCAAGGAGGGCAAGTCCCGCCACGACCTGGGCCGCGAGGCGTTCGTCGAGCGGGTCTGGAAGTGGAAGGCCGAGTCCGGCGGCCAGATCAGCGGCCAGATGCGCCGCCTCGGCGACGGCGTCGCCTGGACGCGTGAGCGCTTCACGATGGACGAGGGCCTGTCCCAGGCCGTCCAGACCATCTTCAAGCGGCTCTACGACGACGAGCTGATCTACCGCGCCGAGCGCATCATCAACTGGTGCCCGCGCTGTCTGACCGCGATCTCCGACATCGAGGTCAACTACCAGGACGACGACGGCGAGCTCGTCTCCATGAAGTACGGCGAGGGCGACGAGACCATCGTCGTCGCCACCACCCGCGCGGAGACGATGCTCGGTGACACGGCCGTCGCCGTCCACCCCGAGGACGAGCGCTACAAGCACCTCATCGGCAAGCTCGTCAAGCTGCCGCTGACCGACCGCTCCATCCCGGTCGTCGCCGACGAGCACGTCGACCCCGAGTTCGGCACCGGCGCCGTCAAGGTGACCCCGGCCCACGACCCGAACGACTTCGAGATCGGCCGGCGCCACGACCTGCCGTCCATCGCCGTGATGGACGAGCACGCCGTCATCACCGCGCACGGCCCCTTCCAGGGCCTGGACCGCCTCGAGGCCCGCTCCGCCATCGTCGCCGCGCTGCGCGCCGAGGGCCGGATCGTCGCCGAGAAGCGCCCCTACGCCCACTCCGTCGGCCACTGCTCGCGGTGCGGCACCACCATCGAGCCGCGGCTGTCCCTGCAGTGGTGGGTCAAGGTCGGCCCGCTCGCCAAGGCCGCCGGTGACGCGGTCCGCGACGGCCGCGTCAAGATCCACCCGCAGGAGATGGAGAAGCGCTACTTCGACTGGGTCGACAACCTCCACGACTGGTGCATCTCGCGGCAGTTGTGGTGGGGCCACCGCATCCCCGTCTGGTACGGGCCGGAGGGCGAGGTCGTCTGCGTCGGACCGGACGAGGAGCCGCCGAGCGGCGAGGGCTGGCGCCAGGACTCCGACGTCCTCGACACCTGGTTCTCCTCGGGCCTGTGGCCGTTCTCCACGCTGGGCTGGCCCGAGCAGACCGAGTCGCTCGCGAAGTTCTACCCGAACTCCGTCCTGCTCACCGGCTACGACATCCTCTTCTTCTGGGTCGCCCGGATGATGATGTTCGGCCTCTACGCGATGGACGGCACCCCGCCGTTCCACACCATCGCCCTGCACGGCATGGTCCGTGACCAGAACGGCAAGAAGATGTCCAAGTCCTTCGGGAACGTGGTCAACCCGCTGGACTGGATGGACAAGTACGGCTCCGACGCGCTCCGCTTCACCCTGGCGCGCGGCGCCAACCCGGGCGTCGACGTGCCGATCGGCGAGGACTGGGTCCAGGGCTCGCGCAACTTCGCCAACAAGATCTGGAACGCCACGCGCTTCGCGCTGATGAACGGCGCGACGGTCGAGGGCGAGCTGCCGGACGCCTCCCGGATGTCGCCCACCGACCGCTGGATCCTGTCCCGGCTGAACTCCGTCGTCGCCGAGGTCGACGCGTACTACGACGACTACCAGTTCGCCAAGCTGTCGGACGCGCTGTTCCACTTCGCCTGGGACGAGGTCTTCGACTGGTACGTCGAGCTGTCCAAGACGACGTTCCAGGCGGGCGGCGAGCCGGCCGAGGTCAGCAAGCGCGTCCTCGGCGAGGTCCTCGACGTCACGCTGCGGTTGCTGCACCCGGTGGTCCCGTTCGTCACCGAGACCCTGTGGACGACGCTGACCGGCGGCGAGTCCGTCGTCATCGCCGACTGGCCGGCCGACAGCGGCTTCCGCGACGAGGCCGCCGAGCGGGAGATCGGGACGCTCCAGTCGGTGATCACCGAGGTCCGCCGGTTCCGCGCCGACCAGGGCCTCCAGCCCGGCCAGCGGGTCCCGGCCCGGCTGACCCTGGAGGGCACCCCTCTCGCCGCGCACGAGGCGGCCATCCGCCAGCTGCTGCGCCTCCAGCCCGAGGGCGACCCGTTCACGGCGACCGCGACCCTGCCCGTCGCCGGTGTCGAGGTCGCGCTGGACCTGTCCGGCGTGATCGACGTCGCCGCCGAGCGCAAGCGGCTCGCCAAGGACCTCGCCGCCGCCGAGAAGGAGAAGGCCCAGGCGACGGCGAAGCTCGGCAACGAGGCGTTCCTGGCCAAGGCCCCGGACCACGTCGTCGACAAGATCCGCACGCGGCTCGCCAAGGCGGAGGACGACATCGTCCGCATCCGCACCCAGCTCGACCGGCTGCCCCAGGCCTGACGCCCGGCCCGCAGTCCGTACGGCCCCCGACCGGTACCTCCCGGCCGGGGGCCGTTCACGTCGTGGTGGCGGCCCGGTAACCCGGCGGGGGGAACCTGTCGGCTCCGCCCGCCGACAGGCCCACGCCGCCAGGAGCGCCCCCGCCGATGTCCCCCGCCACGTCCCCCGCCGCCGCACCGCAAGCGCCGGACCGCGCCACCGGCCGGGAGCGGCGGTACGACATCGACCTGCTGCGGGTGCTGTGCACCGCCGCCGTCGTCCTGGTGCACGCCTCCGCCGAGTTCATCGACGCCGGGCACCGCACCACCGGGATCCTCGGGGACACGGCGGGCCGGTTCGCCGTGCCCGCGTTCTTCGCGATGGCCGGCTGGGCCGCGCTGTCCGGCGCGCCGGTGCGGGACGAGGCCCGGCTGCTCGCCCGGCTGGGCCGGATCCTGCGCCCGATGGCCCTCTGGACGGCCCTCTACCTGCTGGCGTCCTCCGTGTCCGGAGGGAACCGGGACCAGGCCGGCGAGGAGGCGGTGCGGGCGCTCTTCGGGTCCGTGGAGGCCGCCTTCCACCTCTGGTACCTGTACGCCTACGTCCCCCTGCTCCTGCTGCTCGGCGTCGTGGTGCTGGTGGTACGGGGGCGCGCCCTGCCCCGCCGCTCGGCGGTGCTGCTGGCCGCACTGGCCGTCGCACCGGCGCTCCTCGGGGACGTGACGACGCCCACCGGGTGGGCGCCGCCCGACTGGGCGTGGTCGGTGCCGCTGTCCTCGGTGGTGTACGCGGTGGCCGGCGCCGCGCTGCTCGCCGCCCCGCGACGCGGCCCGCGCGCGCTGTGGGCGGCGGCCGCCGCGGTGGCGCTCGCCGTCCTCGCCGTGTACCAGCTCACGGTGCGTCACCCCGCCGCGTACGGCAGCGCGGCGGTGGCCGCGGTGACCTTCGCGGTGCTGGGGACGGTGGCCGGGGTACGGGTGCCGGAGCGGGCCCGGCCGCTGCTGGCGCGGCTGTCGGACGCGTCGTTCGGGACGTACCTGGTGCACCTGGTGTTCGTGACGCTGCTGGCCGGGCCGGCCGCCGGGCACCTGCCGGCCGGGCCCTGGGCCCCGGTGGCGCTCGCCGTGACCACGGTGGCGGCGGCCGCGCTGTCCTTCGCCGTGAGCCTCCTGTGGGGGCGCCTGGGGTGGCGCGCCTGGCTCGGCTGATCCGGCAGCGGGGTGTGCGGGGCACCACTCGCGCCGCTCCGTAGACTGGGGAGCGTGAGCGAGCGCCCAGATTCAGCAGGTCCCGACCCGGACGACACCTTCGAGGAGTTCGCGGAGCTCGTGGAGGAGGAGACCCGCCGCGACCCCGACCTGGCGGTGATCGAGGCCGGCAGCCGTACGCTGCGCACCCAGGGCGGACCGCCGCAGGCGGACGTCCCCGCGCGCCCCGCCGACCCCGAGGTCGACAAGGCCCTGCGTGAGGTGGAGGCGGAACTCGCCACCCGCTGGGGCGAGACAAAGCTGGAGCCGTCGGTGGCCCGCATCGCCGCCCTGATGGACGTCCTCGGGGAGCCGCAGCGCGCGTACCCCTCGATCCACATCACCGGCACCAACGGCAAGACGTCCACGGCCCGCATGATCGAGGCCCTGCTCGGCGCCTTCGACCTGCGCACCGGCCGCTACACCTCCCCGCACGTCCAGTCCGTCACCGAGCGGATCAGCCTCGACGGGGCACCGGTCTCCGCCGAGCGGTTCATCGAGACGTACCAGGACATCAAGCCGTACGTGGAGATGGTCGACGCCTCCCAGGAGTACCGGCTGTCCTTCTTCGAGGTGCTGACCGGCATGGCGTACGCCGCCTTCGCCGACGCGCCCGTGGACGTGGCGGTCGTCGAGGTCGGCATGGGCGGCGCCTGGGACGCGACGAACGTGATCGACGCCGGCGTCGCCGTGGTGACGCCGATCGACCTGGACCACACCGACCGGCTCGGCTCCACGCCCGCCGAGATCGCCACCGAGAAGTCCGGCATCGTCAAGCAGGACGCGACGGTGATCATGGCGCAGCAGCCGGTGGACGCGGCGCAGGTGCTGCTGAAGAAGGCCGTCGAGGTGGGCGCCACCGTGGCCCGCGAGGGCCTGGAGTTCGGCGTCCTGGACCGGCAGGTCGCCGTCGGCGGCCAGCTGATGACGCTGCGCGGGCTGGGCGGCGAGTACACCGAGGTGTACCTGCCGCTGCACGGCGCCCACCAGGCGCACAACGCGGCGGTGGCCCTCGCGGCCGTCGAGGCGTTCTTCGGCATCGGTTCCCAGCACGCCCAGCCGCTCGACATCGACACCGTGCGCAAGGCGTTCGCCTCCGTCGCCTCGCCGGGCCGCATGGAGGTCGTGCGCAGGTCGCCGACCGTCGTGCTGGACGCCGCCCACAACCCGGCCGGCGCGCGGGCGGCGGCCGACACGATCGGCGAGGCCTTCCAGTTCAGCAACCTCATCGGCGTGGTCGGCGCGAGCGGCGACAAGAACGTACGCGGGCTCCTCGAGGCCTTCGAACCGGTCTTCGCCGAGGTCGTCGTCACCCAGAACACCAGCCACCGCGCGATGGACGCCGACGAACTGGCCGCCGTCGCCGTGGAGGTGTTCGGGGAGGACCGCGTACAGGTCGAGCCCCGGCTCCCGGACGCCCTGGAGGCCGCGATCACGCTGGCCGAGGAGGAGGGCGAGTTCGCCGGCGGCGGTGTGCTCGTCACCGGTTCCGTCATCACCGTCGGCGAGGCCCGACTGCTCCTGGGGAAGGGCTGAGATCCCGTGCGTACGCTCTGTTCGTCGACGCTGATCGGCGAGTTCTTCGTGATCGGCTTCGCCGGTCTCGTGGCGATGAAGCAGCCCGACCTGTCCACCGGCACGGTGTGGACGGTCTGCGGCATCGCCATGTTCCTGTCGGTCGTGCTGTGCGGGATGGTCGGCCGGCCGGGCGGGGTGGCCCTGGGCTGGGCGCTCCAGATCGCGCTCGTCGCCTCCGGGGTCTTCGTGCCGATGATGTTCTTCCTGGGCGCGGTCTTCGCGCTGCTGTGGTGGGCGTCGGTGCACTTCGGGCGGAAGGTGGACGAGGCGAAGGCCCGTTTCGCCGCACAGGCGCAGCAGTCGGACACTGCGTGACGGACGGTCCGACACGCCCGGTAACCTCTGTGACCCGCACCATTTGACGCACAAGGAGCCCCGTCGTGACCCAGCGCACCCTCGTCCTCCTCAAGCCCGACGCCGTCCGTCGTGGCCTGACCGGCGAGATCATCAGCCGCATCGAGCGCAAGGCCGGCTGGCGGATCACCGCGCTGGAGCTGCGCACGCTGGACCAGGACACGCTGGAGCAGCACTACGGCGAGCACAAGGGCAAGCCCTTCTACGAGCCGCTGGTGGAGTTCATGGCGTCCGGCCCGGTCGTGGCGATGATCGTCGAGGGTGAGCGGGTCATCGAGGGACTGCGCCAGCTCGCGGGTCCCACCGACCCGATCGCCGCCGCGCCGGGCTCGATCCGCGGCGACTACGGCGTGATCGTCCGCGAGAACCTGATCCACGCGTCCGACTCGGAGGAGTCCTCCGCACGCGAGATCAAGATCTTCTTCCCGGGCCGCGCCTGAGACACCTCCTGGCCGGTCCGGTCCGGCCTCGAAGCCCCGACACGCCCGGTCGGGGCTGCCGGCGCGGGCTGCGCCGGAGTTCCGGCCGCACCCGGACCGAAGCATGCGTGCACGCCGTGCCGGCACGGCGCTCCACCGAGGCGGGTTGCCGGCCGCGCCGAGGCCAGAACGGCCGACCGGGGCGGGCGGCCGGCCACGTCGAGGTGTTGCCCGTCCGGGTGAGCCGGCGTGTCGACCCGCGTCGAGGCGGGGTGCCGGCCGGGAGGGCCGGGATGCCTGGCGTGCCGGGGCGGGTGTTGCCGTGCCCGAGCGGGAGCTCTCGGCGCAGGCCCGTCCGGCGTGCTCCGCGTCGGATCCCCAGGCCCGGCCGGGATTCTTGTGCGTGCCGGCCGCAGCTCTCACCGCGTGCCTGTTCGGCTCGTGCCGCGCCGGAGCCGCGCGGGCTTTTGGCCGTGGCTGTGCGGGCGTGCGGAGCCTCGGCTCCTGGTGCGTGTCGAGGTGTGGCGCCCGGCGTGTGCCGGGAAGGGCCCGGCGCCTCCCCGCGCCGAGTGGGAGCGTGGTCGGCCCGCGGGTGAGCCGCGCGGCCCCAGGGCGTGGCGGCGCGGGTGAGCCGCGCGGCCGGGGTGTGGCGTGTCGTGGTGACCCGGCGCGCCCGGGCGGACACGTCGGGGTGACGCCGCGCGCGACCCCGTCTCACCACGAGGGAATCCGCGCATAACGATCACATCGCGGCAGCGGTCCACGGTTTTGTCGCACGTCATAGGGTCTGGGAGCTTTGCCCCCGGGCCACATTTGGCATATGCACGGCGTTCGGGGGAACGGATGCCCCCGATGGGCCGTCTCCAAAGGCAGGGCGACCCGCCATCTGATGACAATGGCGAAGACCCTCGCACAGTGTGCGCGAAGGCACGTCTACCATGGACGCCATCGCGTCACCGCACCCACCTCGCCGACCTGAAAAGCCCTCAAAAGCTCGTGGGAAGGCCAGACGAATCCTGATGGGGAACTCAATGTCGTTCATCGGCCGTGACATGGCTGTCGACCTCGGGACCGCCAACACGCTGGTGTACGTCAGGGGTCGCGGAATCGTACTCAACGAGCCGTCCGTCGTCGCGATCAACACCAACACCGGTGGCATCCTCGCGGTCGGTGCCGAAGCGAAGAAGATGATCGGGCGCACCCCCGGCAACATCGTTGCCGTGCGCCCGCTGAAGGACGGCGTCATCGCCGACTTCGAGATCACCGAGCGGATGCTCCGCTACTTCATCCTGAAGATCCACAAGCGGCGGTATCTGGCTCGTCCGCGAGTCGTCGTCTGCGTGCCCTCGGGCATCACGGGCGTCGAGCGCCGCGCCGTCATCGAGGCGTCGTCCCAGGCCGGCGCCCGTCAGGTGCACATCATCGAGGAGCCCATGGCGGCCGCCATCGGCTCCGGACTGCCGGTCCACGAGGCCACCGGCAACATGGTGGTGGACATCGGCGGCGGCACCACGGAGGTCGCGGTCATCTCCCTCGGCGGCATCGTCACCGCCCAGTCCATCCGCGTCGCGGGCGACGAGCTGGACAACGCCATCATCCAGCACATCAAGAAGGAGTACTCCCTCCTGCTGGGTGAGCGGTCGGCGGAACAGATCAAGATCACGATCGGCTCGGCGTACGACCTCGACACCGACGAGCACACCGAAATCCGCGGCCGGGACCTCGTCTCGGGGCTGCCGAAGACCGTGGTGATCTCCGCCGCCGAAGTGCGCAAGGCGATCGAGGAACCGGTCAACGCCATCGTGGACGCGGTCAAGACGACCCTCGACAAGTGCCCGCCGGAGCTGTCCGGCGACATCATGGACCGGGGCATCGTGCTGACCGGCGGCGGAGCGCTGCTGCGCGGCCTCGACGAGCGGCTGCGCCGGGAGACCGGCATGCCGATCCACATCGCCGAGGACCCCCTGGACAGCGTGGCGCTCGGCTCCGGCAAGTGCGTCGAGGAGTTCGAGGCCCTCCAGCAGGTGCTGGACGCCCAGCCCCGCAGATGACACACCGCCACGACTCCGCCGTACGAGACGCTCCCTCTCGTGCGGCGGAGCGCTGGTATCGAGGCCCAAGGCCGGCGGTGACGCCCCGAAGGCCCCGGCCCGCACCACCCCACAGCTGAACAGACCCCCACCTCATACCCGTTCTCGACGAGGAAGGCACGGCCGCCGCACGTGAGGGACACGAAAGAGAGCCGGCTGCTCCTGGTGCTGCTGATCGCCACCGCGTTCGCACTGATCACGGTGGACATCCGCGGTGGGGAGGACTCACCGGTCGACGGTGCCCGGCAGGCGGCGGCGTCCGTCTTCGGCCCGATCGAGAACGGCGTGTCCAGCGCGGTCGACCCGATCGGCAACGCGGTCACCGCCGTCCGCGAGTCCGGAGACCGGCACGACCGGCTCGCCGAACTGGAGCGGGAGAACGCGGCGCTCAAGGCCGAACTCGGCAGCGACGACCGCGGACGCAGCCGCCTCAAGCAGCTCGACAAGCTCCTCGGCATCGCCGGCAAGGGCCAGTACGGCATCAAGGGCGCCCAGGTCATCGCCATAGGAGCGGCCCAGGGCTTCTCCTGGACCATCACCATCGACGCGGGCGCCGACGACGGCATCAAGCGCGACATGACCGTCCTCAACGGCGACGGCCTGGTCGGCCGGGTCACCACCGTCGGCCCCGGCACCGCCACCGTGCTGCTCGCCAGCGACCCCGACTTCACCGTCGGCACCCGCATGGAGGCCGGCGACGAACTCGGCTTCGCCTCCGGCCAGGGCGACCGTCCGCTGCGCGTCGAACTGCTCAACGGCAAGGCCGAGATCAAGAAGGGCGACCGGCTGGTCACCTTCGGCTCACAGGCCGACAAGCCGTTCGTGCCCGGCGTCCCGGTCGGCGTGGTCTCCCGCGTCGACCCCTCCGGCGGCGACCTGACCCGCACCCTGTACGTCACCCCGTTCGTCAACTTCAGCAAGCTCGACGTGGTGGGCGTCGTCGTGCAGGCGCCCGCGAAGGACCCGCGCGACACGGTGCTGCCGAAGAAGCCCAAGCCGACCCCGACGCCGACCGTGACGGTGACCGTCACCCCCTCGGCCCCTGCCGACGGCCTGAACCAGCAAGAGCAGTAGGAGCTGTCACCCCATGCGCGTCAACCGGATCCTGCTCTCCAGCTCGCTGATCGTCGTCGCCCTGGTGATCCAGGTGAGCGTCCTCGCCCGCCTCCACCTCCCCGGTGCCGTCCCCGACCTGCTGCTGCTCGTCGTCCTCGGTCTCGCCCTGGTCTACGGCCATGTCGGCGGCGCCCTCGTGGGCTTCGCCGCCGGCCTCCTCGCCGACCTCGCCCCGCCCGCCGACCACGCCGTCGGCCGCTACGCGCTCGTGCTGTGCGTCATCGGCTACCTCGCCGGACTCGTCAAACCCGAGAGCGGGCAGGTGAAGACGGCGGCCGGCCCGATGCTCGTGGTCGTCGCCGCCGCCGTCGGCTCCACCCTGCTCTACGCCGGGGTCGGTGCCCTCGTCGGCGACACCGCCGCCCGCCACGTAGGCCTGAGCGGACTGCTGTTCACGGCCGCCCTGTACGACCTGCTGCTCGCGCCGTTCGTGGTGCCCGGCGTGATGGCACTGGCCCGGCGCGCCGAGAACGACCCGCTCGCCGACACGAACTCCACCAGGTCCGGGGACATCTCCTCGGGCTGGCTCTCCGGCGGCACCGGACTGCGCATCGGCGGCCAGCGCAACGGACTGCGGGTCAAGGCGGCCCGCGCCCGCTCGGCCCGCGCCGGACGCATCAAGGGGGTCAAGCGCCTGTGACCTCCCGAAACTTCACCGGTACGGGTGAACGCGGCCGGAACGCGCGTCCACCGGCCGGTCGTTCACCACTCGTCACCATCCGCACGCACGCGCTCTGAGAGGGGGAGGAAGCAGCGTGACCAACATCCCCGAGACCGGCCGCAGCACACGCGTCCAGATCCGGCTCGTCGTCATCCAGGTCCTCGTCATCTCCCTGCTCGGCACCCTCGGCGGGCGCCTGTGGTATCTCCAGATCCGCGAGGGCGACCAGTACGCCAAGGAGGCCTCCGGCAACCACGTCCAGCAGGTCGTCCAGCCCGCCGTGCGCGGCTCGATCCTGGACGCCCGTGGCGTGGCCCTCGCGGACAACGAGACGCGGCTCGTCGTCTCCGCCTCCCGCACCGACCTCATGAAGATGGAGGACGACGGCAAGGCGGTCCTCACCAAGCTCGCGGGCGTCCTCGGCATGAAGCCCGCGGACGTCATGATGAAGGTCCGGCTGTGCAACGCCGAGACCCCCCAGCCCTGCTGGAACGGCTCGCCGTACCAGCCCATCCCCATCACCGACGAGGCCACCCCGAAGCAGGCGCTGCAGATCCGCGAACGCGCCGAGGACTTCCCCGGCATCACCGCCGAGCCGCAGGCCCTGCGCCGCTACCCGAGCCCCGGCAAGGCCAACACCGCCCAGGTCCTCGGCTACCTCTCGCCGGTCACCGACGAGGAGATCCAGCAGGCCCAGGACACCGACTCGCCCTACCTGCGCTCCGACATGGTCGGCCGCTCCGGCCTGGAGCGGCAGTACGACCAGCAGCTGCGCGGCAAGGCCGGCGTCACCCGCTACGAGGTCGACAAGCTCGGCCGCGTCCTCGGCGAGGCCCAGGCCGACCCCGCCGAGCCCGGCGCCAACCTCGTCACCAGCATCGACTCCCGCGTGCAGCGCATCGCCGAGTTCGAGCTCAACGAGGCGATGAAGGAAGCCCGCAAGCAGCACGACCGCAACACCGGCCGCAACTACGAGGCCGACTCCGGGGCCGTCGTCGTCATGGAGGCCAGGACCGGCCGCGTCGTCGCCATGGCCTCCAACCCGAACTACGACCCCAACTCCTGGGTCGGCGGCATCTCCGCGAAGGACTACGCCCAGCTCACCGGCAAGAAGTCCAACTACCCGCTGCTGAACCGCGCCATCCAGGGTCTGTCCGCGCCCGGCTCCATCTTCAAGGTGATCCCGACGGCCGCCGCCATCAAGGCCGGCTACTCCTTCGAGGGCCCCTACAACTGCTCCAGCGCCTACTCCATCGGCGGCCAGGTCTTCAAGAACTTCGAGTCGCAGAACCACGGCCCGATCAGCCTCGGCCGGGCCCTCGAGGTCTCCTGCGACACCGTCTTCTACGCCCTCTCCCACGAGGAGTGGAAGCGCGACGGCGGCAACAAGCCCAAGAAGAACGCCAACGACTGGTTCTACAAGACCGCCCACCAGTTCGGCCTCGGCGAGGAGACCGGCATCGACCTGCCCAACGAGGTCACCGGCCGCGTCCCCGACCGTCAGTGGAAGGCCGACTACTGGAAGGCCAACAAGGACGCCTGGTGCAAGTACGGCAAGAAGGGCGGCAGCTACGCCGAGCAGATCGCCTACGAGAACTGCCTCGAAGGCAACCGGCTGCGCGCCGGTGACTCGGTGAACTACTCCATCGGCCAGGGCGACACCATGGTCACGCCCATCCAGATGGCCACCATCTACGCGGCCATCTCCAACGGCGGCACCCTCTACAACCCCACCGTCGGCAAGGCCGTCATCAGCCCCGACGGCCGGACGGTCAAGGAGATCAAGCCCCAGGCCCACGGCAAGCTGCCGACGTCGAAGAAGACGCTCAAGCAGATAGACGAAGCCCTCGAGGGAGTCGCCACCCGCGGTACGGCCGCGTGGCGGTTCGGGGGCTGGCCACAGGACAAGATCCCGATGCACGCCAAGACCGGTACGGCCGAGGTGTACGGCAAGCAGACCACCTCGTGGTTCGCCACCTACACCAAGGACTACTCGATCGTGATGACGATCTCCCAGGGTGGTACCGGCTCCGGCGCCTCGGGCCCCGCCGTGCGCAACATCTACAACGCCCTCTACGGCGTGTCCGAGGACGGCGAGATCGACAACAAGAAGGCGCTGCTGCCCACGCCGCAGAAGACCCTGCCCAAGGTCCGCACGGACGGCACCATCACCTCGCCGAAGGTCTCCAAGGACTTCGCCAAGGACCAGCGGGCCACGCCGTCGCCCGACGCCGAGGCCGGCACCCCGCAGCAGGACGACCCGGCCGACCCGCAGCAGACCGGCACCGCCCCCTCGCCCGAGAACACCAACCGCGACACCCGCCGCAGACGACGCCACAACCCGGGACCGGGCCGCGGCGGCGGTCGGCCACGCGGCCGCGCCCACCGGCCGCGCGCCGCCCACCCGGAGAGGACGACGTCATGACCGGCGGCGTCAACAGCTTCCAGGTCTCCGGGTACGGACCCGAGCGGGCCGGCTGGACGCGGGTGTTCGCCCGAGACTCCCTGGCCCGCAGGCTGGACTGGCCGATACTGCTCTCGGCGCTCGCCCTGTCCCTGCTGGGCTCGCTGCTGGTGTACTCGGCCACCCGCAACCGCACCGAGCTCAACCAGGGCGACCCGTACTACTTCCTGGTCCGGCACTGGCTGAACACCGGCATCGGCATCGCCCTGATGATCGGCGCCGTCTGGCTCGGCCACCGCGGCCTGCGCACGGCCGTGCCCCTGCTGTACGGCGCCTCGGTGTTCCTGATCCTGCTCGTGCTCACCCCGCTGGGCTCCACGATCAACGGCGCGCACAGCTGGATCCAGCTGCCCGGCGGCTTCTCCCTGCAGCCCTCCGAGTTCGTCAAGATCACGATCATTCTGGGCATGGCCATGCTGCTCGCGGCCCGGGTCGACGCGGGGGACAAGCCGTACCCCGACCACCGTACGGTGCTCCAGGCCCTCGGCCTCGCCGTCGTCCCCATGCTGATCGTGATGCTCATGCCCGACCTCGGGTCGGTCATGGTCATGGTCATCATCGTGCTCGGCGTGCTGCTCGCCTCCGGAGCCTCCAACCGGTGGATCTTCGGCCTGCTCGGCACGGGCGCGGCCGGCGCGATCGCCGTCTGGCAGCTCGGAATCCTCGACGAGTACCAGATCAACCGCTTCGCCGCCTTCGCCAACCCCGAGCTCGACCCGGCAGGCGTCGGCTACAACACCAACCAGGCACGCATCGCCATCGGCTCCGGCGGACTGTCCGGCTCCGGCCTCTTCCACGGCTCGCAGACCACCGGCCAGTTCGTCCCCGAACAGCAGACCGACTTCGTCTTCACCGTCGCCGGCGAGGAACTCGGCTTCGTCGGCGGCGCACTGATCATCGGCCTGCTCGGCATCATCCTCTGGCGCGCCTGCCGCATCGCCCGCGACACCACCGACCTGTACGGCACCATCGTCGCCGCCGGCATCGTCGCCTGGTTCGCGTTCCAGAGCTTCGAGAACATCGGCATGACCCTGGGCATCATGCCGGTCACCGGTCTGCCCCTGCCGTTCGTGTCCTACGGCGGATCCTCGATGTTCGCGGTCTGGCTGGCGGTGGGCCTGCTGCAGTCGCTCCGGGTCCAACGACCCATGTCCGCCTGACCCCCGGCCCCACCCGGCCCACCAGGCCCACCAGGCCCCGCACGTCACCGGTGCGGAGCGGCCCACTGCCGCTCCGCACCCACGACGACTACATTCGGGACATGGCGGACACCAAGCGCGAGATCGAGCGAAAGTACGAGTCCGACGACACCGGGCTGCCCGACCTGACCCGCGTCCCCGGTGTCGCGTCCGTGCGGGAGCGAGGCGTCACCCACCTCGACGCCACCTACCACGACACCGCCGACGAACGCCTCGCCGCGTCCGCCGTCACCCTGCGCCGCCGCACCGGAGGCTCCGACGCCGGGTGGCACCTGAAGTTCCCCGTCGCCCCCGGGGTGCGCGACGAGATCCGCGCCCCACTCTCCGACACCCTCCCGGACGAACTCGCCGCCCTGGTCCGCTCCCGCGTCCGCGACCGGCACCTGCTTCCCGTGGTCCGGCTGCGCTCCGACCGCGACGTCCGTCACCTCCTCGACGCCGACGGCCGGATGCTCGCCGAGGTGAGCATCGACACCGTGCACGCCGAACGCCTCACCGGCGCGGGCGGCACCGCCCGGTGGACCGAGATCGAGGTCGAGCTCGCCGACGACGGCGACCCCGCCTTCCTCGACAAGGTCGAGAAGCGGCTCCGCAAGGCGGGCGTACGGCCCTCCGCGTCGGCCTCCAAACTGGCCCGCGCCCTCGCCGAGACCGCGCCGGACGCCGGTGCGGCCCGCACGGCCGGCACCACCCCGGACACCGCCGGCACACCCCCCGCCACCGCCCCCGAGGCCGCGCCCCGGCACAAGCACCGCCCCCGCCCGGACGGCACCCCCGTCACCGCCGGCGACCATGTCCTCGCCTACGTCCGCGCCCAGCGCGACGCCCTCGTCGAACTCGACCCCGCCGTACGGCAGGACGTCCCCGACTCCGTGCACCGCATGCGGGTCGCCACCCGACGCCTGCGCAGCACCTTCCGCACCTTCCGCAGCGTCCTCGACCGGACGGCGACCGACCCGGTCGCCGACGACCTCAAGTGGCTGGCCGCCGAGCTCGGCCTGGACCGCGACCAGGAGGTCCTCGCCGAACGCCTCACCGACGCCCTCGGCGCCCTGCCCTCGCCCCAGGTCACCGGCCCCGTCGCCGACCGCCTCGCCACCTGGTCCGCCGCCCGCCACAAGGGAGCCCACCACGAGGTCGTCGCCATCCTCGACTCCCGCCGTTACCTCACCCTCCTCGACACCCTGGACGCCCTGCTCGCCGACCCGCCCCTGCGCAAAAAGGCCGGGGCCAAGCCGCGTAAAGTGCTCGCCAAGGCCGTGCACAAGGACTTCGACAAGCTCGCCGGACTCGTCACCCACGCCCAGGAACTCCCGCCCGGCCCGGAGCGCGACACCGCGCTGCACGAGGCGCGCAAGAAGACCAAGCGCACCCGGTACGCCGCCGAGGCCGCCGCCCCCGCACTCGGCGCGCCCGCCGAGGAGGCGGTCCGGGACATGAAGGCGCTGCAGAGCCTGCTCGGCGACCACCAGGACAGCGTCATGGCCCGCCGCACCCTGCGCGAACTCGCCGCCGTGGCCCACGCGGCGGGGGAGAGCGACTTCACGTACGGCGTGCTCCACGCCCGCGAGGAACACCGCGCGCAGGCCGCCGAGGCCGCCCTCCCGGAGGCGTGGAGCTCGATCAGCCGGGAGTTCGCGTTCTGAGCGCCGTACGGGGGACCCCTCCGGGCGGGTTAGGCTGGATGGTCACCCGCCCCTGAGCCGTTCGTCCGGCCGGGGGGACCGCAGTCACCACACGAAGGTTCGCGATGCCTGCCGAAGCCGCCGAGTCTGTGTTCCCGCAGCTCGAAGCTCTGCTCCCGCATGTGCAGAAGCCGATCCAGTACGTCGGCGGAGAGCTCAACTCCACGGTCAAGGACTGGGAATCCTGCGACGTCCGCTGGGCGCTCATGTACCCGGACGCGTACGAGGTCGGACTGCCCAACCAGGGCGTCATGATCCTCTACGAGGTCCTCAACGAACAGGACGGCGTCCTGGCCGAGCGCACCTACAGCGTCTGGCCGGACCTCGAGGCGCTGATGCGCGAGCACCGTGTGCCGCAGTTCACCGTCGACAGCCACCGCCCGGTCAAGGCCTTCGACGTGTTCGGCCTGAGCTTCTCCACGGAGCTCGGCTACACGAACATGCTCGCCGCCCTGGACCTGGCCGGCATCCCGCTGGAGGCGAAGGACCGCGGCCTCGACGACCCGATCGTCATCGCCGGCGGCCACGCGGCCTTCAACCCGGAGCCGATCGCCGACTTCATCGACTGCGCGATCATCGGCGACGGTGAGCAGGCGGTCCTGGAGGTCACGCGGATCATCCGCGCCTGGAAGGAGGAGGGCCGCCCCGGCGGCCGCGAGGAACTCCTCCTGCGCCTGGCGAAGACCGGCGGCGTGTACGTCCCCGGCTTCTACGACGTCGAGTACCTCCCCGACGGCCGTATCGCCCGCGTCGTGCCGAACCGCTCCGGCGTGCCGTGGCGCGTGTCCAAGCACACGGTCATGGACCTCGACGAGTGGCCCTACCCCAAGCAGCCCCTCGTCCCGCTCGCCGAGACGGTGCACGAGCGCATGTCCGTGGAGATCTTCCGCGGCTGCACCCGCGGCTGCCGCTTCTGCCAGGCCGGCATGATCACCCGTCCGGTCCGCGAGCGCTCCATCACCGGCATCGGCGACATGGTCGAGAAGGGACTGAAGGCGACCGGCTTCGAAGAGGTCGGCCTGCTCTCCCTGTCCTCCGCCGACCACTCGGAGATCGGCGACATCGCCCAGGGCCTCGCCGACCGCTACGAGGAAGACAAGATCGGCCTCTCCCTGCCCTCCACCCGGGTCGACGCCTTCAACATCGACCTGGCGAACGAGCTGACCCGCAACGGCCGCCGTTCGGGCCTCACCTTCGCCCCCGAGGGCGGCTCCGAGCGCATCCGCAAGGTCATCAACAAGATGGTCTCGGAGGAGGACCTGATCAGGACCGTCGCGACGGCCTACGGCAACGGCTGGCGCCAGGTGAAGCTGTACTTCATGTGCGGCCTGCCCACCGAGACCGACGACGACGTCCTGCAGATCGCCGACATGGCCACCCGGGTGATCGCCAAGGGCCGCGAGGTGTCCGGCTCCAACGACATCCGCTGCACCGTCTCCATCGGCGGTTTCGTGCCCAAGCCGCACACCCCGTTCCAGTGGGCCCCGCAGCTCTCCGCCGAGGGGACCGACGAGCGCCTGGCCAAGCTGCGCGACAAGATCCGGGGCGACAAGAAGTACGGCCGTTCCATCGGCTTCCGCTACCACGACGGCAAGCCCGGCATCGTCGAGGGCCTGCTCTCCCGGGGCGACCGCCGCATCGGCTCGGTCATCCGCGCGGTCTACGAGGACGGCGGCCGCTTCGACGGCTGGCGCGAGCACTTCTCCTACGACCGCTGGATGGCGTGCGCGGACAAGGCGCTTCCCGAGTTCGGCGTGGACGTCGACTGGTACACCACCCGCGAGCGCACCTACGAGGAGGTCCTTCCCTGGGACCACCTCGACTCCGGTCTGGACAAGGACTGGCTCTGGGAGGACTGGCAGGACGCCCTCGACGAGACCGAGGTCGAGGACTGCCGCTGGACCCCGTGCTTCGATTGTGGCGTGTGTCCTCAGATGGACACGAGCATTCAAATCGGCCCCACGGGCAAGAAGCTGCTGCCCCTGACGGTCAAGAACGCGGGTCCGGTACCGAGCGGTCACGCGCACTGAGCCCGGCCCGGGCTGACGGGCGGAACACGAAACGGAGCAGCGGCCTCTTCGGCGGGGGGCCGCTGCTCCGATGTCGTGGGGTGGGGCGTTACGGGACCTGCCGGCCGCCGTAGGGGCGGACCCGGTGGCGGGGGCTGACCGTGCGGCGAGGCGGGCGGGTGAGGGTGATCTGGCGGACGAGTTGCTGGAAGCAGGCCAGGGCGGCGACTCCGGGGAGGGCCGCGGCCGCCGTGTCGGTGATGGTGCGGGGGGCCTGGGCCACGCACAGCAGGACCGCGACGGAGGAGAAGAGCAGGACGACGAACCAGGAGTGCAGGGCGCGTCGTTGGTGCAGGGCGGCGCGGAGGATGGAGAGCGAGCCGGCCAGCCAGGGGCCGTAGACCAGGATGGGCCACCAGGACGACGAGTCGCCGCTGCTGTGTGCCGTGGTGACGAGCAGCAGGGGTTCGTAGGTGACCACGCCGCTGAAGACGCTCACCATCGACACGGTGACCGCGGCCAGGGCGGCGATGGTGTAGCTGGCCACGCGCAGGGCGTCGGGGCGGGGGCGTGGGGGCTTGCGGTGGGCGCGGGGGGTTCGGCGCAGGGGTGGCAGTTCGGCCGTGATCTCCTGCAGGTTGCCCATGGGGCTGCCGGCCGGGGGCGCGGTGACCGAGGTCTCCTCGCGCGGGGGCGGGACGGTGGGCGCGTACTCCTCGCGCGGAGGCGGGACCGTGGGGGCGTACTCCTCGCCGCGGGCCTCCTGGAGCAGGTAGGCGAGTTCCTCGGCCGGGTCCCAGGGGGGAACGGTGGGTTCCACGGGTTCCGCGTAGACGGCTCCGGCCCGGTGCCGCCCGGTTCCCGATTCGTTGAACGGATCGTGGGTGTCGGCGTTGTACCAGAGCGGGTCGTAGCGTTCATCATTCATGTCAGAATTGATTCATCGGGCCGGCTGGAGCACTCAACAGCTTGTGTGTGAAGTGCGGTTGGAGCGGATCTGACCTGCTTGCCTTCATACAGCGACTAACGGTGGCTGTTTCACTTGGATGCGCGGCGAATGAGTGAACGGCCGGGGTGACAATGGTTTTGTCAAAGGCTCCGAATTTCTTTTTTTCTCCTGGCGTTCAGCATATGAGGGGCTCGGTCGCGGGCTGTGTGCATCCGCGGGGGAGTGCGCTGCGTCTATGCCGGTATGGATCTCGAGAAGGCGCCGGAGCCGGCGGGCGGTGAGGGGTGTCTCGTTGTCGCGATCCGCCTCCCGGTGCGGATCGTGGTGCTCGTGCTGGTCGTGCCGGTGCGGATGGTGTGGGACGCCCTGGTCGTCGCCGGGCGGTTCCTCGGTGACACGGTGTTCCGGCCGGTGGGCCGCGCCGCGCTGTGGGTGGGGCGGGCGGTGTTCGTGTGGCCGTTCGTGGGGCTGTGGCGGTACGTGCTCCTGCCCTTGGGGGTGGTGCTGCGGTGGCTGGGGACGGTGCTGCTCGTCGTCCCGGCCGTGGCGCTGTACCGGTGGGTGCTGACGCCCCTCGGTCATGCGGTGGTGTGGTTCCACGCGCGCGTGCTGGCACCGGTGGGGCACGGGTTCGCCGTGTGCGCCGCCGCCGTAGGGGGCGCCCTGCTGTGGCTGGGCCGCCGGCTCGTCGTGGCGCCGTCGGTGTGGCTGTACCGGTGGGTGCTGACGCCGGTCGGGCACGCGCTGCTGTGGTGCGGCAGGGGGCTGGCGTCGCTGGGTGCGCTGCTCGTCACCGGGATCGGCAGTGCCCTGTACTGGACCGCCCGGGTCCTGGTGGTGCTGCCGGCGCTGGCCGTGTGGCGGTGGGTGCTCGTCCCGGTCGGGCGGGTGCTCGGGGTCGTCGCGCGGGAGGTCGGTGCCGCGCTCGGGCACGCCTGGCGGATCGCCGGGTACGTCTCGCTCGCCGTCGGCCGGGCTCTGGCCGCCCTCTTGCGGTGGACGGTCGTGGAACCGGCGCGGTGGCTGTACCGGAGCGTGCTCACCCCGGTGGGACACGTGGTGCGTGCCGCGGTGCTGCGGCCCGTCGCGGAGGCCGCGCGGAGTGTGGGACGCGTCACGCGGCAAACCCTGCGTTCGGTCGGTGTGACCGTGCGTCAGGTGCGGTCGGACGTGCGGCGGGCGCTCCTCGGTGATCGCACAACGCCTGGCACGCAAGGTGTTCAGAGGGCCGAGGAAACTGCTGCCACGTCAGGCGACCGTGATGACCGTTTTTTGTTGACCAAGCGCTGACCGGCCTTTTCGTCTCACCTGCGCTTGTTCTTACGTGCCTTCTCCATGCAGATGTCGCCTTCACGAAAGCTGCACACGCGAGAGGCACACGGCACATGCAAGGCACGGTGGACGGATTCAGCTACGGCCCGGTCACCACCGTCGCGGCCTGTCTCGTCGCCTGCCTGGGCGGCGCCCTCGGCCTGCGCTGCACCATCCGGTCGCTGCGCGGCGGCGGCCAGACGTGGAAGCCCGGCTGGCTCGCCCTCGGCGCCGCCTCCGTCGGCTGCGGCATCTGGACCATGCACTTCATCGCCATGCCGGGCTTCTCCGTGAACGAGACGTCCATCCGCCACGACATCCCGCTCACGCTGCTCAGCCTCGCCGTCGCCGTCGCCATCGCCGTCGTGGCCGTCGGCGTCTTCATCGTCGGCCACCGCGGCACCGGACGGGCGACCCTCCTCACTGCCGGGATCATCACCGGCCTCGGCGTCGCGGGCACGCACCACATCGGCATGGCGTCCATGAGCGTCCACCTCCACGGCGAGGGCGGCGGCACCGGCGCGCGCCTGCTGTCGGCCATGCTGCCGATGCTGCTCGGCCCCCCCCGTCTTCCTCCTGTTCGCCACGGCGGTCGTCATGTTCGACCCGCTGCTGATCGCGGGCGACGAGTCCGCCGTGGCGCCCCCGGCGGCCGGCGCGACGCCCCGGCGGCCCGGAACGCGGCCACCCCCGTGCCCGCGTTCCCCGCCGACGGACCCGGCCACGCGCCGCACGCCCCGCACGCGCCGCACACGCCGCACGGGCCGGTGGCGCCGGGGGCGTACGCCTCCTTCGACGCGCCCGCCGACCCGCACGCCCCGCACCTGGACGGAATGCAGAGCGCTCCGTGGGGTACCGGTGGGCGGGAAGACCGTCCCGCCGGCTGGTGAGCGCCGCCGCACGGCGGCGTGACGAGGACGGACCACCGGGGAACCGGCGTCCCTGCTTGCACGTACTCTGAAAGGGACCACGGCCCTGGTGCCCGACCGGGACAGCCGGGGCCGTCGTCGTACGGCCGTATCCTGGAAGGGAGGCGCGTCCCCGCGCCCCCCTTGCGACAAGGAGAAGATCCACTGGGCAAGCGACAGCCCGAAGGCCCGCCGCCCGCACCCGCGGTGCAGCGCATCCGACTGCGCTACACCAAGCGCGGCCGCCTCCGGTTCACCAGCCACCGTGACTTCCAGCGTGCCTTCGAGCGCGCGTTGCGCCGTGCCGAGGTGCCGATGGCGTACTCGGCCGGTTTCACGCCGCACCCGAAGGTGTCGTACGCCAATGCCGCACCCACCGGCACGGGCAGCGAGGCCGAGTACCTGGAGATCGCGCTCACCGAGCCGCGGGACCCCGAGCGGCTGAGGGCCCTGCTCGACGAGTCGATGCCCGCCGGGCTGGACATCGTCGAGGCCGTGGAGGCCCGCACCTCCGGGCTCGCCGACCGGCTCACCGCCTCCGTGTGGGAGCTGCGGCTCGACGGGGTCGCCCCCGAGGACGCCCGCCGCGCGGTGGACGCCTTCGAGACGGCCGAGGCCGTGGAGGTCCAGCGCCGCACCAAGAACGGCATCCGTACCTTCGACGCCCGCTCCGCGGTCGTGACGCTGGAAACCGCCGAGGCGGACTCCTCGCCGGCTGATAGGCCGACCGACCGGCCCTGTGCGATACTGCGGCTGGTTGTTCGGCACGTGACGCCTGCCGTACGACCCGACGACGTCCTGTCCGGTCTTCGCGCCGTGGCCGACCTGGCGCCGCCGGTCGCCGCAGCGGTGACCAGGCTGGCGCAGGGGCTGTTCGATGAAGAGACCGGCACGGTGACCGACCCGCTCGCGCCCGACCGCGAGGCAGCAGCGACCGAGCCGCAACCGGCCGCCGCGACTGCCACCGCGACGGCGCCGGCGTAAGGAAGGTCCCGCGTAGGGACGGACGTCGAAAGCGCCGCCCTCGAACTCGGGAGCCACCTGGGTCGGGCAGCGCACCGACCAGAAGACTTTCGCCAGGCCGTGCGCATTCGGCGTACGGAACCGGCGAGACAGGACACAGAGAGCTTCCGAGCGGCGCCCGCGCCCCGGACGGCGGCCACCGCGCATCGCGCGGGCCGCGGACGTCACCGGCATCGCCGGACCAGGCGCGGCGCCCGGGAGCCTGACGGGAGAAACGCCCGCATGCTCGAACCGACCGAGCCCACCGAGGGTTCCGAACCGAACAACACCCCCAGCGACACCCTGCCGCCCCGCCGGCGGCGGCGTGCCGCGTCCCGTCCGGCGGGACCGCCCGCCGCGAACGCGGAGACGACGGCCGAGACCGTCGCGCCGGCCATACCGGCCGCCGAGCCGGCTGCGGCTACCGCGTCCGCCGAGGTCACGGGGGCGACCGAGCCCGCCGACGACCGGACCGGTACGGAGGAGGGCGCGGCCCCCGCGCCCCGTCGCCGCCGCGCCGTCCGTCGTGCGGCCGCGCCCGCCGGTGCACCCGCGTCGGCGGAGGCCGCCGAGACCGTTGTACCGGCCGCGGCCGAGTCCGCCGTCCCTGCGTCCGAGCCGGTCGCCGACGCCACCGAGGACGCCGCTCCGCGCCGTACCCGGCGCCGCGCCACACGCACCGTGACCTCGCCCACGAAGGCGGAGGCGGCGACGACCGCCGACACCTCCGGAACCCCGGCAGCCGCCGAGCCCGCCACCCCGGCCGTGGCCGAGTCCGCCGCCCCGGCGTCCGAGCCGGTCGCCGACGCCACGGAGGACGCCGCTCCGCGCCGTACCCGGCGCCGCGCCACGCGCACCGTGACCTCCCCGGCCGCCGAGACCGCGACCGACGGGACAGCGACCGCCGAGCCCGCCGCCGAGGAGACCTCCCCGGCCGCCGAGGCCGCCCCCGAGCCCGCCGCCGACGCCACGGAGGACGCCGCTCCGCGCCGTACCCGTCGTCGTGCCTCGCGGCGCGCGTCCGCGCCCGCCGGTGCTCCCGCGCCGGCCGCCGCCGAGCGGAGCGACGAGGAAGAGACCGAGCAGGCCGCCCCGACCGCCGAGGAGGCCCCGGTGACCCGGAACGACAAGAAGGACGACACCGCCGCCGAGGCGCCCGCCGCCGACGCCACGGAGGCTCCCGCCGACGAGGCCGCCCCGCGCCGCCGCCGTCGCGTCGTCCGCAAGGCCGCCGCCGGCTTCGCCGAGCCCGCGCGCCCCGCCCGCGGCGCCGAGGACGAGGACGACGAGGACGCCCCGCGCCGCCCGGCGCGCCCCGCCGTCGCCGTGTTCCAGCCCCCGGTCTTCACCGAGCCTCGCTTCCAGACCCCCGAGCGGGCCGCCGCCGAAGCGGCCGCCGGTACCGCCGAGCCCGAGGAGCCGGAGGAGGAGGCGGAGACGGAGGAGCTCCCGGAGGAGCAGCCCACCGCCGCCCGCCGCCGGCGCCGCCGCCGGGGTGCCGCCGAGGAGCCCGAGGCCGCCGCACCGGCCGCCCGGGCCACCGAGACCGCGCCCGAGGCCGACGCCGAGGACACCGACGAGCAGGCCGACGACCAGGACACCGACGAAGGCGACGACCACGAGGACGGCGAGTCCTCCGGTTCGCGCCGCCGCCGTCGCCGCGGTGGCCGCCGCCGCCGGCGCGGTGACTCCGCCGACGCCGACGCCGACGAGTCCCAGGACGGCGACTCCGCCGACACCGGGCGCGCCGCCGCCGAGCAGGCCGCCCAGGACGCCGAGGACACCGCCGAGCAGACCGAGGAGGACGCCGAGGAGCGCGAGGAGCGCGACGACAACGGCGGCTCCAGCAGCAGCCGGCGCCGTCGCCGCCGCCGTCGCCGCGCCGGTGACAGCGGCGGGGACGCCGAGCCGTCCTCCGACGACCCCGAGCGCACCGTCGTCAAGGTCCGCGAGCCCCGGCCGAAGGCCGAGCCGTCCGACGAGGTGCAGTCCATCAAGGGCTCCACGCGTCTGGAGGCCAAGAAGCAGCGCCGCCGCGAGGGCCGCGAGCAGGGCCGCCGGCGGGTGCCGATCATCACCGAGGCCGAGTTCCTGGCCCGCCGCGAGGCCGTCGAGCGCGTCATGGTGGTCCGCCAGCACGGCGACCGCACGCAGATCGGCGTCCTGGAGGACGGGGTGCTCGTCGAGCACTACGTCAACAAGGAGCAGGCCACCTCGTACGTCGGCAACGTCTACCTCGGCAAGGTGCAGAACGTGCTGCCGTCGATGGAGGCCGCCTTCATCGACATCGGCAAGGGCCGCAACGCCGTGCTCTACGCCGGTGAGGTCAACTTCGACGCGCTCGGCATGTCCGGCGGGCCGCGCCGCATCGAGGCCGCCCTGAAGTCCGGCCAGCCGGTCCTGGTGCAGGTCACCAAGGACCCGATCGGCCACAAGGGCGCCCGCCTCACCAGCCAGGTCTCCCTCCCGGGCCGCTACCTCGTGTACGTCCCCGAGGGTTCGATGACCGGCATCAGCCGCAAGCTGCCCGACACCGAGCGGTCCCGGCTGAAGACCATCCTCAAGAAGATCGTCCCCGAGGACGCGGGCGTCATCGTGCGCACCGCCGCCGAGGGCGCGAGCGAGGAGGAACTGCGCCGGGACGTCGAGCGGCTTCAGGGGCAGTGGGAGGAGATCAAGAAGAGGTCCAAGAACGGCGGCGGCACCGCGCCGACGCTGCTGTACGGCGAGCCGGACATGACCGTCCGTGTCGTCCGGGACATCTTCAACGAGGACTTCTCCAAGGTCATCGTCAGCGGTGACGAGGCCTGGGAGACCATCCACGGCTACGTCTCCCACGTCGCGCCCGACCTGGCCGGCCGCCTGCAGCGGTGGACCAGCGAGGTCGACGTCTTCGCCACGTACCGGATCGACGAGCAGCTCGCCAAGGCGCTGGACCGCAAGGTCTGGCTGCCCAGCGGCGGTTCGCTGGTGATCGACCGGACCGAGGCGATGGTCGTCATCGACGTCAACACCGGCAAGTTCACCGGTCAGGGCGGCAACCTCGAGGAGACGGTCACCAGGAACAACCTGGAGGCGGCCGAGGAGATCGTGCGCCAGCTGCGGCTGCGCGACCTCGGCGGCATCATCGTCATCGACTTCATCGACATGGTGCTGGAGTCCAACCGGGACCTGGTGCTGCGCCGCCTGCTGGAGTGCCTGGGCCGGGACCGGACGAAGCACCAGGTCGCCGAGGTGACCTCGCTGGGCCTGGTCCAGATGACCCGCAAGCGGGTCGGCCAGGGCCTGCTGGAGTCGTTCTCCGAGACCTGCGTCCACTGCAACGGGCGCGGTGTCATCGTCCACCTCGACCAGCCGTCCTCCTCCGGCGGCGGCAAGCGCCGCAAGCGGGCCCGCGCGGGTGCGGCGGAGCAGCCGCACGAGCACGAGGGCGCCGCGTCCGTCGAGACGGCGGAGCAGGAGGCGGAGACGGAGAGCGAGGTCGCCGCCGAGACGGCCGAGCCGCTCGCGCTGCCCGCCCCCGAGTTCACCCCGGACGAGGAGCTGTACAGCAGCGCCGCCGAGGCGGAGGCCGCGGCCGGCCGCGGCCGTTCGCGCCGCCGGGCGAGCCGCAGGGTGTCGTCCCCCGCGGGCGCCCCGCAGCGCGAGTCCGGCAGGTCCGGCCGCAAGCAGGCCGAGGAGCCCGTACGGGCGGACGAGGCGCCGGCGGCCGAGGAGACCGCGGCCCCGACGGCGCAGGACGTCACGGCCGCCGAGGAGGCCGCGCGGCCCGTGCAGCCGGAGTCGGCCGCCGAGGCGCTGGCCGAGCCGGCCGCCGCCGAGGACGCCGTGGTGCCGCCCACCACCGAGGAGGCCGCCCCGCGGGGCCGTACCCGGCGCCGGGCCACCCGCAAGGTGTCCGCACCGGCCGGTTCCCCGGCGGGAGCGGAGGCCGCGGTGGTGACCGTCACCGAGCCCGTGAAGACGGAAGAGGCACCGAAGGCCGAGGAGACCCCGGCCGAGGCCGCCCCGGCGGAGCCCGCGCCCGAGGCGTCGGCACCGGCCCGTCCGCGCCGGCGCGCGGTGCGCAAGGCGAGCACGTCGACCGCGTCCGAGGACACGGCCGTCGTGGTCCTGCCGGCCGCCCCGGCGGAGGAGCCGGCGCCCGCGGAGACCGTTGCCGAGGAGCCCGCCGCCGAGACCGCCGACGCGGCCGAGGCCGTGGAGGGCACCGAGGAGGCCGCTCCGGCCAAGAAGACCGCCCGCAAGGCGGCCAAGAAGGCCACGGCGAAGAAGGCCGCCACCAAGAAGGCGACCACGGCCAAGAAGACCGCCGCCAAGAAGACGACGACGGCGAAGAAGACCGCCGCCAAGAAGTCGACGGCGAAGAAGGCCACGGCCAAGAAGACGGCGGCCGCCGAGCAGCAGGCACCGTCCTCGGTCACCGCGTCGGCCGACGAGAGCTGACCGGCGTCTACCCTGTGTGGTCCCGTCCCCTGCGGGGGGCGGGACCACACGTTTGTGTTCCGTTAGGAGAAGAACCGCGATGATAGGCCTCGTGCTCGCGGCCGGCGCCGGCCGGCGTCTGCGCCCGTACACCGACACCCTGCCCAAGGCCCTGGTGCCGGTGGGCGCGGAGGGCGACCCGGACGCCGTGACCGTGCTCGACCTCACGCTGGGGAACTTCGCGGAGATCGGGCTGACCGAGGTGGGTGTCGTCGTCGGTTACCGCAAGGAGGCCGTGTACGAGCGGCAGGCGGCGCTGGAGGCGAAGTACGGGCTGAAGCTGACGCTCATCGACAACGACAAGGCGGAGGAGTGGAACAACGCCTACTCGCTGTGGTGTGCGCGGGACGCCCTGAAGGACGGCGTGATCCTGGCCAACGGTGACACGGTGCACCCGGTGTCGGTGGAGCGGACGCTGCTGGACGCGCGGGGTGACGGCAAGAAGATCATCCTGGCGCTGGACACGGTGAAGAAGCTCGCCGACGAGGAGATGAAGGTCGTCGTCGACCCCGGGAAGGGGA
>NZ_AZUS01000023.1:0-157930 GCF_000527195.1 Streptomyces sp. CNH189
CCGCACGCCACCCAGGAATTGGTGAAGATCCGCGCCAGCCAGATCAACGGCTGCGGCTTCTGCACCGACATGCACACCAAGGACGCCACCGCCGCGGGCGAGACCCAGCAGCGCCTCAACCTGGTCGCCGCCTGGCGCGAGGCCACGGTCTTCACCGACGCCGAGCGCGCCGCCCTCGCACTCGCCGAGGAGGGCACCCGCATCGCGGACGCCGCCGGCGGAGTGAGCGACGAGGTGTGGGCCGACGCCGCCAAGCACTACGACGAGGAGCAGCTCGCCGCGCTGATCTCGCTGATCGCGATCATCAACGCCTACAACCGCATCAACGTCATCAACCAGCAGCCCGCAGGCGACTACCAGCCCGGCCAGTTCGGCTGACCCCCTGGCCCCTGGGCCCCGGCTCCTGACCCCCGCGGACACCGTGGGGGTCGTGTCATCCCTCCCCCGCGAGGGGTGTAGAAGGGACCGGTGAACAGGAGTGAACACACCGCCGAGCGTCCCGAGCGCGCCCGCCCCGCGCCCCACAGCATGACGGGGGTCGGCGTCGCCGTCCTCGACCGCTCCGGGCGCGTCCTGCTCGGTCTCGGTCACGACGGCCGGTGGGAGCTGCCGGGCGGCAAGGTGGACCCGGGTGAGGACTTCGAGACCGCCGCCGCGCGGGAACTGGCGGAGGAGACCGGGCTGTCCGTGCCGGTGACGGCCGTGCGGGTCCTGGCGGTCGTGGTGGACGGCCTCCAGGGGCTGACCCGGGTCACGGCCGCGGCAGTCACCGAGGGAGCGGCGGGCACACCCGTGGTCACCGAGCCGGACAAGATCGTGCGCTGGGAGTGGTTCCCGCGCGACGAGGTGCCGTCCGCGCTGTTCGGCCCGTCGGCCTCGGTGCTGGACTGCGTGTGGCCGGCGCCGGCTCCCCGCGGGGCGGCGCGAGCGCGTCACTACCGGATCGGCGGGGGCACGCCCGAGCGCACGTGAACGGCCGTCCCGGCACGAAGCGGGGGAACACATCGGTGCCGCTTTTCCCCTGTCCGGGGCTCACCCACGAGAACCGGCCATCCGGCGCGGCGGTGCGTCGTTCCCCGGATCACCGTGGCGCGGGTGGACTACGATGCGGACGTTGCCGCCATGGCCTTCTGTGACGCAGTCAACTCCCCTCAGACCAAGGGCAGTTGATTCGATGTTCCGGCCGCAGGCGCCTGTCCGTCCCCCACCCTCAGGAAAGATGCGGATGCGGATCAAAGACGTGAGCGTCGCGCTCGCCGGCTCCACCCTGATCGTCACACTGGCGGCCTCCCCCGCCCTCGCCGACACCACTTCCCTGCCCGCACCCGACCTCGCCGCCGTGGCCACGGTGCACGAGAAGGCGCTGGCCCAGGGCGCTCCCGGTGCCCTGACCCGGATCGACGAGGGCCGTAGGAGCTACCACGTCGCCACCGGTGAGGCCGACACCGCCGCCCACACGCCGATGGACACGGGGCGGCGGTTCCGCGTGGGCAGTGTCAGCAAGACCTTCACCACGGTGGTGCTGCTCCAGCTGGCGGCCGAGGGGCGGGTCGACCTGGACGCCCCCGCCAACCGCTACCTGCCGCAGCCGCTGCCCGACGACCGCATCACGGTGCGTCATCTGCTCAGCCACCGCAGCGGGCTGTACGACTACACGAACGACATGTTCTACAACACCGTGCCGGGCTTCGAGGCGGTGCGCACCAAGGTCTTCAGCTACCAGGAGCTCATCGACCTGTCGACCGAGCGGCCGCTGAACAACACGCCGGGCGCCGCCTACAGCTACTCCAACACGAACTTCGTCGTCATCGGCGCGCTCGTCGAGCACGTCACGGGGACGCCGATCGCCACCCACTACCAGAAGCGCATCTTCAAGCCGCTGGGGCTGAGGAACACCTCGTACGTCCACCCGCGGACGACCATCTCCGGTACGTACGCCCGTGGTCACCTCCGTCAGGACGACACCACGCTGCCGCTGGTCGACTCCACCGAGCAGACCGTCTCCTGGGCGCAGTCCGCGGGCGCGGTCATCTCCGACGCCAAGGACCTCAACCGGTTCTTCTCCGCGCTGCTGTCCGGAAGGCTGCTGCCCGCCGAGCAGTTGGACGAGATGACCACCATGGTGCCGGTCACCGCGGACGGCAAGCAGTCCTACGGGCTGGGACTGCGCGGCCGGACGCTGTCCTGCGGCACCACCGTCTACGGGCACACGGGCACCGTGCAGGGCTACTACACGTACGCCTTCACCACGAGCGACGGCCGCCGCAGCATGGCCTCGCTGGCCAACACGTCCAACAACGGCACGGTGAACACCACGCTGGGCGCCACGCTGGACGCCTCGTTCTGCGGCACCGACCCGGCCGCGGCCGTCCGGCGCGCCGCCGCGTCCGCCGGCCGGTTCACCGAGGACATCGCCCCGCGGGTCGCCCGCGACTGACGCGTCGGGGCCGTGTCGCCGTGGGCCCCGGCCGGACATCCGTCCGGCCGGGGCCCACGGCGTCAGGTGGCCGTTCCCGCGCCGGGCGGTCAGTGGCCGTTGCCGTGGCGCAGGCGGTCGCGGGCCTCGGTGGCGATCACGGCGGCCTGGATGCGCCGCTCCACCCCGAGCTTGGCCAGCAGCCGGGAGATGTGGTTCTTCACCGTCTTCTCCGCGAGGTAGAGGCGCCGGCCGATCTGGCGGTTGGTCAGCCCCTCGCCGATCAGCGCGAGGATCTCCCGCTCCCGGTCGGTGAGCCCCGGCAGGGCGTCCGGCTCCTCCGGCTCCTGCCGCGGGCCGCCGCGCAGCCGGGCCATCAGCTTGGTGGTGGCGCTCGGGTCGAGCAGCGACTGGCCGCGCGCGACCGTGCGGACCGCCTCCACGAGGTCGGAGCCGCGGATCTGCTTCAGGACGTAGCCGGAGGCGCCTGCCATGATCGAGTCCAGCAGGGCCTCCTCGTCGTCGAAGGAGGTGAGCATCAGACAGGCCAGGTCGGGCATCCGGGAGCGCAGTTCGCGGCACACGGTGACGCCGTCCCCGTCGGGCAGCCGGACGTCGAGGACGGCGACCCGCGGGCGCAGGGCGGGGACGCGGACCAGGGCCTGCTCGACGGTGGCGGCCTCGCCGACCACCGTGATGTCGGGTTCGTCGTTCAGCAGGTCGTGCACCCCGCGCCGGACCACCTCGTGGTCGTCCAGGAGGAAGACCGTGATCGGGTCCTCGGGGCCGGGCTGCTCGCCGTCCGCCATCAGGTGCTCCTTGCTCTGCGCGTGGCGTGTTCCGTCAGGATCCTCGCCGCTCCCGGGCCGGACGGCCAGGGCCGTTCGGCCCTGATCCGCCGCTTCCGTGCCCGTCTCCACCCGTTCGGAGGCGTGACCGCCGCCCGCTCGGACGCCTGACCGCCGCCCTCCTCGCTCCGCGTCAGAGCCAGCCCCGCCGGGCGGCCTGCCAGGCGAGCTGCATCCGGGTGGTGGCCCCGGCCAGTTCCATCATGCGCTGGATGCGGCGCTGCACGGTACGCCGGCTGAGCCCCATCTGGGTGGCGACGGCCTTGTCCGCCACCCCGGCGACCAGCAACGCGAGCAGCCGCCGGTCGGTGGCGCCGAGCGGGTCGGGGCCGCCGGCGCCGTCGGTGCCCGCGACGGCGCCGCTGTCGTCGACGACCAGGGGGACGGCGTCCTCCCAGTAGCGTTCGAAGAGCGCGATCAGGGCGGCGAGCAGATTGCTGTCCCGGACCAGCGCGGACGTGGGTTCCTCGGGGCTGCCGTAGGGGCCGCCCGGGACCAGCGGGCAGATCGCGATGGCGCGGTCCGCCACGGCCAGCCGCAGCGGCAGATGGGGCACGGCGCGGGCCAGTTCGCCTGCCCGGACGCCTTCGACAACGTTATCCACGGCGCCCTCGTCGTCGAAGAACGCCTTCTCGTACAGCACGCGGTAGCGCACGCCCCGGCCCAGTGCCTCGTACTCGGAGCGGTTGCTGCCCGACGGCATGGCCACGTACTGGGCCTTGCAGAACCACAGCATCTCGTCGCGGGCGCCGTCCTGGATCTGCCGCAGGTGCTGGCGCAGCGCCTCGGCGCCGGTGATGACCTCGATGAGCTGGCCGTGGTCCTGCCGGCGCATGGTCTCGCGGTAGGACTCCAGCAGGCCGGTCGCCTCGGCCCTCGCGACGTCGAGGGCGTCGGCCCGGCGCTTGAGGCGGGGCAGCAGGGCCACGTCGGGAGGGGTGGCGCGGTAGCGCCGGGGCAGTCCGTCGCTCTGGCTGGCCATGTTCTTCGCGGCCAGCGCGTCCAGCACGTGCCGGGTGTGGGCGGGGTCGAGGCCGGACCGGTCGGCGACCTCCTGGGCCGTGGCCCTGCCCAGCGTCACGAGCAGGCGGTAGACGGTCTCCTCGGGCCCGGTGACTCCGGCGGCCTCCAACGTCACGGCGCCCTCCCCGGACGGCGGTATTCAATCGCTCGAACGTTGAATACCGTACAACATCGCGGTGCGGCGGGGGAACGGACCGTGACGTCCGCTCCCCCGCCGCACCCGGGACCTCTTACGGCCCCCTGTGAATCAGCCGCGGTGCCCGTACGCGCGGGTCACGGTCTGCCGGACCGAGGCACCGGCCGCGTCCCGCGCGGTGACGCGCAGGGTCACGAACGCGTCACCCCGGACGCCGGCCGGCCGGGTGACGGTGGCCGCGAAGGTGCCGTCCTTCCTGGCCCGCACCGGCACCTCGGTGAAGCGCCGGCCGTCGTCGTAGGAGACCTCGACCGTCGTGCGCACCCCGCGCGGCGCGGCGAGACCGTCCTGGTGACGGACCGTCAGCAGCACGGTGTGGGACCTGCCGCGCCCGACGGTGTTGCGCTCGTCGACCGGGACGTCGTAGTCGACCTGGAGCAGCGGCAGCGAGGCCGCGGCGGAGGTCGAGCCGGACGGGAACGTCCAGGTGGTGTCGGTCGCGGTGCCGTACGCCCACTCCGCGGAGTCACGGGTGGTGCGCAGGCGCAGCCGGTACTCGGCGTCGCCGGCGGGCACCTCGACGTCCCTCCAGGCGTCGGCGAGGTCGGCCAGCTTCCTGCCGTCGCGGGTGAGCTCGGCCGAGGCGGTCTCCGGCGCGGGCGCCCGGACGCCGATGCCCGTGCCGCCGCCGGGGGTCAGCCGGGACCAGTGGCCGGAGGCGGAGTCGGTGAACTCCGGGACGCGCAGCCGCATGATGTTCCCGTCCCGGACGGTGGCCGGGACGCCCTCGCGCGGGACGGAGGGCCGGACCACGGCCCCCTGCCATCGCTCGCGCACCTGCTCACCGGCGCGGTAGGTGCGGGGCGTGTCCCTGAGTCCGGCGTCCAGCGGCGAGTCGACGTCACCGACCGTCTGGTGGTGCACCACGTGCTCCCACTCGGTGGTGCCGGAGCTGACGTACTCGGTGCGGGTGAACGCGGTCGGCACGTGGCGGGTGTACTGCAGCCAGGTGAACTCCTGGTACGGCCGGCGGGCGAACCGCTGCTCGGCGGCCCACTCCACCCCGCCGTTGTCCGGGTACTCGGAGCGCACCACGGCACTGTTGCGCTCCGACACCGTGTGGACCACGCGCTCGGGAATGCGCCCCTCGCTGATCTGCATGACGTCGTACAGGTAGGGGCTGCGCGCGGTGCCGCCGAAGGCGACGGTGGTGGTGCGCCGCCCGACGCGCTTCAGCAGGTCGGCGCCGACGTCGGAGCCGACGCGGACGACGGGCACCTTCCAGCGCTCCCCGTGCGGTGTCCAGCGCGTCCAGCCGGTGGTGGAGAAGTTCACGACCAGCACGGCGCGGACGCCGGCCGCGGCGGCACGCTGCGCCAGCTGCGGCCCGGCCTCTCCCCGCTCGTCGGTGACGACGGCGAGCCGGCCGCGGGCCTTGCGGAAGTCGGGTGACTCCACGGTGCCCGCGTCCACCGCCCGGAGCCGCTCGCCCCGCTGGTCGAACAGGGGCGACTCGGGCATGTAGTAGGCGTCGAGACCGGCGCCGCCGACCACGCCGGCTTCGAGCAGCGGGGCGACGAGCTGCCAGCGGGAGGCGAACTCGAAGGTGCCGTCGGTGACTTCGGGGGTGGGGCTGACGTAGAGCGCGGTGGCGATGTCGAAGTACATCGTGCCGTCGATCCAGGCGTGCCCGTCGATCTCGCGGTACGTCTGGTAGCTGAGCACGCCGCGCTGTTCGGCGGGCTTGGGGGTGCGGATCTCGGCCTTGACCGTCTTGCGCGGGTCGACCACGACGGTGGTGTCCTTGGTGACCTTGATGTCCGGCAGGACGACCTGCCGCAGGACCTCCTCGCCGTCCACCTGCTCGACGCTGCCGGAGGTCAGCTGGTAGGTGCCCTCCTCGACCTCGGCGACGGCGTTGTCCCGGTCGGTGTAGCCGACGAAGCCCTCGGCGCCCCAGATCATGGGCAGGGCGTCGACGCGGTTGCCGTCGTTGTCGTACGAGACGACCTTGAGCCGGTGCACGGGGCCGCGCACGACGAGGCTGAGCGTGGTGTGCACGGTGACCGTGCCGTCGGCGGCGGTGGCCGTGAGGTGGCCGTAGTAGTCGCCCTTGGCGGCGCGCGCCGGGTCCACGGTGAGCGGTACCTCGACGGTGCCGCCGGCCGGGACGGTGACGGTACGGGAGCCGGGGGTCAGCACGCCGTCGGCGATCTCCCGTCCGCCGCTGGTGGCGAGGGCGGCGCGCAGGTCGAGGGTGACGTCCGTGCCGGAGACGTTGGTGTAGCGCACGGTGTGCGCGCGGGTGCCGGTGTCGTCGGTGCCGTACGTGCCGAGGGCCAGGGTGGCGGTGGCGACGACCGGTGTGCGGGCCGCCGCGGCGACGTCGATGCGGCCGCCGCCCTGTTCGGTGACCAGCTGCCCCTCGATCGTGCGGGCGGTGCTGGTGAGCGCGTCCTTGATGCGGGCCGCGGTCCAGTCGGGGTGCTGCTGGGCGAGCAGCGCGGCGGCGCCCGCGACGTGCGGGGCCGCCATCGAGGTGCCGGAGGCGGCCACGTAGGAGGCGTCGACGACCTGGCCCATGGTGGTGCCGGCCGCGCGTGCGGCCACGATGCCGACGCCGGGCGCGGTCACGTCGGGCTTGACCACGTCGTCACCGGTCCGGGGGCCGCGGCTGGAGAAGTCCGCGAGGGAGTCGTCCCGGTCCACCGCGCCGACCGTGAGAGCGGCGTCCGCGGCGGCGGGGGCTCCGATCGTCCCCTGGGCCGGGCCGGCGTTGCCCGCGGCGACGACGAACAACGCGCCGGAGGCGGCGGAGAGTTCGTTCAGGGTCTGGCTCATCGGGTCGGTGCCGTCGCTCGGCGTGTCCGAGCCGAGGGACATGTTGACCACGTCGGCGCCCCGGGCGACGGCCCACTCCATGCCGTCGATGACCTGGGACTGGGTGCCGAAGCCGTCGTCGCCGAGGACCTTGCCGATCAGCAGGTCGGCGCCGGGCGCGACGCCCTTGCGGGTGCCTCCGGAGGCGTCTCCGGAACCGCCGACGATGGAGGCGACGTGGGTGCCGTGCCCGAAGGCGTCGCCGGTGCCGGAGCTGCCGGAGAAGTCCTGGGCCTCACTGACGCGTCCGGTCAGGTCGGGATGGGTGGCGTCGACGCCGGTGTCCAGGACGGCGACCTTGACGTCCTCGCCCCGGTGCCCGGACTTCCACACCTCGGGGGCGCCGATCTGCGCGGTGCTGCGGTCCAGGACGGCGCGCACCCGGCCGTCCAGCCAGACGCGGGGCACGGCGGATGCGCGGGAGAAGCCGTCGCCGGCGGGGGCGAGGCGCTTCCAGAACGCGCCGAGGTCCTCGGCCGGGACCCGTACGGCGTCGGCGTCGATGGTTTCCAGGCGGCGGACCGGTGTCCCCTCGGCGGCCAGGCCCGTGAGGCGCCGCAGCGAGGAGTCCGGCACGCCCGCGCCGTCCCCGACGATCAGCGGCAAGGTGTCGGTGTGCGCCTCGTCGTAGCGCTGGGCGATCAGCGCGGTGACGTCGAACAGGGCGCGGTCCAGGCGCCCGGCCGTGACGAGTCCGGCCGCGTCGGACGGCAGGACGGTGAGGTGTCCGTCCTCCTCGATCGTGCGGAAGAGGATGTGCCGTCGCCCCTCCCCCGGCACCACCGAGGCGGTGTGCCGGCCGTTCACGTCCGTGCGGACGGTGACCCGGTCACCGGTGATCAGGCGCACGGTGGCGCCGGTGTCCGCCGCCGTGGCGGCCGTTCCCCGGGTGGCGGCCGTCCGGTCGGTGGCGGCCGGGCCGCCTCCCGGGTCGGCCGCGACCGGTGTCACGGCGCCGGCGGACAGGGTCAGCCCCGCCGCGACGGCCGCCGCGATACGCATCCGTCTCTTCACTCCTGTGCCCTCCGTCGTACGCGGCGTGTCCTACGCCGCGTTCTCCTGCTGTTCACGCGGCCCGCGGTGCCGTCGGTGCTGCACAGAGTCCGCCGCGGACGGAGGCCGTGTCACCGTTTTGCCGTGGCACAGGTGGGACATGGCGCAACGGCGACACGTCGGCCGGGGAACTCGCGGGCGCGGTCGGGAGGTTCGTCCACGGTGCGGCGCAAGGCCCCTGTGTGAACTTCTCGTAAGGGTTGTCAAGTAGCACCGGGACCAGGCGTGTTGCCACCCCGACCCTGATACGATCATCGGACTTTCAGCAGGCTGGCGACGCGTCATGAACGCGTACGGGGGACAGTCTCTAAGGCCCCATCGCTGAGGAGTTGAGGCTTGTCCCGCAATGGGTCCGCGCCGCTCGACGGCCCGGACCGGATTCCCGTGTGCGCGGACCTCTCATGCTGCCGACGCGATGCGACTTGAAGAGAGTCTCATGACGTCATTGATCAAGGATCCACTGCTGTGGATCCTGCTGGTGGTGCTCGCCGCTGCGGTCCTCGCGGTGCTGCGGGCCCGGAGGACCAATCTGGCTCTCCGAAGAACGAGGAAGGACCTGGAATCGGGTCTGGGCCAGGCCCAGGGCCGGATCGAGCAACTGCAGACCCACATCACCGCGCTGGACACACATCACCGGGGTGAGCTCGCCGAGGTGCGGGCGGACGCCGAGTCGTCGACCAAGGCGGTGCTCAAGTCGGCCATGGGCACCCTGCAGTCGCTGGCCGAGGAACAGCAACTGCTCCTCGACGGACTGCTGAAGAAGTACGGCAACGACAGCGAGGTGCTGGCCGACCTGATGTCCGTCGACCACACCGGCAGCCAGTTCGGCCGCCGGGCCAAGGGCATCTCGGTGCTGTGCGGCGGCTGGCTGGGCCGGCGCGACGGCGCGGCGACCGTCTACGACGTGGCCCGCAGCGCCCAGGGCCGCATCAAGGACTTCAACCGGGTGAGCATCCACGCCCAGGTGAGCGTCGCCGTGGCCGGCAAGGCCGTCGAACCGGTGGCCGTGGTGCTGGCCGAACTGCTGGACAACGCCACGACCTACAGCGCCCCGGGCACCCCGGTGGAGGTCAACATCCAGGCCGTGCCGACGGGTGTGTGCTTCATCGTCGACGACGCCGGTCTGGGCATGGACCAGGAGACCAAGGACCGGGCGGCGACGCTGCTGTCCGCCGACGGCCCGGTCGACATCACCGGACTCGGCGACCCGCCCCGGTTCGGTTTCGCGGTGTGCGGCATGCTCGCCAACCGCTACGGCTTCGCCGTCTCCGTCGGCTCGGTGTCCCCGTACGGCGGTGTGCGCGCGGTGATCCGGGTGCCGGACGAACTGCTGTCGGCCGATGTCGTCGCGCCGGCCGAGCCGGAGCAGGAGCCTGCCGAGCAGGAGCAGGAGAGCACCCCCCAGCGCCTGACGCCGGTCCCCGTGGGCCCGTCGCGCGTGGTGGGCACGACGTCCGGCGGGCTGCCCAAGCGGCGCCGCCGTCAGGGCCCCATCGCGGTGGTACCGGCCCCGCCGGAAGCCACCGACCTCGACGAGGAGACCACCGAGTCGTCCGGCGAGGTGACCGCGTCGCGCCTGGGGGCGTTCGCACGCGGCACCCAGCTCGGACGGACCACGAACACCACGGAAGGACCTGACCACCAGTGAACACCGACCTGTCGTGGGTGCTGAACGACGTCCTCGAGGTGCGCGGCGCCCGGCACGCGATCCTCGTCTCGGGTGACGGCCTGCTGCTCCAGCGTTCGGACGACATCTCACGCGACGACGCCGAGACCAACGCCGCCGCGATGAGCTCGATGCAGTCCCTCAGCCGCGCGGTCGCGGGCTTCGTCGGTGCGGGGCACGGGATCTGGAAGCAGACGCTGCTGGAGTACGACGGCGGCTGGATCTTCCTCATCGCGGCCGGACAGGGCTCCTACCTGGCGGTCTCGGCGGCGGTGGACGTCGACATGGAGGCCATGTCGTTCCGTATGCAGAAGACGGTGACGGCGCTGAACAAGGCGATGAGCATCGCGCCTCGCTCCGACAACGGTGTCGGCTGATGACGGCACCCGGCGAGGAATCACCCGTCACCAGTGACTTCGTCCGCTCCTACGTCATCACCGGCGGCCGGAGCCTGCCCTCCTCGGACGAACTCGCGCTGCACACGCTGGTCACGCTGGCCCCCGAGCGGACGATGCCGCTCGGTGCCGGCCCCGAGGTGAGGGCGATCTGGGAGCTGTGCTCGGGTGGCTACCTGTCGGTCGCCGAGGTGGCGGGCCACCTCGGCCTGCCGGTCGGGGTGGCCCGGCTGCTGCTCACGGATTTAGCAGAACAGGGGCACCTGCTCCGCCGGGCCGAGCCGCCCCGGGCCCAGAACGTTGACAGAGCGACCCTCGAGAAGGTTCTGAATGGACTCCAATCCCTCATCGGCTGAGACGGCCCAGAAGTCCATCTACGTCTCCAGCGCGGTGACCAACGCCGCAAAGATCCTCGTCGTCGGGCATTTCGCCGTGGGCAAGACGACCTTCATCGGCTCGCTGTCGGAGATCACTCCGCTGCGCACCGAGGAGAAGATGACCCAGGCGTCCGTCCACGTCGACGACCTCAGGGGGGTCACCGACAAGACCACCACCACGGTCGCCCTGGACTTCGGCCGTCTCACCCTCAGCGACGACCTGGTGCTGTACCTCTTCGGCACGCCGGGCCAGCAGCGCTTCATGCAGCTGTGGGAGGACATGGCGCGCGGGGCGCTGGGGGCGCTGCTGCTGGTCGACCCGGCCCGGCTGGAGGAGACCTTCCCGGTCATCGACCTGGTCGAGGGGTACGGCCTGGAGTACGCCATCGCCGTCAACTGCTTCGACCCCGCCACCACGTACGCGGAGGCGGAGGTGCGTGAGGCGCTGGACCTGCTGCCGGACACACCGGTCGTCTACTGCGACGCGCGCGACCAGCGGTCGTCCGCCAAGGCGCTGATCTCCCTGGTGCGGCACCTGCTCGACCGCACGGCCTGACCTCCTCGCGTCCGCCCGGGCCGGGGGCACCGGTCCCTCGGATCACTAAGGAAGACTTCATGGAACCTCACTCCACGTCCGCGTCGGGTGCCGGCAGATGCCCCATGCACGACGCGGCCTTCGCCACCGACCCGCACCAGGTGTACGACGGGCTGCGCGAGCACGCACCGGCCGGTCCGGTCGAGCTCGCCCCCGGTGTGGACGCCACCCTGGTGGTCGGGCACGAGATGGCGCTGCGGGTGCTGCAGAACACGGAGCTGTTCGCCCGTGACGCCCGCCGCTGGAAGGCCCTGAACGAGGGCCGTGTGCCCCTGGACAGCCCGGTGCTGCCGATGATGGCGTACCGGCCGAGCTGTCTGTTCACCGACGGCGCCGTGCATCTGCGGCTGCGCAAGGCCGTGGTGGACAGTCTGGCCCGGCTCAACACCACGCGGATCCGGCGTGACGTCGAGCCGATCGCCGACTACCTGATCGACCGGTTCAGCGAGCTGGGCCGGGCCGACCTGATAGGCGACTATGCCAAGCTGCTGCCGCTGCTGCTGTTCAACAAGCTGTTCGGCTGCCCCGCGGACATCGGGGACACCGTCACCTCCGCCGTGTCGGCGATCTTCGACGGCAAGGACGCGCTGCGGGCGAACGAGGAACTCACCACGGCGCTCATGCAGTTGATCGCGTTGAAGCGCCGTCAGCCGGGGGATGACGTCACCTCGTGGCTGATCCAGCACCCCGCCGGGCTGACCGACGAGGAGCTCAAGGACCAGCTCGTGCTGTTGATGGGGGCGGGCATCGAGCCGGAGCGCAGCCTCATCAGCAGCTCGCTGATGCTGCTGCTGGGCGGGGCGGGCGGCCGGCAGAGCGGCATGCTGATCGAGGAGGCGATGGACCACGTGCTGTGGAACCAGACGCCGATCGCCAACTACGCCACCCACTACCCGGTGCGGGACGTCGACCTGGGCGGTCATGTGGCCGAGGCCGACTCCCCGGTGGTCATCTCCTTCGCCGGCGCCAACGCCGACCCCGCGCTGGCGGAGGCCCGTCGCGCGCACAGCAAGGGCGCCCACCTGGCGTGGGGTGCGGGGCCGCACGCCTGTCCGGCCAAGGACCCGGCGCAGGTCATCGCGACCACCGCCGTGGAGCGGCTGCTCAACGCGCTGCCCGACCTCACCCTGGCGGTGGCGGAGAAGGAACTGGAGTGGCGGCCCGGGCCGTTCCACCGGGCCCTGGTGTCGCTTCCGGTGACCTTCAGCCCCACCCCGGCCACCCGCACGGCCGCCGCGCTGCGCGAGCGGGCCGACGCCGCCCCGGGTGCGCGGCCCGGGCCCGCGACGCCGTCCGAGCCGTCCCGGCAGGCCCCCACACGCAGGAAGGGGTTCTGGAGCAGCTTCCTGGACGTCTTCCGCGTCTGACGACGGGGCATGTGACAGGTGCAACACTCAACGACACATGACCTACGCAGGTGGAGGGGTAGGTTCCGGCGGTAACGGTAGCGTCCAGCCAAAGGAGCACCACGTGACCGCCGTTGGCGACATAAGCGGCACCATCAGTGACCGCCGAGCCGTCATTTCCCTTCTCCGTCACCTTCGTTCGCCGGAGGGGCAGGCCGACCCCCTGCCCGTCTGGGAAGGGCTTCGCTCTCTGGGGGACGTGGTACGCGCCCCCTGGGGCGCCTACTTCGTCACCTCGTTCGAGGCTTGCAGCCAGGTCCTGCGCGCCAGGAACTGGCTGGTGCCGGACTTCGCCTGGCAGGAGCGCCAGCCCGACCCGCGCCGCTGGCAGGAGCTCGCCACCCAGGAGCTGACCGGCACCCTGTCCCGCATCAACGCCCCGTCCCACACCTGTCAGCGCCGGGCGCTGGGCAACCCCTTCGACCGCACCACCCTGGAGGGCATGCGTCCGACGATCGCCCGGCTCGTCTCCGGCCTGCTGGACGACCTGGAGCGGCGCCTGCGGGAGGACGGGGAGGCCGACTTCGTCCAGACGGTCGCCGAGCTTCTCCCGGTCCGCACCGTCGGTGAGTGGCTGGGCATCCCCGAGGAGCACCACGCGTACGTCCTGGACTTCGCCCACCGGCAGGCGTACGCGCAGGAACTGTTCCCCACCAAGGAGCAGTTGGCGCTCGCGGGGCAGGCAACGATGGAGATGAGGGCCTTCTTCGGGGAGCTGATCCGCGACCGGCGGGCGCACCCTGGCAACGATGTCCTCACCGGCTGGATCCACCACTGGGACGCTCGGTTCCCTGACGACCCGGAGGCGGCGGCACGGGTCATCTACCACCTGACCATGTTCATCACCATCGCCTCGCTGGAGACCAGCGCGGTGCTGCTGACCAACGCGGTGCGGTACGCCACCCAGGAGCCCGTCCGCGCGGAGTGGCTCCGGACACATCCGGAGCACATCGACGACCTGATCGAGGAGACGCTGCGCTACGACCCGCCGGTGTGGCTCAACTCCCATGTGGCCGCGGACGACACGATCCTCGCGGGCACCCCGCTCGCCAAGGACACCACCGTGCACATCCTGTACGGCGCGGCGGCCCACGACCCCCGGCGCAACCCGGACCCGCACGTCTTCGACATCCTGCGCGACGGCGGCCACATCACCTTCGGCAGCGGCCCGCACTACTGCCTCGGCGCTCCCCTCGCCCGGTTCGAGGCACGCGAGGCGGTCGCCCAGATCCTGGAACGTTTCCCCACCCTGCGGCCGGCCGGGCCGCCCGCCTACGACAACTCCCGCCTCGTCTTCCGCCGCATCACGTCCCTGAAGGTGACTGTATGACCGCCCAGCCGCTGACCGAACTCCCCGCCGACCGGGTGCTCAAGACCGTGCGCACCTACAGACAAGGACCGGTCCTCACCGTCGAGTTGAACGTCCCCGAGGAGGGGAACGCGGTCGGCGACGCCATGCTGGACGACCTCCTCACCGTCCTCGACGACCAGGATCCCGACGTGCGGGTCCTGGTGCTGGCGGCGGCCGGGGAGGAGTTCTGCCTGGGCGGCGACCGGCGGGAGTTCCCCCGGCACCTGGACGACGACCCCACCGGCGGCGGCATACGTGTCTCCGGCGCGAAGGCGCTGCGGGTGTGCGAGGCCCTGACCACCAACCCCGCCGTCACCGTCGCCCGGGTCCAGGGCCGGGCGGTCGGCGCGGGCGTGGGGCTCGTGCTCGCCTGTGATCTGCGGGTGGGCGTGGACACCGCCACCTTCCGGCTGCCCGAGCTCGCGCTGGGGGTGCCGCCCGCGTGGGGCGGGCTGCTCCCCCGGCTGATCAGCGAGGTGGGCGTGGCCCGGGTGCGGGAGCTGATCCTGACCGCCCGGGTCTTCGACGCCCAGGAGGCCCTCGCGCTGTCCGTCCTGCACAAGGTGGTGCCGGCGCAGGAGCTCGACGCCGCCGTCACTGCGTGGGCCAGGCCCGTCGTACGGAGGCCGGCGTCGGCGGTACGGGTCACCAAGGCGATGCTCAACTCCCTCGCCGCGCCGACCCGGCTGGCCGACGTCTCGCTGTTCGACCCCGAGCTGCTGTCGGCGGTCCTCACCCAGCAGCGCGCCGCCCGCTGACCCGGGAGCCGCCATCGCGCCACGCACAGGGACGGCGCCGCCCACCGAGTCCGGTGGGCGGCGCCGTCCCGCGCTTCCAGGCGTGGGGCCCGGCGGACGGGTCAGGCCACCGCGAGTCCCTCGACCGGGCCCGACAGCGCGGCCTTGAAGTGGCGGGTCACCTCGTCGGCGAGCACCTCGCTCTCGCCCTTCAGCAGCGCCTGGACCACCTGCTCCGCCACGTCACGCGGGTCGTTCTTCGGCACGTCGAGCGCCCGCACCATGTCGGTGTCGGTGTAGCCCAGGTGGACACCGACGACCTGGGTGCCCTGTGCGGCGAGTTCCGAGCGCAGCGAGTTGGTGAGCGACCACAGCGCGGCCTTGCTGACGCCGTACGCCCCGGTGCCCGCCGCCCACGACAGCACGGAGTGCACGTTGACCAGGGCTCCCCCGCCCCTGCGGGCGAGCACCGGGGCGAAGGTCTGCGCGATGCGCAGCGGGCCCAGGACGTTGATGTCGAAGAGGTGCGCCACCTGGTCGGTGTCGTTGCCCAGCAGGCCGCCCGGGATCGTGGCGCCCGCGTTGTTCACCACGATGTCGACGTCCGGGACCTGCCCCACCAGTCGGGCCACGGACGCCTCGTCGGTGACCTCCAGGGCCAGCGGTACCAGCCGCGGGTCCGTCTCCGGCACGGGCCGGCGTGCCGTGACGTACACCGTGGCCGCGCCGGCCTCCAGCAGTGCCGCCGCGAAGGCTTTGCCCAGCCCTCGCTGGCCACCGGTGACCAGTACACGGGCTCCCTTGATCTCGGTCATGACGGATCCACACTCCTCGCGTTGCCTGCACCTGAGCGACATAGTCAAAAGCATTTTGCTTATGTCGCCAGAGTGCGCCCCGAACGCGACAGAGTCAAGTACGATTGACCTATGTCTTGGACGTCGACCGAGCGCTACCGGATCAGCCCCGCCCCGGGCGGCCTTGCGCTGGTGCAGGAGCTCCTCAACACCCTGGCGATCCCGCCGTACGGCGACGACGTGCTCGTCGACGACGCCACCGGCGGCCGGTGGCTGTCCGGCACCGCCGCCGCCTGGGCCGAGGCGCAGGGGTGGCCCGGCCCCTCCGGAGAGCCGGGGGCGGATGACCTGCGGCGGGTGCGGGAGCTGCGGGACCGGCTCGCCGGCCTGGTCACCGGTGAGGCCGAGCCCGTCCGGGCACCCACGGACGTCTCCCTGCGGCCCGGCCTCGACGAGGAGGGCCGGGTCACCCTGGTGCCCGTCGGCGGCCCCGGTGAGTGGCTGGAGGCCGCCGTATGGTCCCAGGTACTGCTCGCACAGACGGAGGGCACCTGGCAGCGGCTCAAGCTGTGCCGCAAACCCGCCTGCCGGTCCGCGTTCTACGACCGCTCACGCAACAACAGCGGGGTCTGGCACGACGTGCGCCGCTGCGGGAACGCCGCGAACCTGCGCGCCTCACGCGCCCGCCGCAAGCAGCGGACCGCCGAGACCGGGTGACGGGCGCGACCTGATCGGCGGCGCGCGGCCCCTGACCTCAGGAGGACTGACGCGCGCCATATCGCAGGCCGTCGACGCCGGCGCCACCCGATCGCGTCCCACCGACGAGGTCACTTCGGAAACCCGCACCGGTGGCCGCGTCCACGCCGGCCCGGCCGGACACCCCTTCTGCCTGTGCTCGGCCTGGGCACGCCGCCGTCCCCGGTGCGACTGAGCCCTGGGGGCCGAAGAGGCAAGCAGAACGGTGCGTCCGACGTTCCCGCCAGCCGCAGGCCCGACCACGCCGTCTGCGAGAATGGGCGGCGTCCACTGGGCGCCCCGCCATGGGGCGCCCGTCACGGTTCAGGAGCGTTCACGGTGTCGCCACAGCACGGAGCCCGCTCGTCCGCGCACGGGGGCGGACGGCCCCGGCGGCGCACGCACCGCGTCCCCGGGCCGGGCCGGCCCACCACGGCCGCCGCACCGGAACGCGCACCGGAGACGGGTCCGGAGCCGGAACCCGCCGCCGTGGACCGTGAGGCGCTGCGCGCCGACTGCTCCGCCTGCTTCGCCCTGTGCTGCGTGGCCCTGCCGTTCGCCCGCTCCTCCGACTTCGCCGAGGACAAGCCCGCCGGGCGGCCCTGCGGTCATCTGCGGTCCGACTTCGGCTGCGGCATCCACGCCCGGCTGCGCGACGAGGGCTATCCGGGCTGCACCGTCTTCGACTGCTTCGGCGCCGGGCAGAAGGTCTCCCAGGTCACCTTCGGCGGCACCGACTGGCGGCGGGAACCCGGCTCGGCGTCCGCGATGTTCGCGGTGTTCCCCGTCATGCGGCAGCTGCACGAACTGCTCGCGTACACCGCCGAGGCCCTGGCGCTCCCGGCGGCCCGCCCCGTCCACGCGGAGCTGCGCCGGGCGCTGGAGCGGATCGACGGGCTGACCCGGGGCACGGCCGAGGCGGTGGTCGCGCTCGACGTGAACGCGCTGCGCGGCGAGGTCAACCCCCTGCTGCTGCGGGCCAGCGAGCTGACCCGGGCCCGGGTGCCGGGCCGCAGGCGGGAGCACCGCGGCGCCGATCTGACGGGCGCGCGGCTGTCCGGCGCCGATCTGAGAGGGGCGAGTCTGCGGGGCGCGCTGCTGATCGGCGCCGACCTCTCGGGCGCGGACCTGCGCGACGCCGACCTGATCGGTGCCGACCTGCGCGGCGCGGACCTCGCGGGCGCCGACCTCACGGGCGCCCTGTTCCTCACCCAGGCGCAGGTGAACGCGGCGCGGGGCGACACCGCGACGACGCTGCCGCCGTCACTGGCCCGCCCCGCCCACTGGGAGTCAGCCGGCGGCGTTGTCGACGCGTAGCCGGACCTGCTGCTCCAGCCGCCGCAGGCTGGAGTCGAGGGCGTCGGTCACCTGCCGTTCGCCCGGGTCGTGGCCGTCCTCGAAGAAGGAGAGGTGCACGGTCACCTCGCTGGCCCCGCTGTCGATGCCGGCGACCTGGAGCCAGCCCGCGTAGCCGCCCTGCGCCCGCGTCCCCCATTCGATCCGCATCTGGTCCCGCTCGGAGCGCAGCAGCGCCGAGGTGTCCTCGTCGGTGCGGTCCTCGTGCACGGTCACGGCGGGCAGCCGCTCGGCGCGCACATGCAGCTCCTCGGGCAGCCAGTCACCCATCTGGCCGATGTTGGCCGCCTGGTCGAAGACCTGCTCGGGCGGGGCCGGCATGGTGTGGGAGCGCTCGTACTCGGTCATCGGTGCACCGTCCTCGGTCGGTCGCGGGCGGTCCGGGGCCGGCCCGCGGCGGCGGGCGGCCCCGGCACGCGTGGTCATTCGTTGCCGAAGACGGCCTTCTGCACCTCGTTGGGTCCGTCGAACTGCTTGGTCCCGGTCTGCGACAGCTTCTTGACGAGGTTGTCGTCGGCGCCGTTGCTCTTCGCCACCGAGACGAGGTCGTCCTTGGCGGCGGGGTAGTCGGCGCCCTTCAGTGCCTTCTGCAGGTCGATCGGGCTGAGGTCGGCCATGGCAGCCTCCCTTGACGAAGCGGCGCGGCGGATCCGCGCGAGGACCTGGCGGGTACCCCCCGCTCCGCGAGCCGATTCAACCGTCCTCGCAGGTCCGGCCGAGTACGCGGCGCGTCGTGCGGGTGGCTCCGCGCCTGCTGCTCCTCGGCATGGACGTCGCCGGCGGGGACGAGCCCGGGACGCCGGCCACGGAGCTCGGCGAGGACGGACCGCGGACCCGCACCGGGCTCCGGCAGACCTGCGACACCGTGGAGGAGCGCGACGCGGCCGAGCGGGGCGGCACCATGCTGCTGGACGGCCTGGCGCGCTTCCTGGCGGAAGGACCCACGCGCTGACGACTCGCGTGGTCGCGGGCGCGTACCGGTGCGACGCTGGGGTGGTCAGGTTCCGAGGACGAGCATCCTGGAGGGAGACCGATGGGACGGGACGTCCCGGCGCTCACCTTCACCCGCGAGGACCGCCGCCGCTACCGGATCAAGATGCAGGAGTGCCTCGACGCGCTGGCGCAGATGCTGAGCGAGTCGCGTTTCGAGGCCGAGCGGCCCCAGGTGGGGCTGGAGATCGAGCTGAACCTGGTCGACGACCGCGCCGAACCCGCCATGCGCAACACCGACGCGCTCGAGGCCATCGCGGACCCGGCCTGGGACACGGAGCTGGGACGGTTCAACCTCGAGATCAACATCGCGCCCCGCCGGCTCACCGAGGGCGGCCCCGACGCCTGGGAGGGCGAGATCCGCTCCGCCCTGAACCACGCGGAGCAGCGCGCCCGGTCGATCGGCACGCATCTGATCATGACGGGCATCCTCCCCACGCTGCGCCACGAGGACGTCGGCGAGGGGGCGCTGTCGGAGAACCCGCGCTACCGGCTGCTGAACGACCAGATCTTCGCGGCGCGCGGGGAGGACCTGCACATCGAGGTGACCGGCATCGACCGGCTGCGGACCTACGCGGACACGATCACGCCGGAGGCCGCGTGCACGAGCACGCAGTTCCACCTCCAGGTCGACCCGGACCAGTTCGCCGACTACTGGAACGCGGCGCAGGCGATCGCCGGGGTGCAGGTGGCGCTCGCGGCGAACTCGCCCTTCCTGTTCGGCAAGGAGCTGTGGCACGAGACCCGCATCCCGCTGTTCGAGCAGGCCACGGACACCCGCCCCGAGGAGATCAAGGTGCAGGGGGTGCGGCCACGGGTGTGGTTCGGGGAGCGGTGGATCACCAGTGTCTTCGACCTCTTCGAGGAGAACCTGCTCTACTTCCCTGCCCTGCTCCCCCTGTGCGACGACCAGGACCCCGCCGAGACCCTGCTGCGCGGCGACATCCCCGATCTCGGGGAGCTGACGCTGCACAACGGCACCATCTACCGCTGGAACCGGCCGGTGTACGCCGTCACCCGCGACAAGCCGCACGTGCGGGTGGAGAACCGGGTGCTGCCGGCGGGGCCGACCGTCGCCGACACGCTCGCCAACGGCGCCTTCTACTACGGCCTCACCCGGGGCCTGGTGGAGGAGGAGCGGCCGGTGTGGTCGCGGATGTCCTTCTCCGCCGCGGAGGACAACCTGCGGACGGCCGCGCGGTACGGCATCGACGCACGGCTGTACTGGCCCGGGATGGGCGAGGTCCCGGCGGCCGAGCTGGTGCTGCGGCGTCTGCTGCCGCTGGCGCACCGGGGTCTGGAGCTGTCCGGCATGGACGACGCATGGCGGGAGCCGCTGCTCGGCATCATCGAGCAGCGCTGTGTGACGGGACGCAACGGCGCGGTGTGGCAGAAGGAGATGTTCCACCACATCGACGCGACGGCGCACTGCGGGCGGCACGAGGCGCTGCGCCGCATGACGCAGCAGTACATCGACTACATGCATCTCAACGCCCCCGTCCACACCTGGCCCGTGGAGTGACCGGTGGGACCGGTGGTCCCGTCAGCCGGCGGCGGGGCGCTCCAGGGCGCCCGTCACCTCCCGGCGCACCGCCTCCCGGGCCGTCCGCGGGAGGCCGCCGAGGGCCGTCCCGTCCAGGGCGTCCAGCGTCCGAGCGGGGTCCGTCCCGGCGGCCACGCTCCCGCTGACGACCTCGTCGCCGTCCCGCACGGCGACGAACAGCCGGCGCCCGCCGTCCTGTTCGGCGTGCACGGCCGTGGCGACGACGAGCGGCGGCGGTCCGCCCACGTCACCTGGCGCCTTGTGGTAGGCGCTGGTCAGTGGCCGGCGCCAGCGGATGGCCAGCATCAGGGGGCGCTTCGCCACGACCTCCGCGAGATCGGCCTCGTAGGTGCCGTCGCGGTCCAGGACGGTCGCGCGGGCGTCCAGGACGAGCGCCGGGGGCAGCAGACAGCGCAGTGTGCTGCCCACGATGTTGCCGCCGACGGTGGCCGTCCGGCGCACCGCCCCGGTGCCTATGGAGGCGGCGGCCCGGCGCAGCGTCTCCGGCACCCGGTCGTCCACCTGGTGCAGCAGCACGGCCGCGCCGAGGGCCTCACCGTCCACCACGTTGGCCTCGGGAAGCCGGCGCAGGGACAGCGCCTGCTCGGGGAAGCCGTCGCGCTGCCACTGGGCCCACACGAGGGTGGCCCCGCCGACGGGCACCGCTCCCTCGGCCAGACACCGCCGGGCTTCGGACAGGGACGTGGGCAGACGTAACAGCACGGTGATCGACCTGCTTTCCTCGGGAAAGGGTGCGACAGGAGCGGGCAGTACTACGGCACTTCGGGGTAAGGGCACATCGCGGGCACGGTGGACCGGCACCGCATTCTCCGCAGCGGACCGGGGGCGCGTACAGGGCTCACGCGTCGGCGGTGTGCTCCGGTGCGGGTGACCTTGCGCCCGGCCGGGTGTTTGCCCCATGGTTGACGCGCGTCACACGGCTCGTGGCCCACCCCCGATCTCTCGTACCGGAAGCGGAGACCGCATGTTCACACGCGCGCTGAGACTCGTGCTCTCTGTTGTCATGCTCATTGCTGGCTTGGCGGCGGGTTCCCTGGCCACGGCCGGGACCGCGCACGCCGACGGCTGCTACACCTGGAACCGCACCTTGTCCCAGGGCGCCTCGGGCGCCGACGTCACCCAGCTGCAGATCCGGCTGAGCGGCTATCCCGGCTACGGCGCCGTGCTGGCCGTCGACGGCCAGTTCGGGCCCGCGACCACCGCGGCGCTCAAGCGCTTCCAGTCCGCCTACGGCCTGACCTCCGACGGCGTGGCCGGCCCCAACACCTTCAGCAAGCTCTACGCCCTCCAGGACGACGACTGCACCCCGGTGCACTTCGACTACGCGGAGCTGAACCGCTGCAACTCGACCTGGTCGGGCGGCGCGGTCGGCGCGGCGACCGCCAAGGCGAACGCCCTGCGCACCATGTGGAAGCTGGAGGCGCTGCGGCACGCGCTCGGAGACCAGCCGATCCGGGTCACCAGCGGCTTCCGCTCCCAGTCCTGCAACAGCGCGGTGGGCGGCGCGAGCAACAGCCGCCATCTGTACGGCGACGCCGCCGACCTCGGCGTGGGATCGCACTCCCTGTGCACCCTGGCCAAGCAGGCCCGCAACCACGGCTTCAACGGCATCCTCGGCCCCGGCTACCCGGGCCACGACGACCACACGCACGTCGACCACCGCGGCAGCCGCTACTGGTCGGCCCCGACCTGCGGCATCTGAGGTCCGCGGGACGCATGGGAACGCAGAGGGGTCCCGACGCCGGCCGTCGGGACCCCCCTCCGCCTTTCGTGAAGCCCTACGCCGTCAGCCCACGGTCCACTTCTGGTTGGCGGTGCCGCCACAGGTCCAGATCTGCAGCCGGGTGCCGTTGGCGGAGTTGTTGCCGGTCACGTCCAGGCACTTGTCGGCCTGGGGGTTGACGATGTCGCGGGCTCCGGTGACCACCCACCGCTGGGCCGCGGTGCCGTTGCAGTCCCACAGCTGGACCGGTGTGCCGTCGGCCGTGCCGCCCGAGGCCACGTCCAGGCACTTGCCGAGGGCGCGGATCGTCCCGTCCGAAGCGACCGTCCAGCGCTGCGCGGAGGTGCCGTTGCAGTCGTAGAGCTGGACGGGGGTGCCGTCGGCGGTGGCGGCCCCGGCGACGTCCACGCACTTGCCGGCGAGGCCCCGGATCGCGCCGCCGACCGGCGTGTCGCTCGTCGTCACCGTGACGTGGTCGACGACCAGTTGCTGCGGGAAGACGGTGGAGCCGTCCGGGTCGCCGGGCCAGTAGCCGCCGACCGCCAGGTTGAGGATCAGGAAGTACGGCCTGTTGAACACCCACTGCCGGCCGCCGAGATCGGCGGGCGTGCGGGTCTGGTAGACGTTGCCGTCCACGGACCAGGTGATGCGGTCCGGTGCCCAGTCGACGGCGAAGGTGTGGAAGTCGTCCGCGAAGGCCCGCCCGCCGGGCAGCGTGTAGCCGGCGCCGATGCCGCCGGACCCGAAGTAGCCGGGTCCGTGGAGGGTGCCGTGCACCGTGGACGGCTCGAAGCCGACGTTCTCCATGATGTCGATCTCGCCCGAGTCGGGCCAGTTGACCGGGGTGCCGAGCATCCAGAACGCGGGCCACATGCCCTGCCCGCGCGGGACCTTCATGCGTGCCTCGACGTGCCCGTACTGCGCGGTGAACTTGCCGGAGGTGTTGAGCCGGGCCGAGGTGTACTGACAGGTGCCGTACCAGCACTGGTAGTTGGCCGGGTTCTCCTTGCGTGCGGTGATGACCAGGTGGCCCTGGCCGTCCAGCGCCGCGTTCTTGTTGCCGGACGTGTAGAACTGCCGTTCGTGGTTGTTGACGTTGTCGCCCGTCTCGATCTGCCACTTCGAGGAGTCGACCGCGGCGCCGGCGGGCCCGTCGAAGGTGTCGGAGAAGGCGACGGCCGCCGCGGAGACGTCGGCCGCGGCGGGCGTCCGGGCCGGTTCGGCCTGCGCGGTCGTACCGGCCACGCCCGTGGCGAGGAGTGCGGCGGACAGAGCTGCGACCAGCCATCTGCGGCGCGTGCGCGGAGAGGACATGGCTCTCCCTTCCGTACGGCGGCCCGTGGGGACGGGGGCGCCGGACGTGGTGGTGGGGGGTGAAGGTTCAACCACTTGATTCAAGATGTGAGATAAGCGGCCGTCAACCCCTTGGTACGGACCAGGAATTCACAACGTGGGCGTGGTGATCCGCGCGGGGTGGGAGTGAGCCGTGGGGCGGCGGGGGCGGTCAGGCCGTGGTGCCCCACGAGGTCCGGTCGGCGCAGGCGGGATCGTGCTCGGTGGCGCACGACGTCCACCAGCGCTCGCAGCACGCCATCTCGACCTCGGCCCGGGCGAGGGCCGCGACGGCGGCGTCGCGCCAGGCGGCCCGGCGGCCCTCCCGCTCACGCAGCACGGCGACGGCCCGGCGTTCGTCGGCGATGACGGTCTCCCGCACCACACCCAGGACGGGGGCGAGGGAGGCGGCGGCCATGGCCACGGTGGTCCAGGCGGGCACGGTCCCCCAGGTGCGCACGGTGCAGAAGGCGAGCCAGAGAGCGACGGCGACGTACATCACGGTGAGAACCCGACTGCCCCTGGTCATGGCGACGCTCCTTCACGGCCTGTCCGATGGACATCTGATGCCCCGTAAGTGGCCGCGCATGACACCGGGTCGGGAACGGAGCTCACACGACATTCCGCCGACGGACGACGGACGACGGGCGGGCCGTCCGGCGGGGCGGGCGGGTGCGCTAGATTTTGCACGCCCTTGACCGCGATCATTCACGATCCCTCACGCTACGGAGCCGGCACACCTATGAGCGACATCGTCAACGGACTCGGCCGGGCCACCGCCTACGGCGCACTGGGCCTGGTCCTGCTGGTCCTCGGCATCTTCCTGGTCGACGTACTGCTGCCCGGCAAGCTCGGCCGGCAGATCTGGCAGGAGCGCAACCGCAACGCCGCCGTGGTGCTGAGCTCCTCGCTGCTCGGCATCGGCATGATCGTGTTCACCTCGATCTGGACCACCTACGACGACTTCGGCAAGGGCCTGGTGTCCACGGCGGTGTTCGGCGTGCTGGGGCTGCTGATGATGGCGGTGGCCTTCTTCGTGGTCGACCTGATCACCCCGGGGCGGCTGGGCGCCACGCTGGTGGAGGTCGAGCCCCACCCGGCGGTCTGGGTGACCGCCTCCTGCAACATCGCGGTCTCCGCCGTCATTTCGGCCTCCATAGCCTGACGGCACGTCGAAAGCCTGACGGCACGTCGAGGGTGCGCGTACGCCAGGTCTTCCGGCGCCGCGCACCCAGGTCCGGCCGGACGGGCCGTCAGGCCACGCGGCGGCGCTCGGGCATCCGGCGCCGCTCCGGCGCCGCGGCGCGGGCGGGCGCCTGCGGGACGCGGGTGGCGGCACGGACCCGGTACGTCGTGCGGTTGGGGTCCACGACCGGCTCGCCGAGCGTGATGCGGCCGGCGGCCTGCAGTTCGTCGCACTCGGCGGTGGGCAGCGCGGCATAGCAGCCACCCGTACCGGTGGCCGGGTCGATCGGGCGCCAATAGCTGAACCGGCGGCGGCCGTTGGCGAACACCGTGACGTACGTCGGGGTGCGCGGGTCGGCGATGACGCGCAGCACGTCGGCCGTCGTGCCCGACGGCGAGGGCACGCCGGTCGTGGCCGGGGCGGCGGCCGCCCGGGCGCGCCGTCGGCGGACGGTCGGCAGGTCGACGAGGGCGTTCGAACGGTCGAGGGTGGCAAGCATCAACAGGACCTTTCCGGAGCCGGACACGAGACCGTCTACCCAGCACCGCGCCGGAGTTGATCTCCTTTTCTGATCATTGTGCAGCCTCACACCGACAACGGGCGAAGCTTTTCGGTCGTTCCCCGTCGCTTTGTCGACATGCCGATGCGATCAGGTGTCGACAAGGGGGTCATGGCCCCAGTTCATCAGCGAATGGCGCCAGCGCGTGTCGGTGACGTCACCGGACGGCCGCTGGGCGAGATGGCGGTGGATGTAGCCGACGACCTTGCGCATATGGGCGTAGTCGTCCTCGGAGAGGTCGCCGCGCTTGGCGCGCAGGATCTCCACGATGCGCCGCCCCGAGGCGTGCCCGGTCGACTCGCCGCCGTCCTTGTGCTGACCGGCGGCGCGCGAGTCGTCCGTCCCCAGCCACTTCTCCAGGTCGGCCGGCTTCATGTTGACCAGCTCCCGGAACTCTTTCCAGGTCTCCTCGTCCTCCGCTGCCACGGCACTCACTTCTTCTTCTTGAGCGCGGACGGCTTGTGCACCGCGGACTTCCCGGACTTGTCGCTGCGCACCTCGTACTGCGGCTCCTCCTCGGAGGCCGCGACGGTGCGTCCCGCCGCCTCGGTCCGCTCGGTGATCTTCTTCTCGACCTCGCCCGTCGTCTCGCTGCCGTGGCTGCTCCAGGCGACGTGGTCACCCTCGTGCAGGTCCTTCCCGGACTTCTTGCCGTCCTTCGCCATGCCCCGCGCCTCCTCCGTGTCGACCGTGGGCCGCTTTCCACCCTGCTGGCAGCGGCGTCCGCGCGCATCTCGGGACGGGAACAGCCGTCCGGGCCGGCCCCACATGGGGGCCGGCCCGTACGGTGGATCGGCGCGCCCGAGAGACCGGACGGGCCGTACGGGTCAGACGAGGTCGAACCGGTCGAGGTTCATGACCTTGTCCCACGCCGTGACGAAGTCCCGGACGAACTTCGCCTCGGCGTCGTCACTCGCGTAGACCTCGGCCAGGGCGCGCAGCTCGGAGTTCGAGCCGAACACCAGGTCGGCGCGGGAGCCGGTCCACTTCACCTCGCCGGTGACCGCGTCGCTGCCCTCGAAGGCGGACTGGTCCTCGGACGTCGACTTCCAGGCCGTGCCCATGTCGAGCAGGTTGACGAAGAAGTCGTTGGTGAGGACGCCCGGCGTCGCGGTGAGCACGCCCTGGGCGGACTGCTGGTGCGTGGCGCCGAGGGCCCTCAGGCCGCCGACGAGCACCGTCAGCTCGGGGGCGCTCAGGCCGAGCAGGTTGGCCTTGTCGAGCAGCAGGTACTCGGCCGGCAGCCGGTTGCCCTTGCCCTGGTAGTTGCGGAAGCCGTCGGCGGTCGGCTCGAGCGCGGCGAACGACTCGACGTCCGTCTGCTCCTGCGTCGCGTCCACGCGGCCCGGCGTGAAGGGCACCTCGACCTCGTGGCCCGCGTCCTTGGCGGCCTTCTCCACGGCGGCGACACCGCCGAGCACGACCAGGTCGGCGAAGGAGACCTGCTTGCCGCCGGCCTGCTCGGCGTTGAAGGCCTCCTGGACGCCCTCCAGGGTGCGGATCACACCGGCGAGGCGGTCGGGGTCGTTGGCCTCCCAGCCGCGCTGCGGCTCCAGGCGGATGCGGCCGCCGTTGGCGCCGCCGCGCTTGTCGCTGCCGCGGAAGGAGGAGGCCGACGCCCACGCCGCCGACACCAGGTCGGACACCGACAGGCCGGAGGCGAGGACGCGCTCCTTGAGGACGGCGACGTCGGCGGCGTCGATCAGCTCGTACGTCCGCTCCGGCAGCGGGTCCTGCCACAGCAGCGTCTCCTCCGGCACCTCGGGGCCGAGGTAGAGGGACTTCGGGCCCATGTCACGGTGGGTGAGCTTGTACCAGGCGCGGGCGAAGGCGTCCGCGAACTGGTCCGGGTTCTCCAGGAAGCGCCGCGAGATCTCGCCGTAGACGGGGTCGAAGCGCAGCGACAGGTCCGTCGTCAGCATCGTCGGCTGGTGCTTCTTCGACGGGTCGTGGGCGTCCGGGACGGTGCCGGCGCCGCCGTTGTCCTTCGGCCGCCACTGGTTGGCGCCGGCCGGGCTCTTGAAGAGCTCCCACTCGTAACCGAAGAGGATCTCGAAGAAGCTGTTGTCCCACTGGGTCGGCGTGGGCGTCCAGGTCACCTCGAGACCGCTGGTGATGGCGTCGCCGCCCTTGCCGGTGCCGAAGGTGTTCTTCCAGCCGAGGCCCTGCTCCTCGAACGAAGCGGCCTCGGGGTCGTCGCCGACGTGGTCGGCGGGGCCGGCGCCGTGGGTCTTGCCGAAGGTGTGGCCGCCGGCGATCAGGGCGACGGTCTCCTCGTCGTTCATCGCCATCCGGCGGAACGTCTCACGGATGTCGCGGGCCGCGGCGATCGGGTCCGGATTGCCGTTGGGCCCCTCGGGGTTGACGTAGATGAGGCCCATCTGGACGGCGCCGAGCGGGTTCTCCAGCTCGCGGTCGCCGGTGTAGCGCTCGTCACCCAGCCAGGTGGTCTCGGGACCCCAGTAGACGTCCTCCTCCGGCTCCCAGACGTCCTCGCGGCCGCCGGCGAAGCCGAAGGTCTCGAAGCCCATCGTCTCCAGGGCGACGTTGCCCGCGAGGATCATCAGGTCGGCCCAGGACAGGCTCTGGCCGTACTTCTTCTTCACCGGCCACAGCAGGCGGCGGGCCTTGTCCAGGTTGGCGTTGTCCGGCCAGCTGTTGAGCGGGGCGAAGCGCTGCTGGCCGGCGCCGGCGCCGCCGCGGCCGTCGCTGATGCGGTAGGTGCCGGCGCTGTGCCAGGCCATGCGGACGACGAGCGGGCCGTAGTGGCCGAAGTCGGCGGGCCACCAGTCCTGCGAGGTGGTGAGGACCTCGGCGATGTCCCGCTTCACCGCCGGCAGGTCGAGGGACTGGAACGCCGCCGCGTAGTCGAAGTCCTCACCGAGCGGGTTCGCCACCGCCGGGTTCTTCGCGAGGATCTTCAGGTTGAGGCGGTCCGGCCACCACTGACGGTTGCCGCCGCCCTGGGTGGGGTGCGAGGCGCGACCGTGCGCGACCGGGCAGCCGCCGGTCCCCTCCGCCTTGGGTTCGGTGACGATCGCGTCATGGTTCTCGGTCATGGGAGTCCTTCCGGGCGAAAAAGGTTCGCGCAGTTCAGGCACTGCGGGAGGTGGAACATCCGGGGCACAGGCCCCAGTAGACGACTTCGGCCTCGTCGATCGCGAAGCCGTGACCGTCGGACGCGGTCAGGCAGGGTGCCTCGCCGACCGCGCAGTCGACGTCGGCCACGGCGCCGCAGGTACGGCACACCAGGTGGTGGTGGTTGTCCCCGACGCGTCCCTCGTAGAGGGCGGCGCCACCCGCCGGTGCGACGCGCCGCACCAGGCCCGCGGCGCTCAGCGCGTTCAGTCCCTCGTACACCGCCTGCAGGGACACATGCCCTATGCGCCGGCGCACCTCTGTGGCGACGGTCTCGACGCCGAGGTGACCGCCCTGGCGGACGGTGTCGAGGAGCGCCACGCGGGCTGCCGTGACGCGGAGCCCCGCACCGCGCAACTCCTCGGCGGTGGTCGACGGCCGGGATGCGGTCATGCGCCGAACCTACCGCCGGAGACGCGAACAATTCCAGAGAACGAACGGATCCATTCTTGGGGCGTGTCCGGTAACGGACGGTGGCTCCCGGGTTGCGCACCGATCACCGCCGGCGGTACCTCTCACCTGCCCGAAGACGTCCCGGCGCGGATCAGTACAGGACGTTCAGCGCGCCCGGCAGGACCGTCGCCGTGACCGGCAGGACGGCGTCGACCTCCCCGTCCGTGCCGTAGGGGACGGCCCGGTCCGCCTCGATGCGGATCTCCCGGCCGCGCAGGATGCGTACCTGGGGCCGGTGGACGTGGGCTCCGGTCCGCAGCTCGTTCATCAGGGTGAAGAACAGCCACCGGGGTGCCTCCCGGATCATGACGACGTCCAGCAGGCCGTCGTCCACACGGGCGTCCGGGGCGATGAGACGGCCGGATCCGTAGGTGCCGGAGTTCGCGGCGACCACGGTGTAGCCGGTGTGGGCGTGCACCTCGCCGTCGACGGTGACCCGGTAGCGGGCCGGGCGCCAGGTGGTGACGGCCCGCAGGCCGCCCGCGTAGTAGGACGCCGAACCCCGCAGCAGCCGGGAGCGGTTGGCATGGCGGTTGGCGAGGGCGTCGACCCCCGCGTAGACGCTGCCGAGCACGACGGTGCGGTCGTGCACGGCCGAGCGGACCTCGACGGTGTCGACCGGGCGGGGCTCGGCGTGCAGCAGGACGTGGGCCAGCGCCTCGGGGTCCCCGGGGAGGCCCAGCGCCCGGGCGAAGTCGTTGCCCCGGCCCGCGGGCACCAGGCCGAGGGTCGCCCCGGTCCCGCTGAGGGCGCCGGCGACGCCGCCCGCCATGCCGTCCCCGCCGACGGCCAGGACGACGCGCCCCTCCCGCCCGGCGGCGAGGGCGAGTTCGCGGGCGTGGGCCAGGCTGCGGCTGTACTCGGTCACCAGCTCCGCGCCCGCCTCGCGCAGAAGCCGGGCGACGGCGAGCAGCGCGGCCGCGGAACCGGCCGCGCCCGCGGTGGGGTTGACGACGGCGGTGAAGTGGCGCATCGGGGTGCCTCCGGGCGGCCGACGGGACGGGGACGTACGGGGACCTGAGCGGGGCGCGGTGACCGGCACGGCGGCCCGGGAGGGGCTGCGCCGGTCAGTCGGCGGGCAGCAGGACGCCGGGGCTGAGCACGCCGGCCGGGTCCAGCCGCCGCTTCACGGCGCGCAGCGCGTCGACGCCCAGCGGGCCGGCCTCGCGGAGGTACCAGTCGCGGTGGTCGGTGCCGACTCCGTGGTGGTGGCTGATGGTGCCGCCGGCGGCGAGGATCGCCTCGTTCGCCGCGTGCTTGGCGCGGGTCCAGTGCGCCACGGGGTCCTCGCCCTGTGCGGACACCACGGTGAAGTACAGCGAGGCGCCGTTCTCGTAGACGTGGGAGATGTGGCACATGACCAGCGGCGGGGTGCCGGCCCCGGTGAGGGTGACGGTGAGCGCGTCGCGCACGGCGGCGTACAGCCCGGGGAGCCGGGACCAGAAGGCCGCGGTCTCCAGCGTCTCCGCGAAGGCTCCGGCGTCGAGCAGCGCGTCCCGCAGGTACGGCGCCGCGTAGCGGCCGTGGGCCCAGCGCCGGCCCGGCTCCTCTCCGAGGGGCGTGCCGCCGCACTCCCGCAGGACGGCGGCGGCCCGCTCGCGCCGGTGGGCGGTGTCCTCCTCGGTGCCCTCGTAGCCGGCGACGGCGGTGCAGCCGGTGGCCTGCGGGTCGCCGGAGCCGATCGCCTCGGGGTTGGCGAGGCCGACGAGGGTCTCGGTCTCGTCGGACAGGCGCAGCACGGTGGGCCGGGGGCCGTCCTGGGCGAGCCGGCGCAGGGCGGCGGCTCCCGCGTCGAAGGTGGGGAAGCTCCAGCCCTCGTAGAGGCGGGTCCGCGGCGCGGGGCGGACGCGTACGGTCACGGAGGTGATGACGCCGAAGGCGCCCTCGGAGCCGAGGACGAGCTGGCGCAGGTCGGGTCCGGCGGCGGAGCGGGGGGCGCGGCCGGTGTCGAGGGTGCCTTCGGGGGTGGCCAGGGTGAGGGACAGCACCATCTCGTCGAAGCGGCCGTAGCCGGCGGAGGCCTGGCCGCTGGAGCGGGTGGCGGCGAAGCCGCCGACGGTGGCCCACTCGTAGGACTGCGGGAAGTGGCCGAGGGTGAAGCCGTGTCCGGCGAGCAGCGCCTCCGCCTCGGGGCCCTTCAGGCCGGGCTGCAGGGTGGCGGTGCGGGAGACCGGGTCGAGGTCGAGCAGCCGGTTCATGCGGCGCAGGTCGAGGGCGACGAAGGTGCCGTGCGCCTGCGGGGCGAGGCCGCCGACGACGGAGGTGCCCCCGCCGAACGGGACGGCGGCCAGGCCGAGTTCGCCGCACAGGCGGAGCACGGCCAGCACCTCCTCGTGCGTGGCGGGCAGCAGGACGGCGGCGGGCAGGGCGGCGGCGAGGTCGCCGCCGCGGATGCGCAGCAGGTCGGGGGTGGACTTGCCGCGGGTGTGCCGGACACGGGTCTCGGCGTCGGTGCGGACGTGGGCCTCGTCGCCCAGCGCGGCGGCCAGTGCGCGGTGCGCGGCGGGCGCGAGGGGACTCGCGGGGACGGTCAGGTCGTCGAGGGCGACGGGTGCGGCCTCGTGCGGCTTGACGCCGAGCAGATCGCGCAACAGGCCGATCACCGAGTCCGGCAGCGGGGCCGCCTGCGCCGGGTCGCCCCAGCCGCTCCACAGCATGTCCATGACTGTCGTCCTCACCGGTCGGGAAGTGCGGTGCCGTCGACCGACGGCCTCACCTGGCGTTACACTGTGACACATGACGCCTATTCGTCACAACGGCTCAGCAGGTTCGGACAACGACGCGGTGCTGGACGCGGTGCGCGACTGCGTACTGGCCGTCGGGGTCCGCCGCACCACGCTCACCGACGTGGCCCGCCGCGCCGGTGTCTCCCGCATGACGCTCTACCGGCGCTGGCCCGACGTGCGCTCCCTGGTCGGCGACCTGATGACCCGGGAGTGGATCGCCGTGGCCACCGGGGCCATGCCCGAGCGCAGACCCGACGTGTCCGCGCGGGAGCTGCTCACCCAGGGACTCGTGGACGCCGTACGGGACTTCGTGGCCCACCCGCTGTTCCGGAAGATCCTCGACGTCGACCCCGAACTGCTCCTCCCCTACGTACTGGACCGCCGCGGGGCGAGCCAGGAGGCGCTGCTGGAGCTGCTGGCCGGGGTGCTGCGTGAGGGGCACGCCGACGGCTCGGTGCGCACCGCGCACGTCGAACGCCAGGCCCGTGCGGTGCTGCTGATCGTGCAGTCCTTCACCCTGTCCCTGCGGACCATGACCGACGAGGACGACCCCGAACTTTCGGCCGAGGCGTTCCTCGGCGAGCTGCGCTCCGTCCTGGAGAGGACCCTCACGCCATGACCCCCCTCAGCGGTTCGTCCCTGTCCGCCGCCCGCCGCGCCCGTGAGCTGACCGACACCGTGGACGGTGCGCCGGTCGACGTGCTGGTCGTCGGCCTCGGCGTCACGGGCGCGGGCGCCGCCCTGGACGCCGCGGCGCGCGGTCTGCGGGTGGTCGCGATCGACGCCCACGACCTGGCCTTCGGCACCTCCCGCTTCAGCAGCAAGCTGGTCCACGGCGGGCTGCGCTACCTGGCCTCCGGGCGGCTCGACGTGGCCCACGAGAGCGCGGTGGAACGCGGGGTGCTGATGGAGCGCACCGCGCCCCACCTCGTGCACCCCCAGCCGTTCGTGCTGCCCCTTACCCCGCTGGTCTCGCGCGGCCAGGCGGCCCTGGCGCGGGCCGGGTTCCACGCCGGTGACACGCTGCGCCTGGCCGCCCGCACGGCCCGGGCCACCCTGCCCGCGCCGCGCCGCCTCAGCGCGGTGGAGACCCGGCACCTCGCGCCCGCCCTCCGGCGGAACGGCCTGCGCGGCGGGCTGCTGTCGTGGGACGGGCGGCTCACCGACGACGCCCGGCTGGTGACCGCCCTGGCCCGCACGGCCGCCGCGCGCGGCGCCCGCGTCCTCACCCGGGTCCGGGCACTGGAGCTGGCCTCGACGGGGGCCAGGGTCCGGGACGAACTGACCGGCGAGGAGGGCGAGATCCGCGCCCGGGCGGTGATCAACGCCGCCGGGGTCTGGGCGGGCGGCCTCGTCGACGGCGTACGGATCCGGCCCTCCCGCGGCACCCATCTCGTCCTGCGGCCCGACAGCCTGGGCGCCCTCACCGCGGGCCTGCACATCCCGGTCCCCGGGGAGACCAACCGCTTCGTGCTCGTCCTCCCCCAGGACGACGGCCGGGTCTACGTGGGGCTCACCGACGAGCCCGTGACCGGTGACATCCCTGACGTCGCCGAGGCCCCGGAGACCGACATCGGGTTCCTCCTCGACGTCCTGTGCTCCGTGCTGCACGTCCCGGTCCACCGTGCCGACGTGGTGGGCGCCTTCGCCGGACTGCGTCCCCTGCTGGACACCGCCGGGGACCGCCCGGGCGCCGGGGCGAGGACGGCCGACCTCTCCCGCCGGCACGCGGTGCTCACCTCCTCGGAGGGCGTCGTCACCGTCGTGGGCGGCAAGCTCACGACCTACCGTCGGATGGCCGAGGACGCCGTCGACGCGGCCGTCCGCCTCCGCGGGCTGACCGCGGGCCCCTCCCCCACGGCGGCCCTTCCCCTGGTGGGCGCCGCCGCACCGCACGTCCTGGCCGCCCTGCCCCTGCCCCGCCGGCTCGTCCGCCTCTACGGCGCCGAGGCACCGGCCGTGCGGGCGCTCGCCGCGCGCGACCCGCGGCTGGCCGAGCCGGTGCTCCCCGGACATCCGGCCACCGGCGCCGAACTCCTGTGGGCCGTACGGCACGAGGGAGCCCTCGACGAGGCGGACGTCCTGGACCGCCGCACCCGCATCGGCCTCGTCCCCGCCGACCGGGCCGCCGCACGGGACGCGGTGCGCACGCTGCTCGACGAGGCGGCGGCGCGGCAGGGGTGACGCCGGTCAGCGCGCGTGGACGGTGACCTCGTACAGCGAGTAGCCCCACCGCGTCCCTCGTTCGGTGCCGACGACGCGGACGTGGCGGGCGTCGCCGGGCGTGAACACGGCCGTGTCGAGCCCTCCGTCGCCCGCGGTCGTGGACCAGACGGTGCGCCAGTTCGTGCCGTCGGGCGACACCTCGACCCGGTACGCCGCCGCGTAGGCGCGTTCCCAGTCCAGGGTGACGCGGCCGATCCGCCGCGTGGCGCCGAGGTCGAGGCGGAGCCACTGGTCGTCGCTCCAGTCGGCGGCCCAGCGGGTGCCCCGGTCGCCGTCCACGGCCCGTGCGGGCGCATAGCTGGTGAACGGGTTCCACTCGGCGGAGGACGCCGTGGCGCCGGCGCCCCGGGCCAGGTTCTCCGACGGGCGGTGCCGTTCGGTGGCGCCCCAGGTGCCGAGGTAGGACTCGGCACCCCGGAAGAGGTCGTCGACCACGTCCTGTCCGCCGACGCGCCGGATGTCCTCGATCCAGTCGGGGACGAGCCCGTAGTGCGCGGCTCCGTCGGTGTTGAGGTCCCAGGTGCGCCGGCCGGTGGTCTGCCGGTCGAGCACGGAGCCGCCGTCGGCGCTGCGGTAGGGGTAGGTGACCGGGTTCGGCGCGTCCGCGCCGCGCGGGGCGGGCCAGCCGCCGACACCGTTCATGTCCGTGCCGTAGCCGTAGCCGACGCCATAGGTGTCCCGGAGGTGTTCGGTGCGCCCGGCCTCGGCGACGAACTGCTCGGAGCCGTTCATGTACTGCGCGGTGAACCCGCCCAGCCGGTAGACCCGTTCGGTCCAGTCGAGGTCCATCCAGCTGTGCGAGGAGAGGACACCGGCGTACGCCTCGGCCTCGAAGAGGTCCAGCACCCGGCCGGCGGCCTTGACGCTCATGTGGTCGATCTCGAGCATCATGCCGCGCCGCATCATGCCCCGTACGGCGTACTCGCCGAGCTCGGTCAGCCCTCGCACGTTGCACCGCGCGTCGGCGTCGTACGACGGCACCTCCACGCCCGCCGGGAGGCGCTGCTCGGCGCCGGGGGCGGAGGCGAGGCCGATGGGGTTGTCGTGCTGCGGGCCCGTGCACGGTTCGGTGCGCCAGAAGGTGCCGGTGGACAGGAACTGCCCGACGTTGATGGCCGTGCCGAGCGCGCCGGAGTCGAAGCGGACGCCGCACAGCGCGTTGTCGAACTTGTGGCACAGGAACATGCTGCGGACGCCGAGCGCGTACAGCTCGTCCAGTCCGGCGTCGATGTCGGCCCTGTCGCACTGCGCGACGTCCAGGACCTGCTTGCAGCCGAAGGGTTCGGACGTCTCGACGCCGAGGACGACGGCGAGCTTGCCCTGCTCGATCACCTCGCGAGCCTTGGCGCTGTCGGTGACGATGCGGAACCATCCCTTGCCCGGTCCGCCGTACAGGGCGTCGACGTAATCCTGCATCCGGTAGGTGAGGTGGGCCTGGAGCCGGATGGAGGTCATCTCGTCGCAGCCGCGGTCCTTGAAGAAGTAGACGGAGCAGATCACTCCGTTGGTGACGAGGTCGTTCACCAGCACGCGCTGCCCGCCGCGCCAGGCGCGCTCGATCCAGGCGTAGTAGTTCTGCTGGTGGGTCAGCGAGTCGTGGGCGGGCCAGTCGGCGAAGGTGGGCCAGCCGTCCGGGTCGTGACGGCCGTCGCCTCCGCCCGTGATGAAGTCGAAGACGGCGAGGGAGCCGTCGGGGTAGTGCTCGGGGCAGTCCTTCAGGGCGTCGGCGATGCCCTTCTCGGAGAACGCCTTGCCGCAGATGAGGCGGCCGCCGAAGGCCTCGTTGGACATGATGTGGTTGTGCGCGTCGACGAAGCCGCGCACCCGTCCGGCGGAGTCGGTTCCCCTGAACGGCTCGCCGGTGACGCCGATCTCCGAATCCGGTGCGGGCCGGGCGACCGGGTCCCACCAGGCGCCGTCGGCGGCGGCGCCGGCCGTGGGGGTGAGGGCGGCGGCCAGGACGAGAAGGAGCAGCGTCACGACCCCGAGGCGTCGTCCTGCACGAGAGGTGGTCACCGGCGGGTCCCTCCGTCGACGGAGTTGTCATGACCTGTGCAATCCCCTTCGGCGAGAATCGCCACCGGCGCGTAAGCCGTCAAGTACCCGCGCACACCTGATCCGCGCGGAACACCGACCGGCGGCGCGGCAGTTCATGAGCGGGGCGGGGCCCACCGGCCGTCCGTCCGTGGTCCCCGCCCCGCCGCACCGGCCTGCCGTTACGACATGAGCCGTGCGTCCGCCCAGTCCGCGTGGTCGGAGTCGACGCCGTCCCCGCCGTCCAGGACGCGCAGGGTCAGCCGCCGTACGCCGGTGACGTCCACGTCGACGTGGCGGGCCGGGTCCCCGCCGCCGAGCACCTCGGTGGCCAGCAGGGTCGTGCCGTCGCCGACCACCTCGAAGGCGACGGTGCCCTTGCCGCCGACCTCGTCGTCGACGCCCACGTCGGCCGTGAACCGCCCGTACCCGCCGCCGAGTTCGACGACGACCTCCCCGGCCGCGTGCATCCCGATCCCCTTGTCGTAGACCGTGTCCCCGAGCCGCAGCGGTCCCCCGTCGCCCGGGTCCCGCTCACCGTTGGACATGTCCCGCTCGACGGGCCCCCAGCCGTTGCGCTCGGCGGCGAACGGCAGGTCGCTCACGTAGACGGCCCCCGGCTCCGGCACGAACACCCGGACCGGGCGCTCCACCCGCAGCACACCGGAGCCCGGCCGGCCAGGGGCGCGGTACTCCACGCGCACGGCGAGGTCGTACCCGCCGGGGCGCACGTCCTGCGGCACCCGCACGGTCCAGTCGGCCGACAGCCCCTCCCCCGTGGCCAGTTCGGCGGCCGTGGGGTCGGCGCCGTCGACGGTCCAGCCGTCGGGGGCGCGCAGCGACAGCCGCACGTCCGTGGCCGGACCGGTGCCCTCCACCGTGAACCGTCCGGTGACGCCGGCGGACCCGCCCGGGTCCGCCTCGGTGCGGGCCGGGCCCGCGGTGAGCGCCGTCATCGGCAGCCGGGTCACCGCACGGTCGCAGGTGTCGCGGCCGGGAACGTACCGGCAGACCTGCCCGGCGAAGCCGCCGTGCTCGGCCGTGGGCACCTCCAGGGTGTCCCGGCGGGTGACGACATGCCGTTCACGCAGCAGTCCCCCGCCCTCGCCGTCCCGGACGACCTCCGCCAGCCAGCGTCCGCCGCCGAGGAAGTCCAGCGGCACCCGGTCCGTGCCGGCCGCTCCGGCGTGGACGGCGCCCAGGAACCAGCGGTCGCCGTGGCGTCGGGCGAACGTCGCGCTCTCGCCCGGCCGGCCGGACAGCAGCCGCGTCTCGTGCCAGACCGTCGGCACCTGTTCCAGGAAGCGGGTGAGCTCCGGGCGGTCCCGGTAGGCGGTGACCGACCCGGCGAAGTTCTGGAACCCGGACTCGTAGACCACCGACAGGGCGAGTTCGGCGGCGTCGGAGACGGTGCGGGTGCCGAACTGGAACCCCATGGGCGTGTAGTCCATCGAGCCGACCGCGTTCCGGGTGTACGGCAGCGCCGTCAGCCCCGCGGCGGGGACGGTGCCCTGCTCGGCGCCGTAAACCGCCTCCAGGGTCATCACATGCGGCCAGGTCCGCTGGATGCCCTTGGGCAGCGTCGCGCCGTGGAAGTTGACGAGCAGCCGATGCCGGGCGGTGTCCCGGAGGATGTCGTCGTACCAGCGGAAGCGCTCCTGGGAGTCGGAGTCCATGAAGTCGATCTTCAGTCCGGCCGCGCCCCACCTCTTCACCCGGGGCAGGAACTCCGCGCGCTCGGCCGCCGTGTCCAGGTCGCTGTAGTGCACCCACAGCAGGACCTGGACGCCCCGCTCGCGTGCGTAGGCGATGAGTTCGGGCATCCAGTCGGTGGTCTTCCAGCCGTCGTCCACCAGGGTGTACGGCCAGCCGCGGGCCGCACTGAGGTCGACGAAGCGCTGCTGGGCGGCAAGGCTGCGCTGGGCGGCGCCGAAGCCGTCCAGCCAGGACCAGGCGACCGCGCCCGGCCGGATCCAGGCAGTGTCCGCGATGCGCGAGGGCGGGGCGAGGTCGTCGACCAGGGTGGACTCGGTGACGGTGGCGAGGTCGCCGACGACGGCCGTGCGCCAGGGGGTGGCCAGCGGTCCTTCGGAGGTCACGGCGGGGTCGGCGAGCCGCACCTCGTACGTGCCGTCGCCCCGCGTGTGGGCCAGGCGGCTCGCGTCGTACCGCCCGTCGACGTCCGACTCGGTGAGCAGGGCGTAGGTGTCCCCGACCTGGAACAGCGACGGGTAGGCGTAGGTGCCGGAGTCCGCGTCGGCCGCTGTGGCCGGGGCGTAGAGGCGCTCGTAGTTGGGCGAGTACGGCGTGAGCCAGGCCTGCGCGGAGCCGGGCAGCCGGAAGGCCGACGCCTCCCCTTCGACGGTGACCGTGCCGCTGCCGGGCAGGACGTAGCGGTAGGCGACGCCGTCGTCGGCGACCCGGACCACCAGCCCCAGGCGGGCGCCGCCGCGTCCGGCGAAGGTGAACCGGGTCTCCGTCATGTGCGCGGTGCGGCGCAGCTGTTTGCCGGTGGTCATGGAGTACCGCTCGGTCACCTGGCGGGTGTGCCGGGAGACGGGCCTGAGACCGGAGGTGAGGTCGGCGGCGGAGGTGACGATGCCGAGCGGGGACGGTTCGAGCACCGTGGTGGCGCCCTTGCGGACGGTCAGCGTGAGGGTGCCGTCCTCGGGGTCGAGGCGGACGACGGCCGTGACGGCGTCCCGGGAACCGCCGGGCTCGTGCACGGTCCAGCTGCCGCCCGGTCCGGCGGCGTGGGCCGGCGCGGTGAGGGCGGCCAGGGCGAGCGCGGCGGAGAGGAGCAGGGTGAGGAGAGCGGGGAGGAGCGTCCGGCGCGGGCCGCCTGGCGACATGCGCGACGATCTGGGCACGGGGGCCTCCGTCCAAGAGGTGACATCGTTGTCGTTCTTGGTTCCGGGTCATCCCTTCCCGCTCACCGGCTCCTCAACCACCGCCCTTCACAGGCAGGTTGGGCTCCCCTCACGGCGGCGACGGGCGGCTCAGGACTCCCCGCCGCCCTCGTAGTGCAGCGAGATGGAGCGCAGGACGTCGGCGGAGGAGACGTCGGTGCGGCCCTCGTCGTGGACCTCGGCGAGCTGGACGAAGGCGAAGGTGAGCGCGGAGGTGATCTGCACGATGGCGGGTCCGAGCTTCGCGGTGACGATCTCCGCCACCTCACGCGCACTCGCGTCGGACGGGAGCTGGATCCGCGGAAGCATCTCCTCCAGCAGCCCGGCGACGGCACTGCCGGCGGTCACGTCGGCGGTCGGGTCGGCCCGCAGCCGGCGCCGCATCTCCAGGGCCTCGGTGAGAATGCCGACGCCTCGCTGCATGATCTCGCGCTGCTCCATGCCGCCAGCCTTGACACGGACTGGCCCGGCCAAACGCGTTCTGCCTATCATCCTGGTGAATGTACCTTTCATGCGGTTTGCCCCTCCCGGGGGCGGACCCCGAGTGTGAGTGTCCTCGCCCGAGTGAGTGATCCATGTCCCGCACCGGCTCCAAGGACCACGGCGACAAGCTGCTGACCCGGCTCGGCACGCTGACGGCTCAGGCACGGGCGCAGGCGGAGGTGCAGCGCTCCCGGGTCGAGCTGGCCGTCGCGCTGCAGCGCGGGATGCTGCCCAGGGGGTTGCCCACCGCCGACGGGGTGCGCCTCGCGGTGCGGTACGTGCCCGCCAACCAGGGACTCAACGTGGGCGGCGACTGGTACGACGCCTTCACCGTGCCCGACGGGCGGATCGGCCTGTCCATCGGGGACGTCCAGGGGCACAACATCGAGGCGGCGGCCTTCATGGGGCAGATCCGGGTCGGACTGCGGGCGCTCGCCTCCGTCGACAGCGATCCGGGCGAACTGCTCGCCCGGACCAACGAGCTGCTGCTGACCCTGAGCCCGGACCTCTTCGCCACCTGCACCTTCCTGCGGCTCGACCCGCGGACGCGGCTGCTGGAGAGCGCCCGCGCCGGTCACCTGCCCTGTGTATGGGCCACCGCGGACGGGCGCTCCGGCGTCATCGAGGACGAGGGCGGTCCGCCGCTGGGCGTCCAGTCCGGGGCGGTCTTCCCGGTGACCCGGCACCGGCTCGACTCCGGCGGGGTGTTCGTGATGGTCACCGACGGGGTCGTGGAGGGCCCGTCGATGCACCTCGACGAGGGTCTGGACCAGGTCGCGCGGCTCGCGGGCGTGGCGGCGGTCGCCCGCATGGACGCGGACGCGCTGGCCGCCGCCGTGATCAAGGGGGCGGAGGAGGTGGGGCACGACGACGACGCGGCGGTCCTGGTGATCGGGCACGACCGGCTGGACGGTCAGCCATAGGGCCGACAGTCCTGTGCCTGCCGCCTCGCCGCCGTGGCCGCCCCGGTGTCTGATGGCAGGTGTGGTGGCTCGCCAGGATCTCCGTACACCGGCCGTCCTCGTGCTCGTGCTCCAGACGTCGGCCGTCGCCGCCGTCTACTACGCCGGCGCGCGGCTGGGGCTGCTGTACGACCTGACCGTCGACGGCTCGGTGGTCTCCCCCATCTGGCCGCCGACCGGGATCGCCGTCGCCTCCCTGCTGCTCCTCGGACCGCACTGCTGGCCGGGGATCACCCTGGGCGCGCTGCTGGTGCTCGTCCACCTGAGCGGCACGCCGCAGTGGTCGTCGCTGGGGGTGCTGTTCGGCAACACCGCGGCGCCGGTGTGCGCCTACCTGCTGCTGCGCAGGCTGGGGTTCCGTACCGACCTCAGCCGATTGAGGGACTGCGTCGGCCTGGTGTTCCTCGGCGCCTTCACCGCCATGCTCGTCAGCTCGTCCATCGGCACCGCGCTGCTCGTCGGCACGGGCGACCTGCCGCCGGGGCACTTCTGGTCGGTGTGGCTGGCCTGGTGGGTGGGCGACGCGATGGGGGTGCTGCTCGTCGCGCCCGTGCTGCTGCTCCTGCCCCGGGTACGCTCCCCGGTCCACTGGTCCCGCTGGAAGGAGGCCCTGGGCCTGGTGGTGATCGCGGCCGCCCTGGTGCCCTTCGCCACGCACAGCCCGGCCAGTCTGCTGTTCTCCGTCTACCCGCTGCTGATCTGGGCGGCGTTGCGCTTCGAGCTGCCCGGCAGCATCCTGTGCGCCCTGTTCGCCTCCGTGCTGGCCACCCACGCGGCGACCGTACGGACGGGCCCCTTCGAGCACCTGTCGAACGTACAGGTGATGATCAATCTGCATGCCTTCAACGCGGCGGCGGCCCTGACCTCCCTGCTGCTGTCGGCGGTCATCACCGAACAGCACAACACCCGGCGTTCGGTGGAGCGGGCCTGCCAGGAACTGGTGGAGGTGCTGGAGCATCTGACGGCGGGCGAGGCGCCCCCGCCGGAGCGGGCGTCGCGGGAGAAGGGGCCGGGCGCCGGCTGAGCGACGGAGGTGAACCGGTCGCGCGCGCGGAGCCGTTGCGGCCGAACAGTATGAACGCAACCGCTCCGTCCATGGTCTCCGGAAGCCGGCGTTCCTAGCATCGCGGCGCGTGCGCAGCAACGCGCCGCCGAACCAGGAGCCGCACCGTGAACAGATTCCGCCCTGCCCTCCGTCTCCCCCGGTCCCTCCGCCCGCCGCGCGCCCGCCGGCGGGCCCTGGGCCTGTGCCTCGCCGGGCTGCTCGCCGGCACCCTCGCCCAGGCGCCCGCCGCTCAGGCCCGCAGCGCGCCGCCCGAGCCCGCCGCCTGTCCTCCCGGCCTGGCGGACCACGCCACGTGTTACACCGGCACGGACGCGAACGGCGCCCACTACGCGATCGCGATACCCGAGCGGTGGAACGGGAGTCTCGTCGTCCACGCCCACGGCGGCCCGGACCTCGGGGACGCCTCGGACCCCGCGCGCAGCGTCGAGGACCTGGAGCGCTGGCAGGTCGTGGTGGACCAGGGGTACGCCTGGGCCGGGTCGTCGTACCGCAGGGGCGGGTACGGCACCCGGATGGCCGCCGCCGACACCGAGAGCGTGCGGCGGCTGTTCGTCGGGGAGTTCGGCCGGCCCCTGCGCACCTACGTCCACGGCCAGTCCTGGGGCGGCGACGTGGCCGCCAAGGTCGTCGAGACCTACGCGGGACCGCACGGGCCGTACGACGGCGCGCTGCTCACCAACGGCGTGCTGGCCGGCGGTTCGCGCGGGTACGACTACCGGGTCGACCTCCGCGTGGTCTACCAGTACTACTGCGCCAACCTGCCCCGGCCCGAGGAGCCGCGGTACCCGCTGTGGCAGGGTCTGCGCCGCGACTCGACGCTGACCACGGCCGGGCTGCGCGCCCGCCTCCAGGAGTGCACCGGGTACGCCTCCCCGCCCGCCGAGCGCACCGCTCTCCAGCAGCGCGCCCTGGACGACATCCTGAACGTCACCGGCATTCCGGAGCGGACGCTGGAGTCGCACCTGCGCTTCTCGGTGTTCACCTTCCGGGACATCGTGCACGGGCGGCTGGGCGGCCGTAACCCGTTCTCCAACCTCGGTGTGCGCTACTCCGGTTCGCACGACGACAAGGCGCTGAACGCGGGCGTGGAGCGGTTCGCCGCCGATCCCGCGGCCGTGCGCGACCTGAGTTACGACAGCGACCTCACCGGCCGGGTGGCGATCCCGGTGCTCACGCTGCACGCCAAGGACGACCCCACCGCGTTCGTCGAGCACGAGGCGGCCTACCGCGACACGCTGCGGGGCGCCCACCGGGAGCGGTACCTGGTACAGACCTTCACCGACGAGCACGAGCACTCCGGGCTCAGCACCTCCGAGTACGCCGGCTCGCTCGCGGCGCTGGACCGCTGGGTGCGCACCGGACAGCGGCCGACGCCCCGTTCGGTCGCCGCGTCCTGCGCCGCGTTCGACCGCGCGTACGCCACCGGGTGCTTCTACGACGCCGGGTACCGGCCCGCGTCGTACGCCTCGCGGGTGCGGCCCCGCCCGGGCGGCACCACCTGGCCGGCGATGACGGCCGCGCGGGAGAAGGCCTGGAGCCGGGTCCCCGGGGTCGGCATCGCCCCCTGATCAGCGGGCCCGTGCGGTCACTGGCGCAAGGAGGCCGCGTCGCCCATGACGACCACCGGGTGTGCCTCGGGCTCGAGCGCGAGGAGGAGGTCCCGCATGTGCTCCTTCTTCAGGCTCACGCACCCCTGGGTGGGGCCGTCGTGGTCGACGTGCAGCCAGATGCCGCCGCCCCGGTCGCCGCCCAGCGGCCGGGTCAGGTCCAGCGGGGAGGTGCCGGGCTCCCGGTTGTAGTCGATGGCGACGACGTAGTCGAAGGACCCCTCCAGGGGCTCGCCCACGAAGCCGGTGCCGCTGACGGCGAAGCTCTCGGACCGGTCGTACGGCAGCCGGGTGCCGGGGTCGGGCAGCCGTCCGCCCGCGTCGGAGAGGGTGTACACCCCGATGGGTGAGCGCAGGTCGCCCGCCCAGTGGTCGTCGGTCCAGCCCCTCAGCGCGTTGCGGGCGGGCCACGTCGGGCCGGCCGCCCATCCGGTCCCGGTGTGCCGGTACAGCACCGCCTCCGAGTGGTTGGCGTCCCGGTCGCGTCCGGTGACCACCACCACCTGGCGGGCGTCCGCCGGGATCCAGGCGCGGGTCCGCGGTCCGAGTCCGGGAATGACGGCGGGTGCCTCGGTGGCCGGGCGGCCCTGTGCGGTGCCGTCGGCCCCGGGCGCGCCGTCCGCCGGGGCGGCCCGGGACGGGGCCTCGCGTGCGGTGCGGCCGGAAGCGGCGGGGTCGTCCCGCGCGCCGGTGCCGCTGCCCGCCCCGCACCCGGCGAGGGCGGTGAGGACGAGGAGGACGACGGCCGGCCACCACGCCCGGGTTCGGGCGCGGACGGGGGCGGCGGCCGGCCGCCGGGCGGCGCCGGACACGGCGCGGCGCGGGCGGTCCGGGCAGTCGATCGATGAAGCCATGCCCTCAGCGTGACTTCGACTTCCCGCCAACGCCTCGGCTCCCCGCGCGCGTCCGGGCGAAGTCCCCCGTCTGCGCGGCCCGGAAGGGGTGCCGTCGGCACCGGTGGGGCTTCCGGCAAGGGGCCGTACGGGTGACGGGCCCGCACCCGGGCGTGGGATGCGGGCCCGCCGGACGGAGCAATCGGCGTGTGAACGCCTACCGGTTGATCACGAAGGCCGAGCCGGGTTCGATCAGCACGTCACCTTCCGCCGAACCGGTGATGGTGACGTTCGACAGGGTGGCGCTGCCCCGGGCCCCGCTCATGGCGAGGATGCCGGAGCCGTTGTTCGACTGGCTGATGGTGACGTCCGAGATCCGCACGTCCGGCACGGCGCCGCCGCCGGTCTTGAACTGGATGCCGTCGTAGGTCGAGTCGTGGATGTCGGTGTCGCGGATCACCACGCCGGGGATGTCGGGGCCCTGGGCGAACAGGGTGATGGCCCCGAACTCCTGGTCCTCGTTCCAGAAGGCGCCGCCGGTGCGGTACAGCCCGTTGCCGGCGATCAGGGTCTGCCCGGAGAACGGCGTCGGGTCGTGGTCGGTGGCCAGCATGATGCCGGGGTAGTTCATCGTGTCGTACACGAGGTTGTTCTCGATCGTGTTGCCGTGTCCGCCGTAGACGGCGATGCCGTTGGCGCGCCAGGGCAGTTGGACGGTGTTGTTGCGGAAGTGGTTGTCGTGGCCGGTGTCGGTCGCCGGGTTCTTGACGTACTTGCTCGACCAGACGGCCAGCGCGTCGTCGCCGGTGTTGCGGAACGAGGAGTTCTGCACCGTGGAGTCGTGACTGCCGTTGGTGAGGTTGATGCCGTCCGCGTAGGTGTCGCGGATCCGCATGCCGGTGAACTCCAGCCCGTCGGCGGGGTTCCACAGCTCGGGGATGTTGGAGTGGTCGCGGCCCACCCAGACGCCCACGTTGGCGTGCTCGATCCACACGTTGCTGATCTTCGTGTTCCTGCCGAAGCGTCCGTTGAGGCCGACGCCGCCCTCGGCTCCGCCGTCGCCGCCCCGGATGGTGCCCGAGCCGAAGATCGCGATGTCGGAGATCCTCGTGTTGTCGTCGATGTCGAAGCCGAAGTTGCCCTCGTGCGGGTGGTTGATGCCGCCCGCCTGGTGCGGGGGCGTCAGGGTGTACAGCTGGGAGTGCCACATACCGGCGCCCCGGACGGTGACGTCACGGATACCGACCTGGTTGAACTGCCCCCGGTCGAGGGGGTCGTCGGTGAGGATCTTCTGTTCCTGGCGCCACTGTCCGGCCGGGATCCACACGCAGTCGATCTCGCCCCGCTGGTCGGCGGTGACGGCGCGCTGGATGGCGGCGGTGTCGTCGATGCCGTCGTTGGGGACGGCGCCGTACTCGGTGATGGACACGCACCCGGCCGGTTTCCCGGCGGGCGGGGCGACTTGTTCCAGGTCGATCAGGTCGACGACGTAGTAGGCGGCGCTGTCGTCGGCGTCGCGCTGGAGCCGGAACACGGTGCCCGCGGGATAGGTGTCGTCGAGCAGCGCGTGGGACTCGTCGAAGAGGCGGCGCGCGTCCGCCTGCGGGGTGTTGGTGAGTCCCTCGGGGTCGTCGGTCCTGCCGTACAGCCAGCTGTGCCTGGAGCTGAGGCCGAGCTTGCGGACGAACGTCCCGTCGGCGTAGAGGCTGAGGGTGGCCTCGGTGCCGCCGCCGCCCGGCGCGTCGGGGATGGAGTTGCGCACGACGACCGAGTTGGTGGCTCCGGTGGAGGTGAACTCGACGTACTGACCGGTGGAGTCGAGCCGGACGGACGCGCGGCCGGAGGACTCGGTGGCGAAGTTGGTGTGTCCGAAGGTGCGCTTGGCGTCGGCGGTCAGGAGGGTGCCCCGGTAGGTGCCGTCCTCCGCCTCGTACTCGGTGTACGGGACGGCGGCGCCGCGGCCGACGACGAGGGAGCGGCTGAGGACGTTGTTGGTCTCGTCGGTCTCGGTGACCGTGTTCGTGGCGTCCGCGGTGGCGGTGAGGACGGCGGGGCCCGCGGTGGCGGTCCAGGTGCCGCCGATCGCGACCTCGGCGGTGGCCCCCGCGGCGATCGTCCCGGTGGTGCCGTCGAGGGTACGGCCGGCCACGGTGAGGCGGGTGACCGAGCCCGCGAGGGCCGGTGAGGTGCCACGGTTGTGCACGGACACGGTGAAGGAAACCGGCGCTCCGGCGGCAGGGGTGGCCGGGGTGGTCCTGATCGCGGTGACCTCCAGGTCGGGTCCGGGGCTCTGAGCGACGGTCAGCCGGTCGGAGGCGGTACGGCTGTTGTTGGTCTCGTCCAGCTCGGCGACGGTGTCCGTGGGGTCGACCACGGCGGAGACGGTGTAGCCGCCCCGGGCGCGGGTGCCCGCGTCGACCGACACGGTGGTGGAGTCCCCGGGGGCGAGCGCGCCGACGGGGGCGCTGCCCACGACGGTGCCTTCCAGGCTGACGTCCACGGTGGCGGCGGCGGACCGGGCGGTACCGGCGTTGCGCACGGTCGCGCGGACGGTGACGGGGTCCGTCTCGGTGGGGGCGGCCGGCGTCCAGTCCAGGCCGGTGACGATCAGGTCGGGGTTGGCCGCGGCGGTGCCCTGGACCTCCAGCTCGGCGACCTGGGCGCCGTATCCGGCGGAGTTGTGGGTGAACCTCAGCTGTACGTCGGCGTGCCGGCCGCTCACCGGGATGGTGACGCCGTTGCCGTTGCCGGCCGGGTCGAAGGTGTAGTCGGCGCGGGCCTTGAGCGTGGTGAACGCGCTCGACGACCGGTCTCGGCCGAGGACTTCGATGCTCTGGGTGCGCCGTTCCCACACGGCGTCCGGGTTGAGCCGGACGACCACGCCGGTGAGGTCGGCCTCGGCGCCGAGCCGGACGGTGAGGGTGGCGGGGTGGCCGCCGGACTCCCAGTAACTGCCGGTCTGCCCGTCGTTGGCGTTGGCTGCCACGAAGGAGTGAATCACGGAGGACGCCTCGATCGGTTTGCCCAGCGCCAGATTGGTCCCGTCGGCCGGTGGCTGACCGGGTCCGCTCCCCGCGTCCTCGCCGTACACCTCGATTGCGGAAAGCTGGGCGGCGTTCCAGCCGGTGTTGGCGGTCATCCGCACCCTGAGGTGGCGTACGTCGCGCGCCGGGAAGGCGAGGGTGACGCTGTTGCCCTGTCCGGGGTCGAAGCGGTGGGCGGCGGAAGGCGACAGCGCGGTGAAGGAACTGCCGTCGGTGCTGCCCTCCACGGCGAGGGTCTGAGTGCGGGCCTCCCAGGCGGCCGGCAGCTTCAGGACGACCTCGTCCACGCCCACCGTGGCACCGAGGTCGATACGGACGGACTGTGGGAACGCCCCCGACGGGCCTTCCCAGTAGGTGAGTTGACTGCCGTCGGTGACATGTGGGGCGGGGTGCTCGGGGTGGGATCCGGTGGCCGTGGCGCTTCTGCCGAGCGCCAGATCGGGTCCGCGGACCGCCTTGGCGGCGGCGCCGGCCGTACCGGGTGAGAGGCCGACGGCGATCAGTCCGGCCAGGAGCAGGCCGGTGATCGCGCGCGGGCCGAAACGCGTACGTCTCATGAAGTCCTCGTTCCGCGGCGGGTGCTGGGGCGCGCGGCCACCCGGGCAGCTTGAAGCTCCTGCCATGGATTGCCATCGCCCGATTCGACTTTTGCAGATGTTCGTTCACTTCTTGCGACTCTCGCATTGAAGCTTCCGGCTCGGGCCCGGCTTGTCAATGGCATGAACACAGCATCCGCAGCGGATCACGGAGCCCCCGCCACCCGGGGGTCGTCAACAGCGCACCGCACGCGAGAACGACGAAGGAGAAACGGTCAACCCCGCCCGGCCGTACCATGGCTGGCCACCGGCAGACCACCCGACGAAGGGGCACCGAAATGTCCGACCATTCGACCGTCGCCACCGATCTCACGTCGCAGTACGTCGCCCAGGTCACGAGCGACCTGGAGCGCAACGTCAAGGAGCAGGAGCGGGTCGGTGCCGAGATCGCCGATCTGCAGCAGCAGTTGACCGTGCTCCAGCGGGACCACACCCTGCTGGTGAAGATGCGGCAGGCGCTGGAGGTCGCCACGGCGCCCGCCGAAGCCGCGGCCGCCGTCGAGGCCGCCGAGCCCGTCACGCCCGCGGAACCCGCCGCGCCCGCCACCGCGGTCACCGAGCCCGCCGCGCTCACCGAGGCCGCGGAGGCGGCCGAGCCCGCGACGTCCGCCGAGGAGCCGGCCGTGTCCGGCGGCGCGACCGTGCCCGCTCCGCGCACCCGCAGCAGCGTCACGTCCGGCGCGGAGAAGCCGAAGCGGACGAGGAAGAAGGCCGCCGCGTCCGCCGCTGCGGCCAAGTCCGCCCCTTCGGGGTCGGCGAAGTCGGCGCGCAAGCCGTCCACCACCAAGCCCGCGGGCAAGCCGTCGGCGGCGAAGGCCACCCGCACGGCGTCGGCGCCGGCGAAGGCGGCCAAGGCGAAGCCCGTCGCCGCCAGGCCCGCCGAGGCGCGTCCGGCCAAGGGCGACACGCCGAAGCTGGTCGACCTCGTCCGCCGGCACCTGGGCGAGCAGAAGGAACCGCGCTCGGCGGCGGAGGTCGCCGCGGCGCTGGGCCAGGCGCATCCCGGACGCGACATCAAGACCACGGTCGTACGCAGCACCCTGGAGGGTCTGGTGGCCCGCAACCGGGCCCAGCGCACCAAGCAGGGCTCGTCGGTGTTCTACACCACGCCCGACGGCACCGGGCCGGCCGCGCAGCGTGCGGCGGACGCACGCGCCTGAGGCCGGCCGCTCGCGTTTCAGGGACGCGTGTGCCGCACCTCCAGCGGCTCGAACACGACACGGGTGCGGGAGGCGTCCCGCGCCCAGACGACCTCCACGGTCCCGTCCTCCACCAGCACCTCGGTCACCACCCGTGACAGCCGCGGGGCGTCCGGGTCGGCGGTGAGGGTCGCCAGGCCGACGTGCACCGAGGTGCCCCCGCACCCGCCGGTGAGGCGGGGGACGCGCGCCCACGGGGTCCAGGCCGTGCCCTGCGGGGCGGGCAGCAGCTCAGGGGCCGGGTCGTCCCAGCCGTACAGGCCGTGCAGGGCGGACCGCGACGGCTCCTCCGCGCCGGTGGCCCAGCCGGTGAGGGTGACCCGGGATCCGGGCGGCGCCCCCACCACGCGGTGCACGCGCAGTTCCAGTCGACCGTGAGCGACGGTGACGCTCTCGACCCTCAGGCCCGGCACCATCGGCGGCCCCTCGGCGAAGACGGGCCGGTGCCAGGAGGCGGCCCAGCCCCAGCCGTCGCCGTGACCGGCACCCAGAGGGCGGACGCGCCGTCGCGCACTGCGCCGTCCACCCACCTCCACGGACAGGTGGTTGTCGGCGACGTTCCCGCGTGCGGTGGGTCCCGTGCGGGTGGAGTAGGCCTGGCGGCCGTAGTGCGGGTCCTCCCCGGCCGCGGACTCCCCCTCGTGCGGCCGCACATGGTCGCTGCCGTGGTTGTGCAGCCGTACGATCCCGTCGGCGCGGGTGGCCTGGAGGAGCAGGCCGGGGCCGGGCAGGGACAGCACCCGGTCGGCCTCCTCCACCGGGGCGGACTCCTCGGTGTCCGTCCACAGAGGGTGGCCGGCGGGGGCGAGCAGTGCGGCGAACGCCTTCGACGCCCAGTACGGCGACGCGGGACCGGAGTACTCCTGGAGGCTCGCCTCGTGCGGGCCGTACCAGCCGAGGGACAGCAGGCCGTCGGCGGTGAGCGCGCCCCGGTCGAGGAAGTGGCGCAGGCTGCCGCTCGCGATGCGGCGCGAGGCGCCCGGGGTCAGCGGGGTGTGTCCGGTGACCGCCCCCAGCGACACGGCGGCGGAGGCGGCGAAGCGGTACGTCAGGGAGCGGCCGTAGTGCAGCGGGGCGCCGTCCGCGCCGAACATCAGGGAGAAGCCGTCCAGGTGGGCGCGCAGGCGTCCGCCGTGGTGGGCGAGGGCGTCGGCGTCGCCGGAGAGGTGGGCGTCGAGGACCGGGTAGAGGTGCAGGGCCCAGCCGTTGTAGTGGTCGAAGGCCCGACCGTCGCCGTCGGCGTACCAGCCGTCGCCGCGGTACCAGCTCTCCAGCAGGTCCAGCGCCCGCTCCCGGGCGGCGGCGGTCTCGGCGTCGCCCCGGCCGACGGACTCCAGGAACCCGGCGACGGCGTACGGGAACAGGTACCAGTTGTTGGGCGCGGGCGTGTGGCGCAGCGCGCCGCGCAGCCACTCCTCGGCGCGGTCCCGCACACCGGTGTCGAGCTTGTCCCACAGCCAGGGCGCGGTGAGCCGCAGGCCGAGCGCGACGGACGCGGACTCGACCATGGGCTGGCCCTGGACGTCGAAGTCGAGGATCCCGGGCCAGGATTCGGTGTCGTCGCGGCCGGGGGTGCGGGTGCCGGCGGCGAGTCCGTCGGCGTACCGCTCCAGCCAGTGGTGCGGGTCGTCGCCGCCCGCGCCCGCGACCCGGAAGGCGGCGGCGAGGAACGTCCGGGCGTAGCCCTCCAGGCCGTCGGAGCGCACGCCCGACCGGGAGGGGCGGCCGGGCAGGTGGAGCAGGGCGTTGTTGGGGGTGGCCCGGCGCCAGGCGGCCGTGAGCAGCCCGTCCGCCACCGCCTCCCAGTGGGCCCGGGTGTATCCGGTGCGGGGACTGATGTCGTGGTCGTCGACGGGCAGTTCGAACGGGATGCTCATGCGAGGAAGGCCAGCCTTTCGCGTCGGACGGGGTGCAGGAAGCCCTCTCCGCGCGCCCAGCGCGCGATCTCGGAGACGGCCGTGTCGGCGAGCCGGCGCCACTCGTTGCCCTGCGAGCCGGCGAGGTGCGGGGTGAGCAGCACGTGCTCGCAGTCCCACAACGGGTGCCCGGGCGGCAGGACTTCGGGGTCGGTCACGTCGAGCACCGCGCGGATGCGCCCGGCCACGGCGGCGTCGGTGAGGGCGTCCTGGTCGAGGACCGCGCCGCGTGCCGTGTTGATGAGCACGGCGTCGGGGCGCATGGAGTCGATGAGTTCCCGGGAGACCAGTCCGCGCGTCTCGGGCAGCAGGGGGGTGTGCACGCTGACCGTGTCGCTGCGCCGGAACAGCTCCGCGAGGTCCACGCGCCGCACGCCGAGCCGCGCGGCCTCGGCGTCGTCGACGTAGGGGTCGTGGAGCAGCACCTCGACGTCGTGCGGGCGGAGCAGGTCGATCACCCGGCGTCCGATGAGGGACGCGGAGAGGATGCCGACGGTGCGGCGGTGGTTGCCGACGGTGCGGGGGGTGCGCAGCCAGTCGGTGCGGGCGCGGGCGGCGCGGTAGTCGCGGGCGCTCTCCAGCGCCCGTTTGCCGGTGAGCAGGATCATCGCGAGGGTGTACTCGGCTACGGGGACGGCGTTGGCCGCGGCGGCGGACGCCACCTCGATGCCGCGTTCCCAGCAGGCGTCGGTGACATGGCCGCGGACGCTGCCGGCGGTGTGCACGACGGCCCGCAGCCGGGGCGCCGCCCGCAGGACGCCGTCGTCCAGGGGCGGGCAGCCCCAGCCGGTGACGAGCAGGTCGACGTCGGCCAGCACGGCGCGGGCGGCGGGGGCGGTGAAGTCGTCCAGCACCGTCGGGGCGAGGTCGCACAGGGCGGCGAGGGAGGCGCGGGACTCGGGGTCGAGGACGGCGGAGGCGACGTCCGGGGACATGGCGAGGGCGGCGCGGGGGCGGGGGCCGGGCTGGGGCTCGGTCATGTGGTGCGGTAACTCCTTGCGTACGGGGTCACTTCACGGCGCCGGCGGTCAGACCGCTGCGCCAGAAGCGCTGGAGCAGGGCGAAGGCGAGGATCAGCGGCACCACGGCGAGCAGCGATCCCATGATGACCACGGGGTAGTACTCCGGTGAGACCGACGCGGAGCTGTTCCACGCGTACAGTCCGAGGCTGACCGGGTACAGGTCCTGGTCGGAGAGCATCACCATCGGCTCGACGTCGAGGGGGACGGTGAACACGCGTCCCTGGAAGGTGGTCAGGCCGAACGCCTGGGGCAGCAGCCTCGCCCGCAGCCGGTCGTCGACCAGGTCGGTGATGTCGCGGGCGACGCCGTCGATGGCGAACCCCGGCACCTGCGGGTACTCGATGGTGGCGACGTCCGGGGCGTTGCCCGCGCGGGCGGCGTTGCTGAGCTTGGCGTAGCCGCCCTGCCCTCCGGAGGGGGTCTGCCGGAAGTCGGCCTGGATGCGGTCGTGGGTGCGGTTGAAGGCGTCGACCACTTCCTGGCTGCCGCGCAGGGCGGACCAGAAGGTGACGCGTACGGCCCTCTTGCTATCGGTGCTGCTGCCTGATGGGGCGTCGTCCGCGCCTCCGCTGCAGGCGCCGAGGGCTCCTGCAAGCGGCGCGGCGGCCATCGCGGCGAGCACGGATCGACGGCGGTGTCGACCGGGCATGGCGCCTCCCGCGGCTCCTGGCGTGTCGGGGACACGGCTGTTCGGGACACGGGAAGCGTCGGCGCTCGACCGGTAAACGGTCAATAGATCGATCAGAAGAAGATGAAACGCTCAAACGCTCACGGATGGGGGTGGGTGGGTCAGAGGGCGCGCGTGGAGCCGCGCACGGACAGTGAGGGCAGCAGCTCCACCCTGCGCACCGGGGCCCGCGCGCCCGCCTCCGAGTCCAGCCTCTCCAGGAGCAGTTCGGCGGCGGCCCGCCCGACGTCCGCCTTGGGCGGGGCCACGGCCGTCAGCGGGGTGGTCCCCAGGCCTGCCACCACGTCGTCGTAGGCCACGACGGAGCAGTCCTCCGGCACCCGCACCCCGTGGTCCGCCAGCCGCTGCACCAGCATCAGCGCGTCGACGTCACCGTGCAGGACGGCCGCCGTGGCGCCCGTCCTGCGCAGTACCTCGTGCAGCCCGGCGGTCTCCTCCGGGGTGTACGGCCCCTCCTGGCCGGCCTCGGGAGCGCACAGCGTCCACGCCCACGCCTCGACGAGCGGGTGTGCCCCGGCGATCCAGGCGCACGCCGACCGCAGGGTGCGCGCGGTGGGGCTGTCGTCGCGGGTGGCGAACACGATCCGCCGGTGGCCGAGGCCCACCAGGTGCTCCACGGCCAGGTGGGCGCCGTGGGCGTGGTCGGAGCAGACCGAGTCCATGACGTGCAGCGGGGTGCCGGCACCGGGGCGCCGTTCCATGAGCACCGCGGGCACCTCCAGCGCGGCGAGCCACGGGTGGTCGGCCTCCTCGTCGGCGAGGGTGCGCCAGCGCGGGGCGAGCAGCAGCCCGGCGGCGCCGTCCTCCAACGCCCGCTCGACCAGGGGGCGTTCGGCGCCGGATACCTGGGGCGCGATGTGCAGGGCGATGCGCTTGCCCGCCGCCTCCAGCACCGAGCGGGCGCCGTGCAGCGACTCGTACAGGTAGCTGTGGCGCTCCGGGACGACGACGGCCACCGTGTCGCCGTCCGGCGGCCGGGGCGCGGGCAGGTCCCGGGCGGCGAGGGTGGAACGCACGACACCGTGCCCGCGGCGCAGCCTCCCCTCCCGGGCCAGCTCCTCCACGTCCCGCCGCACGGTCACCACCGACACCTCGAGCTCGGCCGCGAGATCGGTCACCCGCGCCGACCCCCGGGACTCCACGGCAGCCAGGATCCGCTGCCTCCTGACCTCGACCGGCTCCCGCATGAGGCCCTCCCCCGCAACGGAATGTTCGTTTGAGCGATGCGGGCATCATAACGATCGTCTCGACGGACGTCCCGGTCCCGTGCGCCGGGGGTCAGGCGTCGCGGGTGCGGATCGTCATGCCCGGGCGGCGGCGGTGGACGGTGAGGTAGGTGAGGCCGTCGTCGCCCGCGGTCAGGGAGCGGGTCGAGCCGTGGGGCAGCCAGGTCAGGGTGCCTGTGGGGAGGGCATGGTCGCCGTCCGGGGCGGTGAGGGTGCCGTGGCCGGACAGGACCAGGAGGAGGACGTCGAGGTCGGGTTCGCGGTGGGTGTCCACGCGGTGGCCGGACGGAAGGTGGACCACGTTGGCGTCGAGTTGGCGGCCGGACTCGGCGAGCCGCCACAGCGCGCCGGCGGATCCGTCGCCCGCAGCGGCCAGGGCGGCCGTGTCGCAGAGGATGCGGGGCAGGGGTGCTGCCTCGTCGTCCGGTGTACCGGTGTGCTCCGACGTCATGGTCCGCCGCCGTCCGTCCCCGCGTCCCGGCCGCGCCGGGTGTCACGCGCTCGCTGTCGTGCGGGAACCTAGCACGCGGCCGGAGGCAGGACGGCGAGCCAGTCCGTCAGGAGCCTGTTGGTGTCCTCGGACCGCTCCTGCTGCAGCCAGTGGCCGCAGCCGTCGAGGATGTGGGAGGAGACCAGGCCGGGCAACGTGACGGGGAAGGCCGCGATGGCGTCGGCCATCCACGTGGTGGACGCGTCGAGTCCCCCTCCGATGAACAAAGACGGCTGGGTGAGCGGAGCGCCGTCGTACTCCGCGAGGTCCTCCCAGTCCCGGTCCAGGTTGCGGTAGCGGGCCAGCGCCCCCCTCGTCCCGGTGCGCTCGAACTCCCCCGCGAACACGTCGAGATCGGCCTCGCCGAGCCAGGCGGGCAGCCGGTCCGCCGGGAAGCGTTCGCGGAGGGTCCCGCCCGGCCCCACGAAGTGCGGCGGGGGCGCGCCGGGCCCCGGCATCGTGTCGCCGGACAGGGCCGCGTAGAAGCCGGCGAGCCATCCGCGTACGTCGGGCTCGATCTCGGTCTCGGCGCGGCCCGGCTCCTGGAAGTACGAGACGTAGAACTCCTCGTCGCCGCCGACCGAGGCGAAGACCGTGCTGGGCCTCGGGCCGCCGCGCGGCGCGTACGGCACGCTGAGCATGGCCACCGCGCGGAAGATGTCGGGCCGGATCAGGGCGGCGTTCGCGGCGACGGCCGCGCCCCAGTCGTGGCCGACGACGACGGCGGTCCGCTCCCCCAGGGCGTCGACAACGGCGACAGCGTCCGCGACGAGTTCCCGCATGCGGAACGCGTCCGTGGCGGCGGGACGCGACGACCGGCCGTAGCCGCGGACGTCGACGGCCACCGCCCGGTAACCGGCCGCGGCCAGCGCGGGCAGCTGATGGCGCCAGGAGTACCAGCTCTCGGGGAAGCCGTGCAGGAGCAGCACCAGCGGTCCGCTGCCCTGTTCCACCAGGTGCGTCCGCCCCGCGGGCGAGGGGACCAGGCGGTGGACGGGGGGTGCCATGGGGCGGGAGGACGTGGGCTCGGGCACGGCTGCTCCAGGGTCGTTCGGGGTGCGCGGGCTCGGGGCCGGTGCGGCCCCGAGGTCGTTTCCGAGCATGGTCCGCCCGGCCGCGGGACGGCGAGCGGTGTTGCCGTTTCGGCAAAACGGCCGCCGTCCGGCCCCGGTCACGCCCAAGGTTCCGGGCCGACCGTCCGGAGCTGCGGGTGCCCAGCCGACCCCGATTCGGCCCCCGGCCCTTCCGGGCCGACCGTCCGGAGCTGCGGGTGCCCAGCCGACCCCGATTCGGCCCCCGGCCCTTGCCGGCCGAGGACCTGGCGGCTTTGTTGTCCGCGGGGCCCGCCACCGGCCCCGTTCCGCCACCGGCCCCGTTCCGCCACCGAGCCGTGCCGACGAAGCGCGGTCCGGCGGCGGCGGCGGCCGGCGCGGTGCCGCCGACGCAGGGAAACGACAAGCCCGTGGACGACACTTCGCGCCCGTAAGGACGCCTGCTCCCGCCGTCAGATCCAGCCGCGGGCGCAGGCCTCCACGCCGGCCTGGAAGCGTGTGGTCGCGTCGAGACGCGCCATCAGCGCGGCGATGCGGCGCGTCGCCGTCCGGGTGCTGAGCCCCAACTGGCGGGCGATGGCCTGGTCCTTGAGCCCGGCGCGGAGCATCGTCAGCAAGGCGATCTCCTCGCTGGTGGGTTTGCTCCTGTCCGTGTCCGGGCCGGGTGTACCGATGGGCAACGCCTTGTCCCAGTACGTCTCGTAGAGTTCGATCAGGGCGTCCAGGAGACCCGAAGGGTGTACGACGGCGAGGTTGTCGTAGGCGCCGCCGACCAACGGGACGAGGGCCACGCGGCGGTCGATGATGTGCAGCTTGAAGGGCAGGCTGGGCAGCATCCGGGCCTGCTCGCCGAGTTCGACCATCTCCAGCACCGTCTCGAAGCGGCCCGTACGCCCCATGGACTCCGGGCAGTAGACCGAGCGGAGGTCCACGCCGCGGCGCGCCCAGGCGGCGGTCGACGCCTTCTCCGCCTCGTTGGTGTGCGGGAGGCCGTCGGAGCGGTCGTGGTAGGGCGGCCGGTCGAGGATCCATAGGTGCGTGCTGACCGACTGGTTGAGCTCGTCGATGCGCTGCGCGACGACGTCGCGTCCCGACAGGACCTCGACCAGGCTGCCGGGATCGGTACGCAGCCGACCCGCCCGGTACTCCTCCTCGAGGTCCTCGACGACCGTCCCCACCGCGGCGAACGCCGCCTCCGCCTCCAGCCGCCGTTGGTTGAGCAGGGCGGTCAGTGCGGTGCCCGGCCCGACGGGCCGGTGGCCGCCGCTGCCGTCGGGACGCAACAGCCCCATTCCGACGAGCCTGTTCACGGCCCGGCGGACACGGTCCGGGGACGCACCGGCCGTCCTGGCGTACTCCTGCGGGCGGAGGTCCGCCCGGGTGAGGAACGCGCGGTAGACGTCCTCGTCGAACTCGCCGATACCCAGTGGCTCCAACACGTGTGCGCTCCTTGCGATGGCGTGATCCGCCAGATGTCCGAAGACGCCACAAGATTATCTGGACACCGGCCTGTCGGAAGCCGTTCACTTCTGAACCGTTGGATCCCCCGCAGCGCCCTGGACGTGGTCTCCACCCGCACCCCGCCACGCCCATGTGCGCCCTGTTGTCCGGCCTTTCCCCTTCTGGAGGACCGATCTTGGCTCCGAAGTCACGCGTGAGACCGGCCGCCCTCGTGGCGGCCTCCCTCTTCGCCCTGTCCCTGTCGTCCGTCGCTCCCGCCCACGCGGCTTCGCCGTCCGGTCCCACTCCGGTGCCGGTGAAGGACCTGCCCGCGGGCCGTTACATCGTCACCCTCGCCGACGAGCCCATAGCCGCCTACCGGGGAGGGGTCGACGGCATACCCGGCACCGCCCCCGCGCCCGGCGGCAAGGTCGACCTGGCCGACGCGGACGCCGTGCGCTACCGCACGCACCTCACCGGCGAACACCGCGCCACCGCCGCGTCGGTGGGCGCGCGGATCGAGCGCCACTACTCGGTGGTCACCAACGGCTTCTCCGCCGACCTGTCCGCCAGGCAGGCGGCCCTGCTCACCAAGAGCCCAGGGGTGCTATCGGTCACGCCGGACACCCTCAACAAGGTCGCCGACGACACGAACTCCCAGGACTTCCTCGGCCTGACGGGGCGACACGGCCTGTGGGAGGCCCTCGGCGGCACCGAGGCGGCCGGCCGAGGCGTCGTGATCGGCGACATCGACACCGGGATCTGGCCGGAGAGCCGCTCCTTCGCGGCCGCTCCCCTCGGCGCCGCGCCGCCCACCGCGAAGGACCCCTACCGTCCCTACCGCAAGGGTGACAACGTCGTCATGCGCAAGGCGGACGGCGGCACCTTCACCGGGACGTGCCAGACGGGCGAGGAGTTCACCGCCCGCGCCTGCAACAACAAGCTGGTCGGCGCCCGCTTCTTCGGCGCCGCCTGGCTGGACATGGTGCCGCCGGAACGCCGCGCCGACTACGTCTCCCCCCGGGACGGCGACGGACACGGCACCCACACGGCGTCCACCGCGGCCGGCGACAACGGTGTCGACGTCACCGTCGAGGGACAGCACCTCGGGAAGGTCTCGGGCGTCGCACCGGGCGCGGCCGTCGCGGTCTACAAGGCGTTCTGGACGGGCAAGTCGCCCTCGGACTCCGGTGCCATGACCTCCGACATCGTCGCCGCCATCGACCAGGCGGTCGCCGACGGCGTCGACGTCATCAACTACTCGGCCGGCTCGATCATCGAGACCGGCCCCGACTCCCCCGTCCAGGGGGCCTTCCGCACAGCGGCGGCCGCGGGCATCTTCGTCGCCGCCGCGGCCGGCAACGCCGGTCCGGACACCGCCTCTCTTGACAACGTTGCCCCGTGGACGACCACGGTCGCCGCCAGCACGCTGGCCCCCTACGAGGCCACCGCGCGCCTGGGCAACGGCGCCACCTACGTCGGCGGCAGCACCACCGTCCGGTCCGCGCTCGGCCCGAAGCCGCTGGTCCGGTCCGAGAAGGTGAGGACGGCCGCCGCCTCCACGAGCGACGCGGCGCTGTGCAAGGACGGCACCCTCGACCCGGCGAAGGTCGCCGGCACGATCGTCGTCTGCGACCGGGGCGTCAACCCGCGGGCGGACAAGTCCCAGGAGGTCGCACGGGCCGGCGGCGTCGGCATGATCCTGGTGAACACCAGTGACCTCGACACCAGCGGCGACCTGCACGCGGTGCCCACGGTGCACCTCAACACCCCCGACGCCACCGCCGTACGGGCCTACGCCGCCACCGACGGGGCGCAGGCCAGTCTGGTGCCGGGCGGGAACAGCGGGCAGCCGTACCCGCAGATCGCGCCGTTCTCCTCGCGGGGGCCGTCGACGCAGAACAACGGTGACCTGCTGAAGCCCGACATCGCCGCCCCCGGCGTCGGCATCCTCGCCGCGGTGGCGCCCGCCTCCCACCACGGCCACGAGTTCGACTTCGAGTCCGGCACGTCCATGGCGGCCCCGCACATCGCCGGCCTCGCCGCGCTGTACCTGGCGAAGCACCCCGCGTGGTCGCCGATGGCCGTGAAGTCCGCGATGATGACGACCGCCTCCGCCACCTTGACGGCGAGCGGTGCGAAGAGCACCGACGCCTTCGCCCAGGGCGCCGGTCAGGTGCAGCCGGCCGACATGCTCGAACCGGGCCTGGTCTACGACTCCGCCGAGAAGGAGTGGCTGGCCTACCTCGCGGGGCTCGGCCTCGACACCGGCACGGACGTGAAGGCGGTCGACCCCAGCGACCTCAACTACCCGTCCATCGCGATCGGCCGGATGGTCGGCTCGCAGACCGTGACCCGCACCGTCACCGCCGTGGCCCCGGGCACCTACCGGGCCTCGGTCTCCGTGCCCGGTGTGAAGACCACCGTCAGCCCGTCCGTGCTGCACTTCAGCAAGGCCGGCCAGAAGGCCACGTTCACGGTGACCTTCCAGCTGACGACCGGGCGCTCCGGCGACACGGTCACCGGTGACCTCACCTGGCGGCACGGCCGTACCGAGGTGCGCAGCCCGATCGTGCTGACGCCGTGGAGCCTGATCGCTCCCGACAAGGTGTCCGGTCCCGCGGGGAGCGGCAGCGTCTCCTTCGAGGTGACGCCCGGCTCCACCTCGCTCACCCCGACCGCCCGCCGCCCGGTGGCGGGTGCCCCGGTCCGCGGCACGGTGTCCACGGACGACCCCGAGAAGTACTTCGAGCTCACCGTGCCGGAGGGCACGGAGGCCGGGCAGTTCTTCGTGACCCCCGACAACCCGGAGGCGAAGCTCAGCATGGTCGTCATCCACGACCCCGGCGACGGGCGCAATCCGTCCATCGTCGGGGACTTGGCACTGGACATGACGCGTCCGGTGGTGAGCGTGCCGAGCATGAAGCCCGGCACGTACCAGGTCGCGGTGATGACGCTGGGCAGTCAGCCGCAGCTGGGGGACATGACGTTCTCCCTCCAGTCGAACCTGGTCGGCCCGGGCAGCACCCCGGCGGGCGGCACCTTCACGGTGACCCCGCAGCGCGCCACCACGAAGCCGGGCGTCCCGCTGACGCTGACCGCCTCGTGGCAGGGGGTCCCGTCCGACCGGCCCGCCACCGCCTACATCGCCTACCCGAACGCGGCCGGCACCCTGGTCACCATCGGCTGACCCCACCGCACACCTCGGTGCCGGCCCCCCTCGTGACGAGGGTGGCCGGCACCGAGGTGTCGACCGGACTACCGCCCGACACGCCGGACGTGAGCGCATCCCCCGCATGGCCTGGTCGGTAGACGTTGCGTATCCGAATGACGAGCAAGTGCAACGCAGTTGCGCAGCATCTCGTGACATCCAGTTGATCCGCGTCACAAAACACTGACCACCGCCCAGGCATACCCCGCCGCCTTCCAGGACGACCTGGTACGCACCTACCGAGGCTTCCTCGACCGGCGTCGGGCCGAGCTCCCCAAGAGGAATATCGCGAGCCGACCGCGGCGGAGAGGCACGACTTCCAGCAGCACTTCGAGCTCCGCAAGGTCTCCCTCGGCACCCGCGGGCGCCCTTGTGGCACCCCCTGCAAGCACGAACACGCCCCGTTGACTGAACGAAGCCTGGAGATTGCCCAGTTCAGTGGGCGGATGGAGTCATTGGGCACTACGTTCACCGGTCGTGATGAACGATGCTCCCCGACGAGATTTGGCAGCCCTGGCGGTTCCCCAGTGGGGTCGGCTGATGGAGACCGGCAACCGGTACCAGCCGTACCGGCTGATCGATCCCGACGGAGCGGCCGTCGAGCCGGTCACCGTCTACTTCCAGGAGTTGCTGGCGGCCGGGAAAGCGCCCTCGACGGTTCGCTCCTACGGGATGGATCTGCTGCGGTGGTGGCGGTTCCTGCGAGCCGTGGATGTTCCCTGGGATCAGGCGACCCGCCGGGAAGCCCGGGATTTCAGCTGCTGGATCCAGCAGACCGTCAAACCCAGGAAGGCAAAGGCCCAGGGACCGCGGGCGGTAGGGGAAGCCGGTGCCGCGAACCCGGTCTCCTCCGGCCTGATCCGGCCCAACGGTCACGGCTGACTGACATCCGTGACAACCTGATCGCCCGGATCGCTGAGGCGGAGCGGGAAGGATGGCTGGGCGAAGTCGAGGGCCTCCAGGTCAGCCTCGCCGGCGCGCAAGACAAGCTGGACCAGCTCGATGCCGAAGCAGCCCGCCGACCCTCCACAGTCGATCTCGGCATGCCGACCTTCGCCGACGTCGCCATCCGCGCCACCACTACGTCGACGGACCAAAGCTGCCCCCGAAATCCATGGTCGCCACGAAGCTGAACTGCCTACGCTCCAACCCATGCGAACTGTTTTCGTGTTTCCCGCAGGTGAGCGAGCTGCGACCGTCGCCTTGCTCGATCGGCATCTGCCCGGGCAGCGCGATCCGTGGACTCTGGACGGCAACCTCTACATCGACATCGCCGATGAGCAGATCGGCTACCTCTTCTCCGATTGGGATCCTGAGGATGTGGCGATCCTCGAAGCGGCCGTCGGACATCACCCCACTTGGGCGGTGCAGATCGACATCTCCGGGCGGATCGACGGCACCACCCGCCCAGCGCGGCCGCCTGGTGGAGATCCGCGACAACCTCCTCGACCGGATCGCCGAAGCCGAGAAAGAGGGCTGGCTCGGCAAAATCGAGGGCCTGCGCGTCAGCCTCGCCAGCGCCGAATCCAGAATCGACCAGATCGACTCCGCGCCCGGCAGCGTGGCGATCAACCTCGGCATGTCGCGCAAGGCCCCGGCTCACCCCGCCCAGAAGGAGGGAGCAGCGTCGCTGAGACAATCGCGGGATGATCAGCAATGAGATCCGGTTCGATTGCCAGCACCGGGACGACAGGGGTCTGCTCGTGGTCGTCCCTCACATCGACGGAGCACCACTCACCGAGCTGATCGATGAGTACGAGATCGCGGCCGGGATGCAGCCTGCAGGTGATGCCTACGGTGGTCTGATTCCGGAGTTCTTCCGGTTCGGCCCGATGCAGGACCACTTCCTCGGACTGTCCACTAGCGCGATGGGGCCGAAGACCCCCGTCCTCGGTTGTGAATGCGGTGAGTGGGGGTGCTGGCCGCTCATGGCCCGCATCACCGCGACAGCGGATCTCGTAACCTGGGACGCCTTCGAGCAACCCCACCGCAAGACCCGCGACTACGTGGCATTCGGTCCGTTCCAGTTCGACCGCCACCAATACGATGGCGCCTTGCAGGCCCTGAGCGCGGTGATCTACTCCGCCGCCGACGACACGAGCGCATGAACACTGCCGTCAGTCCGTCTTGCCGCACATGAAGTCCAGGGGCGGAGGCCAGCGGCGGGGGACTCGTCCTCACCCGTCGGCGACGGGCAGGTTGTGCCACCAGTGACCGCATCCGCCGGAGCAGAAGCGTTCGCGGCGCCGTTCGTCTGCGACCGCGAGGACCTCGACCAGTAGCCGGAACGCCTTGCGTCGTTCGTCGACAGGGGTGAGGCCGGCGATCTTCCCCAGTTGCTGGTCGATCGGGCCGCAGGTGATCAAGACCGCCGGGGTGTGCGTCGGGCGCAGCCCGGCACGTCGGATGCTCTCCGGTCCGTCTTCGGTGACGTCGCGCGCCTGCACGCAGTGGTGGCGCAGGAACAGGAGTATCTCGGCCTGCTCCTCCGGGCTGTGGGTGTCGAACCACTCGATGCCCTGTGACATCGGGCGCAGTCCTTGGGCAAGTTCGTTGAGGATGATGTCCCGCTCGGTCATGATCAGCTCCCGCAGGCCAACGAGGCGAAGACCTCAGCGGTCTCGTCGACGAAAGCGCACAGTTGCTGCACGGCCTGCCGACAGTCATGCGGGTCGAGAGCCGCCACGGCCCGGACTTCAAGCCATCGGTCCCAGGGACCGGCCGGGGCAAGGAACCGTGTCGTGTACTCGGAGCCGAGAATCTCATCGAGGTAAAGAAGCGTCCCAAGGACGGCTGCCTGGTCGTAGTCGAGATCGGGACGCGACAAGTAGTGATCAAGGTATGCGCTGAGCAGTTCGGCATCCGCTGCAGTACCGAACTTCGCAAGGGCGACGCAGTATGCCGCGCCCGCATACGGCCCCTCGCTGGCCAGCAGGAGCCGACCTATGAGCTCGCGGAACTCGGACCTGTGGGCCACAGCAACCAGCCAGGCGGCAGTCTTGCGCTCGCGCCATCCACCCTCGAAGAGGACGCCGAGCTCCGCCGGAGTGATTTCGTACGCAGCCTGAGCCAGATCCCGCACAAACGCGGAGCGCTCAACCGGGCTCAACCGGAAAACGCTCCCGCCCAACCGAAGGTATCGCCGATCAGGCGTGACGAACCGCCGAACCAGATCCTGCAACTCGGGATCGCTCTGGACATCACGCATAGCCGCATCCTGGCCCGGGACGGTACTCATGTGCCACAGGTTTGCCGACTGCCTCAACGGACCGTAGTTACTGGTTCAGAGAAGCCTGCATTCGCTGCCCCGTTCTCCAGATGAACCCCCGCCGGCGGCCCCGCCTCATCGAGATCATCCAGAACCTCCGCGAGCGCATCACCGAAGCCCGCGGGAAGTCTTCACCGACGACACGCCGCCGCCTCACCTGGACGGGCGTGGCGACAGGGCTGACAGGGCTGACAGGGGCAGTGTCAACGGCGAGGACGGGCCATCGCTGGGGTGAGCCGAAAAGTGGCCATGAGAGGTAACGGGGCGCGTAGCGCAGGTCTGCGGCACCAGCAGAGCGCCGCGCTGAGCTCACCGCCCACAGCGACGACACCTCCGCTCACCGGGTGCTGGGGCCCCCGGCACACAGTGATTGTTCGATCAGCGCGCTGGCCGCGTCCTCCTGCTCCAGTATGTGCTCCTGGGTGTCGCCGCGGGCCTCGGACATGGAGACCACAGCGCTTCGACTCCCGTCGTCGGTGACGCCGTTGAGGGTGATGAAGCCGCCGTCCCCGCCCTCATGGCTCCAGTAGGTTCCCCCGCATCCCAGGGGGCGTTCGACCAGGCCGAGCCCGTATCGGCCGTCCGGCCACAGCTCTTGGACGTCCGCACTCACGGCGACGGTCCGCTTCATCTTGGCCAGCTGCCGTGCCGGCAGCAGGCGGCCGTCGAGCAGCGCGCGGAAGAAGCGGTTCTCATCCCGAGTGGTCGTGACCCATGAAAGGTTCGCGTAGTCCACCGGTCTGGTCGGTGACATCCACCCTGGAACCGGGGCCGAACAGCTGGTAACCCTGGGCGTGAGGCCGGGGCAGGGTGGGCGAGGCGCCCATCCACCGGGTCTGGTCGAGGCCCAGCGGCCGCAGGATGCGGTTTTTGATCTCCTGGTGAGCGGGGTGACCGGTGACCTTCTGGAGGATCATGTCGAGCAACACGTAGCCGGTGTTGGAGTACGCCCAGCCCTTGCCGGGCACGAAGTCCTCAGGCTCGTGAGCCATGGCGAGGTCGACCAGCTGCTCAGGTTCGTAGATGATATGGCGCTGCTGGTAGTACTCCTTGGGCGTGGTGTATCCGGGCAGGGCGTCCCGGATACCGCTGGTGTGCTGGAGCAGGTGGCGGATGGTGACCTGGCTGCCGTCGTTGCCGTTGCCCCGCACCACTCCGGGCAGCCAGTGGTCGACCGTGTCGTCCAGGGACAGTCTGCCCTCGGCCTCCAGTTGGAGGACCACGGTGGCGACCAGCGTCTTGGACGTGCTGGCCATCCGGAAGTAGCCGCTGGAAGAGACGGGGCGGCCGGTGTTCAGGTCGGCGGTACCGCTGGTGGCGACCGACTGCCGACCGTCAGGCGCGATCACGCGGGCCTGCACACCGCTCACACCGAGGGCGTGGATCGCCTCGGTGTCCCGGCGTAACTGCTCCGAAGGGGAGGTACCGGCGGGCTGAGCGATGGCGGGGACCACCTCGGCGCTGAGCAGCGTAGCGACACCGAGTGCCATGACCAGGTGCTTTCGCAGAGTCGAAGTCATGGCTGGACGCTAGTGTCACCCCCCACGGGGCGCGATCCGGCGGACCCCAAGATCGGAACGGGGGATACCCCCCGGGCCGTCGCCGGTCTGGTGTCGACCTGCCGAGCGCGGTGCCGGTTCTCGCATCCAAGAGCACCGAACGGCCCGCCCTCGGCCGGGGCCGCTCTCTTGTCGCAGGAGCCTCTACCTTGGTCGTTTCCCAGATCCGGAAAAGTTCCTCATCAGGAAGATCCTCTGTTCTCGGACACCTCGGCGATGCCGTACTCAGGGCTGAGCCCGTCCACAGCGAGGCGGAAGAGGCGGTCGGCCTGCGTCCCGGGGTCCTTGTGGTGCTCGGTGGCCAGGGCGATGCCGACGGCGAGGGTCAGCAGGTCGTGAAAGGTGACGTGCGGTGCAACCGCCTTGTCGCGAATGGCCCGCTGGAGAAGGGGCGTTCCGGCCGACCTTGTCCGCCGCCTGGGGTGTGCCCTTTACCGCGCCCTCCATGAGCCTGGAGGAGGCCCTCGACGCGGGCATGCCGGCGTGGGGAGCCGGACACGAGTGGAACAACACGGTCCTTCAGCCCGCCCGGCCCGAGTTCGCACGGGAGTTGGGCATCCCGGTCACCACCTTCGCCGAGTGGGCGGATAAGCAGCTGACACCCGTGTCCGGCTAGGGCCGCGCGCTTCGCGGGCGGGCACCTCCCGCAGGGACACAGGGCCGCGCCGGTCCGCTGTTTCGGTGTGTCCGCGCTGTGCAATGATCCTGGCGGGCCCAGGTGCGCGTGAGCCGCGGTGCCGTCGGCGGGCTCCGGCACACGAGAGGAACGGACGGACGTGACCGCGCAGGGACCGGACGACGGCGGAACGCCGCAGGATCGGGAGGACGGCGTGCCGCCCCTGTCCGACGACGTCTGGCAGCGGTTCCTCACGGACGACGAGCACGCCATCCGGGCCTCCGCCCCGAAGGAACCCTCCGCGCGGCAGCGGGCGTCCGGGCGCCTGCCGCAGCCGGCGGCCCGCACCGACGACGGCGCGGGGCGGCGCTACGACGCCGCGGACGCGGTCGGTGACCTGTGGCATCCGGACGACCCCTGGGAGGGCCCGTCCTGGCGGGAGCTGGACGGGCGCGCCCGGATGCGCCGGGTCGGCCGCGTCGTGGGCACGGCCGCCGCGATCGCCCTGGCCCTTGGCGCCTGGTCCCAGCTGTCCACCGGCGCGGGCACCCCGGCCGAGGGGCCCGGCGACACCGTGCTGCAGCAGTCGGAGGACGCCCCCGCGACCCTGCCCGCGGTGACGTCCCGGCCGGCGGGTCTCACCACACCGTCCGCCCCCGAGATCCAGGCGGGCTGACACGCCGTCGGCCCCGCACCGGCCACGACGGGCACGGCACGGGGCCGGGGTGCGCCGGTTCAGTCTCCCAGCGCGGTGAGGACCACCGACTTGGCCTCCTCCTGCACCTGGCGGAGGTGGTCGGCGCCCCGGAACGACTCGGCGTAGATCTTGTACACGTCCTCGGTGCCCGACGGCCGGGCGGCGAACCAGGCGTTCTCCGTGCTCACCTTGATGCCGCCGATGGACGCGCCGTTGCCCGGCGCCTCGGTGAGCACGCCGGTGACCGCCTCCCCCGCCAGGGTGTCCGCGGTCACCTGCGCCGGCGAGAGCTTCGCGAGGCGCGCCTTCTCCTCGCGGGTCGCCGGGGCGTCGATGCGCTCGTAGGCGGGCTCGCCGAAGCGCGCGGTCAGTGCGGCGTAGTGCTGGGAGGGCGTCTTCCCGGTGACCGCGGTGATCTCGGAGGCGAGCAGCGCCAGGATGATGCCGTCCTTGTCGGTGGTCCACACCGATCCGTCACGGCGCAGGAAGGACGCCCCGGCCGACTCCTCGCCGCCGAAGCCGAGGCTCCCGTCGACGAGGCCGTCGACGAACCACTTGAAGCCGACCGGCACTTCGACCAGGTCACGCTTCAGGTCGGCGGCGACCCGGTCGATCATCGCGGAGGACACCAGGGTCTTGCCGACACCGGCGCCGGACGGCCACCGCTCGCGGTGCGCGTACAGGTAGCCGATGGCGACGGCCAGGTAGTGGTTGGGGTTCATCAGGCCGGCGTCCGGGGTGACGATGCCGTGCCGGTCGGCGTCGGCGTCGTTGCCGGTGGCGATGTCGAAGCGGTCGCGCTGCCCGATGAGGGACGCCATGGCGTACGGCGAGGAGCAGTCCATGCGGATCTTGCCGTCCCAGTCCAGCGTCATGAACCGCCAGGTGGGATCGGCGAGCGGGTTCACCACCGTGAGGTCCAGGCGGTGCTGCTCGGCGATCCGGCCCCAGTAGGCGACGGACGCCCCGCCCAGCGGGTCGGCGCCGATGCGGACGCCGGCGGCGCGGATCGCGTCCAGGTCCAGTACGTTCGGCAGGTCCGCGACGTAGGTGCCGAGGAAGTCGTACCGTCCGGTCCCGGGCGCGGCGAGGGCGCGGGCGTACGGGATGCGGCGGACGTCCTTGAGGCCGCCGCGGATGATGTCGTTGGCCCGGTCCTGGATCCAGCCGGTCGCGTCCGAGCCCGCGGGGCCGCCGCTGGGCGGGTTGTACTTGAAGCCCCCGTCGGCGGGCGGGTTGTGGGAGGGGGTGACGACGACGCCGTCGGCGAGTCCCGTGCCGCGCCCCCGGTTGTGGGTGAGCACGGCGTGCGAGACGGCCGGGGTGGGCGTGTAGCCGTCGGCGTCGTCGATCAGCACCGTCACCCCGTTGGCCGCGAACACCTCCAGGGCGGTGACCCGCGCCGGTTCGGACAGGGCGTGGGTGTCCGCGCCGAGGAAGAGCGGCCCGTCGGTGCCCTGTTCGGCGCGGTACTCGCAGATGGCCTGGCTGGTCGCGGCGATGTGGTCCTCGTTGAACGCGGCCGCCAGCGACGAGCCGCGGTGCCCCGAGGTCCCGAACGTGACGCGCTGCCCCGGGTCGTCGAGGTCGGGGTGGAGCGCGTAGTACGCCGTGACCAGCCGAGCGACGTCGACGAGGTCCTCGGGGCCGGCCGGACCGCCCGCTCGCTCGTGCTGCATGTGCCCACTCCTCCGCAAAGGTCGGTTCTTACGCTTGCGGAGACATCTTTCCCCGCCGGAGCGTCGCCGCGCGAGTGGGCTCGATCCGCTCCGGCCCCCGTGGTGTCAGATACGTCCGCCGGTCATCCGGGTCAGCGGGCCGTGGGTGTGACGTTCCGCACGGCGGCCCACCGCGTAGGAGGCGGCGGTCAGCGCGGTCAGTCCGGCGGCCGCGCCGGCGGCGACGAGCCGGCGGTTGGCGACGACCGTCCAGGCGGTCTTGGCGCCCGCGGCGACCTGTCCGGTGGCGCTGACGACGGCGCGGCGGCCGGCCTCCACGCCCTTGGCCGCGGACTGCGCGGCGCCGTTGGCCACCCGTGCCGCGCGCTCGGTGCCGGACGCGGCGGCCGACGCGGCGTCACCCGCCTTGTTCGCCACGCCGTTGGCGGTGCTCTTCGCGGGCTCGGTCGCCTTGTCGGTGGCCGACTTGGCCTTGGACGCCGTGGACCGGGCGGTCGAGGTCTTCTGGTTCGCATTCTTGTTCTGTTCGGTCATGGACACCGGTTTGCCGCTGACTCCTTCGGCAAACACATCCGTGACACGAGCAGGGTCCGCGAGCGCGGTGCTTCAACGGGGGGGGAGGTAAGGGGGATTGACGACGGGGCCCCGGCGGGCTCCGGGCGTGCAGAAGGCGACGCACGCCGTCGAAGGTCCCGCCGGCCGCACGCGCACCGGACGACACACCCGGCCCCCGGCCTCCGTCGCGTCCGGTGGCCGGGGCGGTGAATCACCGCCCCGGCCCAGGGCTGTACCCGCGCCCAGCGGGTAGGTGGAAGGCGGCGAGTACACCGCCGACGCCCAGTGAGAGGAGCAACCATGCCCGGCATGGTGGAGCGCATCAAACAGTTCGCCCGAAGCCCCCAGGGACGCCGCACGGCCGAGCAGGTGCGGCGGGCCGCGTCCGACCCCCGTCGGCGGGCGCAGGCCCAGCGGCTGCTGGGACGGCTGCGCGGCGGCCGGCGCTGAGCCGTCCCCTTGCCCGAGCGGTCCGGTACGCATCCGTCCGGACCGCCGGCCGAAGACCCGAGAGGACTCCATGAACGAACAGTCGGTGCGCACCGTGGGCTGGGCCCGCTCCCTGCCGATGGGCCAGGGAGTGAAGGCGGCCCGTGACTGGGCGCAGGACCACCTCGCCTCCCTGGGGTGGGACGAGACCGCGCCCGATACGGCCCACGCCGTGCTGCTCACCGTGTCGGAACTGGTCACCAACGCGCATGTGCACGCCCGTACGGACGCGCAGTTGGTCATGTCGTGGGACACCCGTTGCCTGCACATCTCGGTGCACGACGGTTCCACCGCCCTGCCGACGCCCCGGGAACCGGACGACGAACGGGTCGGCGGACGCGGCATGCTCCTCGTCGACGTCCTCGCCGACACGTGGGAGGCCCGCCCCTGCCCCCACGGCAAGACGGTCACCGCCTGCTTCCGCGCTCCGGAGGGCGTCGGCGCCGTGTGATCAACCCCGCCGCGGGGCGCGGAGCCGGCCCGGCCTACGATCGGTCGGGCCGACCCCCGCAAGGAGCCCCGCCCGGTGACCGCCGTACTGCCCCCTCAGCCCACGACCCCCGCACTGCCGGCCCCGCGCCGCCTGACCCGTACCGAGGACGGTGAGCTGCTGCACGCGCTGCTGTGGACCGCGGGGCCCGGGCGGCGCACGATCAGCAGCGCGGTGCTGGGCGGCGGCATCGGCGAGCGGGACTGGATCCTCAACGCGCAGGTCGCGCACGGCTACCGGCGCACCGACCCCGAACGGCACCTGGCCGCCCTCGCCGCCGCGGCGGGGGTGCGAGGTGACGGGGTGGGGCTGATGACGGCGGCCGACGTGTCGGCGTACGCGCACGCGGGCGACGGCGGTGCGGAGGCGTTCGTGACAGCGGGGGTGGACGTGCGCGGCTGGGCCGCCCGCCCCGGGGAGGGCGCCGCGGGAGTGCAGGACCCGGGCACGATCAACGTCGTGGTGGCCGTACCGGCCGCGCTGACCGACGCGGCCCTGGTGAACGCGGTGGCCACCGCCACGGAGGCGAAGGTCCAGGCGCTGGTGGAGGGCGGGTACGACTGCTCCGGCACGCCCACCGACGCGGTGTGCGTGGTCGCCGACACCCCGGGCCCGCATCGGGAGGCACATGCCTTCGCGGGGCCCCGGTCGCTGTGGGGGGCGCGGCTGGCGCGCGCCGTGCACCAAGCCGTGCGGCAGGCCGTGGTGATCGCCGACCGGGACGGCCCCGCCGTCCGCGGCCAGGCATGACACGCCCGGTGGGGGGTACGCGGCGCTCCATGGACTTCCTCGCCGACCAGGCAGGTTGCCTCGCGAGCACGGATGGGGGACCGTTGCCGCCGTACCTGCTCACGCCGACGAAAGAGGGGGTGGGTGCGCGGCGCGCACCTCGTCCGTGATTTCTTCACCGGATTCCAGTGCCGGTCCGTGCCAAGCGCGCGACGGATCCATCCCCACGTGGGACGACGCGCCCTGCCCTGTTCTGGTGCTGGACCCACGCGGCCGCATCGTCGGCCGTAACCGCGCCGCCCGCCGCCTCATCGCGGCCTCCCCCACCACCGGCCTCCCGCCGTCGTGGCTGGCGGACGCGCACCGGCGCCATGTCGCCGGAACCTCCGACCCGACGGCGGCCACGCCGGCCGGGACCTTCGGCGACCGCGCCTACGAGGCGCGGCCGTCCCCCACCGGTGACGGTGCGGTGGCCTGGTGGCTGTTCGACCGCACCGACCTCGAACGGGCCGAGACCGCCGCGCGGGAGACCCGTAAGCAGGCCGACGCCACCTCCGACCTCTTCAGCACCCTCCTGTCCTCCCTGAACGTGCCGCGCTGCGCGGAGGTCGCCGCGCGGATGGCGACCGACCACCTGGCCGAGGCCGCCGTGCTGATCACCCCGCCGACCGGCCACCGGTACGCCGTCACCCACGCCCTGCGCGGGCGGCGGGTGGTGCAGGAGACCCGGCAGATCGACCCGCTCTCCGTCCCCGGCCTGGACGAGGCACTGCGCGGTTTCCCGCCGGTGCCGGCCCGCTGGATCAACCCGGCCGTCATACCGGACTGGGTGATCCCCGAGGGCTTCTCCGGACCGCTCGGGTCCGTGCTCGTCACCCCGCTGCCCGGCCACGGGGTGCCCGCCGGCGCGCTGATCCTGCTGCGGTCGGACACCGAGAAGGGGTTCACGCCCGAGGAGGAGGGATTCGCCCGGCTGTTCGCCTCACGCGCGGGCACCGCCCTGTCGGCGGCCCGCCTCTACAGCGAGCAGACCGCCATCACCGGCACCCTCATGCGGGAACTGCTGCCGCCGCCGCTGAGCCGCGTGCACGGCGTCGACTACGCGGGCCGCTACCGCACCGCCATGGACCACGAACGGGTCGGCGGCGACTTCTACGACGTCCACCCGGGACCCGACGCCTCCGCCGAGACCTTCGTGGCGCTCGGTGACGTGGCCGGCAAGGGGCTGGACGCGGCGGTGCTCACCGGGAAGATCCGCAACACGCTGCACGCGCTGCTGCCGCTGGCCTCCGACCACCTCCGGGTGCTGCGCATGCTCAACGGCGCCCTGCTCACCTCCCACCACGCCCGGTTCGCCACGCTGGTGCTGGCCTCCGTGAAACGCCAGGAGGGCTCCGTACGGCTGCGGCTGACCAGCGCCGGGCACCTCCCGCCGCTCGTGGTGCGCACCGACGGCCGGGTCGAGGAGGTCCCCACGCAGGGCACCCTCGTGGGCGCGCTGCCCGAGGTGACCGCCAGGACCGTGGAGACCGTCCTCGCGCCCGGCGACATCTGCCTGCTCTACACCGACGGCATCACCGAGGCCCGCGGCGGACCGCTGGGCGGCGAGCTGTTCGGCGAGGAGCGCCTGCGGCAGGCCCTCGCGAGGTGCGGGGGCATGCCGGGCGAGGCCATGGTGGAACACGTACAGATGCTGGCGGCGCAGTGGCTGGAGCCGGGGAGCCGCCACGACGACATGGCCGTCGTCGCCATCGGCGCCCCGCGCATAGGTCGCGCCACGGACGACGAAGCGACCGGTGCGGACGCACGAACGAGGAGGAACGGATGAGCGGCCCGCGGGCCTCGCACGCCGAGCCGGCGGAAGCGCTGTGGCGGGCGGTGATCGACGGCGACGAGTACGACGCCGTCGAGGTCGTCCGTGCGGCCCTGGCCGACGGCTGGCAGGAGGAGGACCTGCTGCTCGACGTGGTCGCGGCCGTGCAGGCGAAGATCGGCGTGGAGTGGGCCGCCGACCGGATCTCCGTCGCGCAGGAGCACGCGGCGACGGCGATCAACGAGCGGGTGATCACCGCCCTGGTGCACCAGCCGACGAGCACCCGCCCCACCGCGCGGCGGGGCCGGGTGACGGTCAGCTGCGTGGACGGCGAGTGGCACGCGTTCCCGGCCCGGCTGGTCGCCGAGACGCTGCGGCTGCGGGGCTGGCAGGTCGACTACCTCGGCGCGCAGACGCCGACGCCCCATCTGGTCGCCCACCAGCACCACACCAACTCCGACGCCGTGCTGCTCTCCGGGTCGATCCCGACCCACCTGCCGCGGGCGCACACCGCGATCACCGCCTGCCGGTCCGTCGGCGTGCCGGTGGTGGCCGGGGGCCGGGCGTTCGGCGTGGACGGGCGGTACGCGCGTGCCCTGGGCGCCGACGCGTGGGCCCCGGACGCGCGGGGCGCGGCGGCGGTGCTGGAGGCCGGCCTGGCACGGCCGACGGGGGCCCGGCAGGCCATCGACGACCTGCCGCACCTGGCCGACCAGGAGTACAGCATGGTCGCCCAGTCGCGCGGCCGGCTGGTCAAGGAGACGCTGACCGAGCTGGAACGCCGGTTCCCCCCGATGCGGGAGTACGACGAGGCCCAGCGGGAGCGGACGGCGGAGGACCTGGCGCACGTCGTCGACTTCCTGGCCACCGCCCTGTACGTGGACGACGTGGAGGTGTTCACCGACTTCCTCGGCTGGACGGCGGAGGTGCTGTCGGCCCGCAGCGTGCCGCCCCACTCGCTGGTGACCGGCCTGGACATCATCGGCGACCACCTCCACGACTTCCCGCGCGCGCTGTCCGTCGTCCGCGCAGGCGCGGCGCACCTCACCGGCAGAACGGACCCGGCAGTCACCGACACGGTGGTCTGACCGAGCGTGGCCGGCCCCGGGCCGGCACGAGGCGGAGCACCTGCCGAGACCACGGGCGGCCGGCCCGCAGCGGGGCGGCGGCAGGGGGCCGGCCGCCACCGTCCGCCACGCTCCGACGTCCCACCCGCGCGGCCACCGCGCCCGGATGCGGCGCTACGACCGCAGCAGCCCTCCGGTGCCCCGCGCGCACCGGACCCGGCCACGGACCCGCACGCCTCGCCCGGCCAAGGGCACGCCGCCCCCGCCGCACGGGCGGCCCGGCCACGGGGTGCGGGGGGCCGGGCCCGTCGGCCGGTCGTCAGGCCCGCTGCGGCGCGCTGCGGCGTCCCAGCGTCGCCGCCAGGCCCCGCAAGGGTGCGCTGCGGCCGCGGTCGGGGACCGTCCAGAGGGTCTGGCCGCGTACGCCCCAGCGTTCCAGCAGAGCGTTCGCCGCCAGGAAGCCGGTCGTCGCCGCGCGTTCCATCAGGGCGACGGGCAACGAGGTGCGGATCAGGTCGCCGGCCATCACCACCCCCGGGTCGGGGGTGCGGACCGTCGGCCGGTCCTGGTAGCCGCCCACCGGGAACAGCGGGCAGTCGGCGGCCCATTCGTGGCGGGCGTCGACGGTCCCGGCCCGGCGGGTCTCCGGGTAGACCCGGTGCAACTGGTCCAGCAGCCGCTTCTGTTCGACCTCCGGGGAGGAGTCGGCGGGCAGGGCGTAGGCGTGCAGCTCGACGACGGAGCCGCCGGTGCGGGACGCCCACCGGGCCGCCTCGTCCTCGTAGCGCTCCAGGACGGTGACGTTGTCGAGGGTGCCGTAACCGCTGGTGCCGAGGAAGCCGGGGCGGTCGGACGCCACCGGCCGGTCCAGCCAGAGCCGGGAGACCAGGAAGGGCGGGGCGTTGCGCAGGCGGGCGACGCGCTCCCGCCACGGCGCGTCGCCGAGCCGGTCGGAACGCCCCACCAGGCCGCGCAGCCCCGCGGCGTCCAGAGCGAGGACCACCGTGTCGTGGCGCCGCTCGTCCCGGGCGGTGGTCACCGCGTAGCCGCCCTCCGCGAGGGGTTCGACGTGTTCGACGGGGGTGGCGGTCCGCAGCTCGGCGCCGTGCCGTCCGAGGAGCGCGGCGAGGGGTTCCCACAGGGCGGCGGGGAAGGGCGCGCCGGGCACGTCGAACAACAGGCCCTCGGAGGAGCCGAGGAAGTAGATGTGGAACATCAACGCCATCTCGGCCGCCGACAGCAGTTTCGGGTCGGCGAAGAAGCTGCGGGAGAACACCTCGAACGCCAGGTGCCGCGCGCTCTGCGGGAAGCGCACCGCGTCGAGGAAGTCGTGCGCGCTGACCCGGTCGAGGCGTTCGTACACGTCGGGCACGCGGACGTCGAGCAGGGGCAGTGCGGCCGCCGCGTTCATCCGGGGCAGCTCGCGCAGCGGGAAGGAGGGGCTGAGCGCGGCGAACCCGAGCGCGCTCCACGGCGGGGTGCGCGGCACGTGCCGGAAGCTGTCGTGCGTGCCGTCGCTGTGCCGCAGCGGGTAGTCGGGCAGCGGCGTGAGGCGTTCGAGGGCGGGGTCGGTACGGCGCAACAGGCCGCGCAGGTTGTAGTACTGCCGGAAGAAGGCGTGGAAGCCGCGGCTCATCGTCGCGGGTGTGCCGTCCTTCAGGTCGACCGGCCGGCCTCCGACGCGCCCGCCCAGGTAGGGGCGGCTCTCGTACAGGGTGACGGCGACGCCCCGTTCGGCGAGGGCGGTGGCGGCGGCCAGTCCGGCGATACCGCCGCCGACGACGGCGGTGCTCGGCCGGCGGTCACCGTCGACGCGTGGCGCGCCGGGCGGGGCCACGAGGACCCGGGCGCGGCGGTCGCGTCCGCGGCGGGCGGCGGCGGGGCGGGACGGCCGGGTCATCGCGCGGCCTCCGCGGTGCGGGGGCGGCGCCCGGTGAAGGTGTGGGTGATGCCGGTCTGCCAGCCGGGCAGCGGCAGGCGGCGCACGCTGTCGAACCCTGCCGTCCGCATCCGGTCCGCGAAGCGGTCGGCGGTGTCGAAGTCGACGACGCTGCGCCACAGATGGCGGTACAGGTCGCCGTCGCCGAGCAGGGTGGCCACGGGCTGGACGACGCCCCGGCACACCAGGGTCCACACGGCCCGGTCGCTCCGGCGTCCGCCGAGGGTGTACTCGTGCACCGCGAGCCGACCGCCGGGCGCGAGCAGCCCGCGCACGATGCGCAGCACGGCGTCGGGGTCGGTGACGTTGCGGAAGAGGTAGGCGGCGAAGACCGCGTCGAAGGGGCCGGTCACGCCGGCCTCCGCGAGCCGCTCGGCGGGGGCGTGGGTGAACGTGACGTTCGGCGGCCAGGTCTTGGCGGCGGCCCGTTCCAGCATGCCGGCGGAGGCGTCGACGGCGGTGATGTCCGCGCCCGGCAGCACCTCGGCGAGCGCGGCGGTGGAGGCGCCGGTGCCGCAGCCGAGGTCGAGCACGCGCAGGCCGTCGCCGCCGCGGGGCAGTCCGAGCCGCCGTGCGGAGCGGCGCAGGTGGGCGTGGTAGCCGGGGTTGGCGGCTACCAGGGTGTCGTAACTGCGGGCGGCGTGGTCGAAGGCGGCGGCGAGGTGCTCGTCGCGCAGCAGCGTCATGGCTTCTCCGGGATGACGGGGGCGGGCGGTCGGGGCCGTCATGGGGGCGACGGGCGGTCAGGGACCCTCGTAGGGGCGGCGGGGCAGGCGGGGCAGTTCCAGCGCGGAGCGGAGCATCGGCCCGACCGGCGCGTGCAGGCCGACGGCGAGGTCCTCGTGCAGCCGGGTGCGGCCGTCGAGGAACCGCAGCAGCCGGCGCATGGGGACACGGTCGAACAGGCGGCAGAACAGGGCGGGCCCGTCGGCCCGGCCACCGGCCAGGGCGCGCAGCAGGACGGCGTCCATGGCCCGGGAGCGGGCCGAGTGGGCGGGCGGCGGCATCGGGCGCCGGCCCGCGCGCAGGGCGGCGGCGACGGCCCGGGTCTGGCGCTGCAGGCCGGCGAAGGTGTAGCCGGTGGACGGGCGGGTGGCGCCGCCGGCGGCGCCGATGCGGAACACGGACTGGCCGGTCTGCCGGGGCATCACCGCGTCGGTCATCGGGATGACGCCGGTCTCGGTGGACAGCACCTCCAGGTCGCCGAGGCGGAGGACGTCCTCGGTGTAGTGCCGTACGGCCGCGTCGTAGGCGTCGGGGGTGAGGGGGCGGGGAGAGAACTCCGTGTACTCCACCAGGGCGTCGTGCCGGCCGAAGGGCAGGACGTAGCCGAACGACAGGCCGTCGGCGGGCTGTGGGGTGCGGAAGTCCATCAGTTCGGCGGTACCGGGATCGAAGGCGGGCCGGGCGGTGCGCACGAACCAGCCGTGGAAGTGCTGCAGCAGCGTGGTGCGGGCGGCCGGCAGGCTGCCCGGCGGGCGCGAGTCGAACACCCAGCGGGCGCGTACGGCGCGGGCGTGCCCGGCGCCGTCCCGCAGCCGGACCACCGCTCCCCCGGGCACGTCCTCCACCGTGTCGACGGTCCCCTCCACACGCCGTACGTCCTCACGGTCCGCCAGGTCGCGGTCGACGAGGTGTTCGAAGTCGTCGGAGCGGATCATCTTGTAGCGCAGCGGCGCGATGTCCCCGTCGATGACCGCGTCCGAGGGGTCGCGGACCCTCAGGTGCCGCCAGGACGCGGTGACGGCGGCGTCGAAGCGGCCGGGGCCGGCCTCCCAGAAGCACCAGGTGCGGCGGGGCGGCCGCAGCGGGCCGGGCGGTGCGTCCACGAGGGCGACGGACGGCCCCCTGCCGCCGCTGCCGGGGCCGGCCAGCCGGTGGGCGAGGGACAGCCCCGCCGCACCCGCCCCGACGATCGCGACGTCCGCCTGCAGCACGGCGTCACCTCCCTCCTGCGTTCGACCAGTTGTTCCGTCCGTGTGCCCGGTCGGATCCGGGTCACTCGGGCGTGAGACGACGGGCGCGATCGGGAAGGCATGCGCCGGTCGTCCGGCGTACCGGAGCGATGTGCGTGCCGACGAGAGGAAGACACCGGATGCTCCCCACAGGGGCCAAGAGACACCGCGCGACGGACGGGTCGCGTGCGCCGCGCCCGGCCCACCCGCCGGGATACACCGTCCGGGTGCGGTCCGGTCGTGTGACGGCACGGCCACCGTACGGGCGTACGGCGGGGTGCGGCGAGCCGTCCGGGCGCGCGACCGGAGCGGGGGCCGGCCGGTGACCCGTACCGTTCCCGGGCGCACGGACCACGTCGTCGTCGTGGGGGCCGGTCTCGCCGGTCTGTCGGCGGCACTGCACCTGCTGGGCGCCGGCCGGCGCGTCACCGTCGTCGAGCGGGACGAACTGCCGGGCGGGCGCGCCGGGCGCCTGGACCTCGACGGGTACCGGATCGACACCGGGCCCACCGTGCTGACCATGCCCGACCTGGCGGACGAGCCGTTCGCCGCCGTCGGCGACAGTCTGCGCAAGCGGGTGGAGCTGGTGCCGCTGCACCCGGCCTACCGGGCCCGGTTCGCCGACGGCAGCAGCCTCGACGTGCACACCCGGGCGGAGCCGATGGCCGCGGAGGTGGAGCGGTTCGCCGGGGCGCGGGAGGCGGCGGGCTACCTGCGGATGCGGGAGTGGCTGGAGCGGCTGTACCGGGCGCAGATGCGCCGGTTCATCGACGCCAACTTCGACTCGCCGCTGGGTCTGCTGCACCCGGACCTGGTCCGGCTGGCGGCGCTCGGCGGTTTCGGCCGGCTGGACGCGCGCATCGGGAGCTTCCTGAAGGACGAGCGGCTGCGCCGGGTGTTCTCCTTCCAGGCCCTGTACGCGGGCGTCCCCCCGGCGCGGGCGCTGGCCGCGTACGCGGTGATCGCCTACATGGACACGGTCGCCGGCGTGTACTTCCCGCGCGGCGGCATGCACGCGCTGCCGCGGGCGATGGCGGACGCCGCCGCCGACGCGGGCGCCGACCTGCGGCTCGGGCGGGAGGTGACCCGGCTGGAGCGCTCCGGCGGCCGGGTCACCGCGGTGGTCACGGACGACGAGCGGATCCCCTGCGACGCGGTGGTCCTCACCCCCGACCTGCCCGTCACGTACCGGCTGCTCGGCGGGGCGCCGCGGCGGCCGGTGCGGCTGAGGCACTCGCCGTCGGCGGTGGTGCTGCACCTCGGCACCGACCGGACGTGGCCCGAACTGGCCCACCACACCATCTCCTTCGGGCAGGCCTGGCGCGGCACGTTCGACGAGCTGACCCGCGCCGGCCGGCTGATGAGCGACCCGTCGCTGCTGATCACCCGGCCCACCGCCACCGACCCCTCGCTCGCGCCGCCGGGGCGCCATCTGCACTACGTCCTGGCGCCGTGCCCGAACACCGACATCGGGCCCGGCGCGGCCGACTGGGCGGATCTCACGCCGCGCTACCGGGATGCGGTGCTGCGGACGCTGGAGGAGCGCGGCCTGGCCGGGCTGGCCTCCGCGATCGAGGCGGAGCGCGTGGTCACGCCCGCCGACTGGGCCGCGCAGGGGCACGCGGCCGGTACGCCGTTCGCCACGGCGCACACCTTCGCCCAGACGGGTCCGTTCCGGCCCCGCAATCTGGTGCGCTCCGCCGAGAACGCGGTGCTCGCCGGCTGCGGCACCACACCCGGCGTCGGCGTGCCCACCGTGCTGCTGTCCGGGAAGCTGGCCGCGGCGCGCGTCACCGGCGCCGGCGGCTCCGCCGGGCGCGTCTCCCCCCACTTCCGCACAGGAGGCCCGTATGACCGACCGTGAACTGGACGCGGCCGGCGTCACCGATCCGGCGCTGCGCGAGGCGTACCGCCACTGCCGCCGGCTCAACGCCCGGCACGGCAGGACGTACTTCCTGGCCACCCGGCTGCTGCCGGTGGAGCGGCGGCCCGCCGTGCACGCCCTGTACGGCTTCGCCCGCTGGGCGGACGACATCGTCGACGCGCTGGGCACGGGCGCGGACACCGCCCGCCGCGACGCCGAACTGGCCGTGCTGGAGGCCGAGCTGGAGAAGGGACTGCGGGACGGCGACAGCGCCGAACCAGTGGTGCGGGCGCTCGCCGACACGGCGCGGCGGTATGGCATCGACCACGGTCACTTCGCCGACTTCATGACCGCCATGCGCTCCGACCTGGTGGTCACCGACTACGCCGACTACGCGGCCCTGCGCCGGTACATGCACGGCTCGGCCGCGGTGATCGGGCTCCAGATGCTGCCGGTCCTCGGCACGGTCACCGACCGCGGGACGGCGGCGCCGCACGCGGCGGCCCTCGGTGTCGCCTTCCAGCTGACCAACTTCCTGCGGGACGTGGGCGAGGACCTGGACCGGGGGCGGGTGTACCTGCCGGCCGACCTGCTCGCCGCGCACGGCGCCGACCGGGAACTGCTGCGGTGGAGCCGGGACACCGGACGCCGCGACCCGCGCATCACCTCCGCGCTGCGCGCGTTCGAGGCGCTGACGCGAGGCGTGTACCGGCAGGCGGCACCGGGCCTCGCGATGCTCGAATCGGTGTCCCGCCCCTGCATCCGCACCGCCTTCGTGCTGTACGGCGGGATCCTGGACGCGGTGGCGCAGGACGGGTACGCGGTGCTGCACCGGCGGGCCGTGGTGCCGCGCCGGCGGCGCGCCGTGGTCGCCGCGGATGGGCTGGCACGGGTGGCCGCCGCCCGGCTGAAGGCGCGCGGTGCCTCCGCCCGGGAGCCCGGCGGTCCTCCGCTGACGGCGGCGGAACCGGCGGCCCCGCGGATGGTCGAGGAGGTCGCGTGATGGCCGGGAACGGACGCCGACGCGGGCGGCTGCCGCTGTCACTGCGCCGCGACGCGGTGGCCTGGGAGCGGCAGCACCCCACCTGGCGGGACGCCAGGCCCGCCGTCATCGCCGGGGCGCTGAAACGGGCGCAGGCGCGCCCCTCGGGCAACTGGTACGTCGTGGGCGCCTCCCGCGACGTCGGCGGCGACCGCCCGCTGGGCCGGACCGTCGCCGGGCAGGAGGTGGTGGTCTGGCGGGACGCGGGCCGCGGTGTGGTGGCCGGGCCGGGCATCTGCCCGCACCTGGGGGCGCCGCTGCGGGACAGCCCGGTGCGCTGCGGCACGCTCGTGTGCCACTGGCACGGACTCTCCCTGAACGGCGGCCCGTTCGCGGGCTGGGACCCCTTCCCGGCGTACGACGACGGGGTGCTGGTGTGGGTACGGCTGGACGCGGTGGGCGGCGAGGAGCCGCTCGACGCACCGGTGGTGCCGCGCCGGCCGGTGCCGGCCCGTGCCCTGACGGCGGTGTACGCCGGGGTGGGCGTCTGCGAGCCCGAGGACGTCGTGGCGAACCGGCTGGACCCCTGGCACGGGGCCTGGTTCCATCCGTACTCGTTCGTCGACCTCACGGTGGCCGACGCGCCGGACGGACCGGACGGGTCCGGGGATGCGGGCGAGGACGCCTTCGCCGTGGACGTGTCCTTCAAGGTGGCGGGCCGTCTGGTGGTGCCGGTACGGGCGGTGTTCACGGCTCCGGAGCCGCGCACGGTCGTCATGCGCATCACCGAGGGCGAGGGGGTCGGGTCGGTCGTCGAGACGCACGCCACTCCCCTGGGGTCGGACGCGTCGGGCAGGCCGCGCACCGCGGTGATCGAGGCGGTGGTGGCGGCCTCGGACCGCCGCGGCTTCGCCCTGGCCCGCGCCGCCGCCCCGCTCCTGCGCCCCCTCGTCCGGACCGCCTCCGCCCGCCTCTGGCGGGACGACCTCGCCTACGCGGAACGCCGCTGGGCACTCCGCTCGACGGGCCGCTTCCCGGGAGCCTGAGAAGCCCGCCCGATGCCCCCGGGCGGGGGCGCTGCCCCCGTCGAGGCTCACGCCCGGGTGGCGCCCCTCCCCGGCCGGCACCCCGTCCAACGTCCGCGCTGACGACACCGCTGTCCGAGCCCGGTCGAGGGAAGCGCCTGTGCCGCGCGGTGACGCAGCGCATCGCGGGCACAGGAGGAACCCGACGGGACGCGCGCCCGGCGACCGCGGCCGCCGTAACTGCCGACCCCCACGCCAGACGCCCGCGAGCCGGCCGCAGTCGTCAGCGCCGCCGATCCGGCGCCGGGGGGCACCGCTCCGGTACCGGCACACCGGGGCCGCAACCGCCCGGATCCGGCGGACATCGGGCCCAAGCAGCGCCCAGCCTGGTGTCCGGCCCAGGCCTGACGCGGGTCGTAGCGGTCTCCGGCCCGGCCGGGTCGCCGGCCGTCCGGACAGCCGCCGGACGGCTCCCGGCCTGACGGCCGTCAGCCGAGTGTCGGACCGCGTGCGTCCCGCATGGGCTCCCCCACCGGGCCGCCGGTGGCCGCGAAGAGTCGCGAAGCGGCTGGCCGGCCGCCACTCGGTCGGCGGCGTGATGGCCGTGTGCGGGACAGCGGGACGGTGCCGTGGACGGTGTCACGGCGCCGGTCCGGCCGTCGCCCTCGTGTCCGCCCGGCCTCCTCCGCCCAGGAGGTCCGTGGGGGGCAGCGGCTCGCGGGACTGCAGGCGGGGCAGGTAGTAGCGGGTCGCCCTGGTGACCACGGACGGCATCGCGGCCCGGACCGGCTGGCCCAGCCGCAGCCAGCGGGGGAAGTAGACGGCCGTGCTGCGCCGTTCGACGCCCGAGGCGAGGCGGGCGGCGGCCCGGTCGACCGGGTACACGTTCCGCACCGGCCAGGGCATGTGCCCGCGCAGCTCCCGCATCACGGTGTGGCGGTCGGCGTCGTGGATCAGGTCGGTGCCGATCCACGTCAGGTAGCCGAGGCCCACGGCGACGCCCAGGTGGGCGACCTCCGCGCGCAGGGAGTGGGCGAAGGCCTCCGCCCCCGCCTTGGAGGCGCAGTACGCGCTCATCATCGGGGCGGCGCCGATCGCGGCCAGGGAGGCGATCTGGAGGTGGTAGCCCTTGGTCGCCGTCAGGTCCGGCAGGAAGGTGCGGGCGGTCGCCGCGCTGCCGGTGAGATTGACGTCGATGATCCGCCGCCACCGGGCCGGGTCGGAGTCGGCGAACAGCCCGCCGTCCGCCACGGCGGCGTTGGCGACGACGACGGACGGCGTCCCGAGTCCCGCACGGACCGCCTCCGCCGCACGCGCCAGCGCCGCGTCGTCGGTGACGTCGACCTCGCAGGCGAGGGCCGGGCCGGGCAGCGCGTCCGCGAGTTCGCTCAGCCGGTCGCCCTCGTGGCCGAGCAGCGCCACGCGCATGCCGCGGCCGGAGAGTTCGCGGGCCAGGGCGGCGCCGATGCCGCGCGCGGCCCCGGTGACCACGGCGGTACGTCCGCGCAGCGGGCCGCCGCTCATCCGTCGTCCCCGCCCTTCCCGCCGGTCACCTGTGGGTCGGTGTCCGGGCGGGCCGTGTGGTGAGGGTGCCCGGCGGTCCTGCGGGCCTCCTTCATCTCCGCCTCGAAGAGGTGGTCGCGGCCGTCGGCCAGTTCCTCCACGGCGGCCTGTTCCAGCTCCCGGAACGGCTGGTAGTAGGTGCGGTCGTAGGCCTCGACGATCTGGAACGTCCAGTGGCCGGGGATCACGTTGCGTCCCAGCACCTGGGTCCGTACGGTCTCCGCCCAGTCCCCGTGCCCGGCCTTGTGCAGCAGGTCGACCGCCCTGTCCAGTTCCAGGTCGGCGGTGCCGGTGAGCTGGTGGAAGCTGTACAGGTGCCCCCGGGCCCGCTCGGTGGTCTCCAGGGCCTTCGACAGGGATCCGAGCGCCTCCACCGTCTCGTCGCTGACGCCCTCGGGGCGCAGGTGCTCCTGGTCGGGGCCGTCGCGCCGTCCGTCGTCGTGTCCGCTCATCGTCTCGCCTCCTTCTGTGGTCGATGGTCGTACGGCGGCCTCAGGGCCGCTGCCCGCCGCGGTTCGGTTGCCGGCTCCCGGTGCGGTCGCGGTGGGCCAGCAGCCGCTGGGCCCCGGCGAGGCCGGGGGCGAACGACCGGCGCAGCGCGCTGCGGGCCGCGTTGGCGCCCGGAGCGCCGTGCACACCGCCGCCCGGGTGGGCGCCGGCGGACGCCAGATAGAGACCCTTGACGGGAGTCTCGGGCCGCCCGGTGCCGGGGGCCGGGCGGAAGAACAGCTGCTGGTGCATGTTGGCGGTGCCGCCGTTGATGGCGCCCCCGTGGAGGTTGCGGTCCAGGGACTGGAGCGTGGGCGGGGCGAGGATCCGCCGGGCCTTGACGCGGTCGCGGAAGCCGGGGGCGAAGCGTTCCACCTGTTGTTCCACCCGGTCGGCCATGCGTTCCTGCTCGTCCTTGTCCCAGGAGCCGGTGAGTCCGTCGTCGCCCGCGTCGCCGACGACACGGTGCGGAACGTGGGTGTAGGCCCAGGCGGACTCGGTGCCCTGCGGGGAGCGGGTGGGGTCGGAGGTGGTCATCTGGCCGAACAGGGAGAACGGCCGGTCGGGGACGTGGCGCGTGGCGAGCTGCGCGGCGAAGCGGGTGAGCTCGTCGAGGCCGTCGGCGAGGTGGACGGTGCCGGCGCCCGCGGCCTGTCCGCACTGCCAGGGGACGGGGCCGTCGAGGGCCCAGTCGACCTTGAAGGTGGCGAAGTCCCACTGGAAGCGCTCCAGGTCGGACAGCATCTGGTGCGGCAGGTCCTCGGGGGCGACGAGGTCGCCGTAGAGGGCGGGCACGGCCACGTCGGCGAGGACGGCGCGCCGGGCGGCGACCGTCTCGCCGTCGTCGAGGCGCACGGCGACCGCCCGTCCGCCGCGCACGACGACACGCTCCACGCGCCGCCCGCAGCGCAGCACGCCGCCGCGTGCCTCCAGGCGCTGCACCAGGGCGTCGGTCAGGGCTCCGGCGCCGCCCACCGGCACGGGGAAGCCGTACGTCTGTCCGAGCATGGACATCAGCCAGCCGAAGCCGCCGCTGCCGGCGGCCTCGGGTGCCAGGTCGGCGTGGAGGGCGTTGCCCGCGAGCAGCAGCCCGCCGCCTTCGCCGCGGAACTCCTCCTCCGCCATGCGGCGCACCGGCAGCACCAGGGTGCGGGCCATGCGCAGCCCGCCGGTGCCGCGCAGCCGTACGGCGAGCCGCAGTCCGGAGCGGACCGGCGGGAAGGGCGTGAACAGGGCGTCCAGCAGGTCGGGGCGCAGGCTCTCCCACATGGCGTGCAGCCGTCGCCAGGCGTCGCCGTCGCCGGGCGCGAAGGCGTCCAGGGAGGCGGCGGTGACGCCGACGCTCCGGTCCAGGACGGCGCAGCGGCCGTCGGTCAGCGGGTGCGCGACGACGTGCGGGGCGTGGCTCCAGCGCAGCCCGTACCGTTCCAGGTGCAGTCCGGACACCACCGGGGAGGCGGCGGCGAGCGGGTAGAAGGAGCTGAACAGGTCGCTGGCGAAGTCCGGGTGGACACCGTGGTCGTGGCGGACGGCGCCGCCGGGTACGGGCTGTTCCTCCAGTACCTGCACGCTCCAGCCGGCGTCGGCCAGCAGGTTCGCCGCGACGAGGCCGTTGGGCCCGGCGCCGATGACGACGGCGTCAGCCACGGGCGTCTCCCGTCTCGGGCTCCGCCACGACCTGGCCGAGCGGCCGGTGCTCCTCCGCCTCGGCGGCCTCCGCCTCGACGAGGTGCGCCAGCCGGGCGAGCATGGCGCGGTGGCGGATCTGGATGATCGCCTCGACGGCCACGTTGTGCACGAGGCCGCCCGCCCCGCGCAGGGGGTGTTCGTCCACCTTGACGAGGCACTGGTCGCCCCAGGGCTGCACCTCGATGGCGATGCGGGCGGTGCCCATCGGCCCGGCCTTGGCCTCCAGTTCCAGCACCTCGCCGGGGATGCAGCGCCGGACGACGGTCTCGTTGTGCAGCTTCAGCGGGCCGATGCGCACCTCGTAGCCGATCGCGGAGCCGAGCTGCGGCCAGTGTCCGCGCACCGGCTTCGACTCGGACGTGCCCACCACCCAGTCCGCGTAGCGGGTGCCGTCCTCCAGCACGGCCCACACGGACCGTGGGTCGGTACGGATCAGACGATGACGAACCGCCACTGTTGCCTCCCGTGTCCTGAACGCCCCCGGTCGGCACGGACGTCTCCCTGAGCGCCGCCGGTCAGCACTGAGTGCCCCGTCTGCCCGGCGTCAACCGGAAGTGCCCGCCGGACGGGTCAGGCGGCGGGGCGGGTGGGAGCCAGTGCCCAGCGGATGCCGGCGGTGACGGCCGTGCCGAGCGGGCGGACGCACAGGCCCTCGGCGGGCATGCGGGGCACCCGCAGCGCGCGGGACGCCCAGGGCGGCAGCAGGGACACGGCGTTCGCGGCGAGGACGCCGTAGGGTATCCGGGCGAGCAACGGCACGGGCGGGTCGAGCAGCAGGAACCGGGCGGTGGACAGGGCCTCCGGGGTGGCGTGCAGCTCGTCCCGGTAGGCGGCCAGCCGTTCGGCGAGCTGGGCGCGGTCCACGGGTGGGTCGGGGACGCCGAGGGCGGTGGCGATGCGCGCCATGTCGGCGACGTAGGCGTCGCAGCCGTCGTCGTCGAGCGGGTGGGCGCCGTAGCGCTGGTGGGCGCGCAGGAACATGTCGACCTCGGCGACGTGCACCCAGCACAGCAGGTGCGGGTCGGAGGCCACGTAGGCGCGGCCGTCGGCGGCGGTGCCGCGGACCGTGTCGTGGACGGCGCGCACCCGGTCGACGGCCCGCTGGGCGCTGTCGGCGGTGCCGTAGGTGGTGACGGCGAGGAAGGTGCTGGTGCGCTGGAGCCGGCCCCACGGGTCGCCGCGGAAGCCGGAGTGCCCGGCGACGGCGGCCATGGCCAGCGGGTGGAGCGACTGGAGCAGCAGGGCGGACAGTCCGCCGATGAACATCGACGCGTCGCCGTGCACCTGGCGGACCGGTCGCTCGGGGCCGAACCAGCGGGGGCCCGGTGTGCCGTGGATACGGGCGCGGTTGTCGGGGCCGTCCGGTCCGGCCACCCGGGAGAAGATCGCCTGGCCGATCCGGCCGCGCAGCGCCGAGCCGCTGTCGGTGAGGGGTTTCATGGCCTGCCGCACCTCCCTTTCGTCGGCGACGACGACCGGCCGGTGTCCTACCGCTACGTCTGCCCCGGTGGCCCCCTCCGTACCCGCGAGGGGACGGTCAGGGGACGTCGCCCCGCCACTCGTACACCCGGTCGCCGGCCGAGCGGGGCGCGTACACCGCGCGGCCGCCCGGGCCGTAGCGGCCTATCTCGGTGGGCAGGCCCACGCCGTGCCGCCGCTCCGCGGGGCCGTGGTCGGTGACGTCCAGCAGCAGGCCGTCCAGCGGGCCGCCGGACAGCTCCGCGTACGCCCGTCCGTCGCGCGGGCCGGGGTCGTCGTGGTCCGCTCCGTACACCCTGCCGCGCAGGAACTCCAGCTCGTCCATACCGGCAGGGTGGCATCCGCCACTGACAACGGCCCGCTACGCCGGCTCCTCCCGCGGCACCGCCGCCCACGGCGCGAGCGCCCGGCCCTGGCTCCAGGCGAGCAGGCCGTCGCCGTCCACGCAGACGATGCCGCACTGCTCGGCGTACTCCAGTGCCGGGACGGTGTACTCACCGGTGGTGACGACGACGGCGACGTCCGCCTCGTGGACGGTGAAGCAGGTGCCGCCGAAGCGCTGGAGGTCCTGCGAGCCGACCTTGTTGTCCTCGCCGTAGCGCTTGCACTGGACGACGAGGCGGCGGCCGTCGGGGGTCAGCGCCGTCACGTCGGCGCCCAGGTCCCCCGCGCCACCCACCACCTGCACCCGGGTGCAGCCGTCCCGGGCGCACAGCTCCGCGGTGGCGGCCTCGAACTCGTCGGGGGTGAGGGCCTCGTGGTCGATGCCCTGGGAGACGGGCAGCGGCGAGGTGACCTCGTCGGGCGGCAGCTCGCCCGGGTACCGCGCCTCGTCCTCGTACGGGCCGGCCTGGGCGGGGATGGTGAGGGCGGCCGGCGCCGGGGTGTCCAGGGCGTCGAGCGCGGTGGAGGTGCCCCGGGCCAGCGCGTCCCCCGCCTGCCGGGCGAGCCGCGCCGCCGAGAGCCGCCGCCTCCTGCGGCCGCGGGCCAGGACGACGGCGAGCGCCACGCAGAGCAGGACGACCGCCCACACCGGGCGCCGCTGCACCACCCCGGCCAGCCCGCGCACCGCGAGCCCCCCGATGACCAGTGCCGCGGCGAGCAGGCCGAAGAACATGGCGGTGGAACGCAGATCGAAGCGCCGGCCGGGGCGCACCGGACGGGTACGACGCTCGGGCATGGTCACCGTGGTGATTCCTCTCTGTCGCGAGCCGGACACCGGCGCCCCCGGGTGGCCGGGGACGCCGAAGATCACGTACGCCGTGTGCCCGGGATCGGCGCGCTCACCGGGGGCGATGCGGCCGGGGTGCTTCCTGGGGGAAAGGCGCGGAGGCGTCCCGGGCGGCATGCAAGGATGGGCGGGGCGGGTACGGTCGCACGGAGGAGGCGGACGGTGGACTGGCAAGGCTTCGCGCGGCACATGGCGTCGATGGCCCGGGATCTGCTCGCGGAGCACACGCTGGACGCGACGCTGGAGCAGATCTCGCGCTCGGCAGTGGAACTCGTCGAGGGCTGCGACGCCTCCGGCATCCTCGTGCTGCGCGGGGACCGGGTGACGTCGCTGGCCCCCACGGACCAGTTCGTGACCGACAGCGACCACCTTCAGGGGGCGCTGCGGGAGGGGCCGTGTTTCGACGCGGCGCGGCCCGACCGGCCAGAGCGGGTCTTCCGCATCCCCGACATGACGGCGTCCCCCGAGCGGTGGACGCGGTTCGTCCCCCGCTGCCGGGAGCTGGGGGTGGGCAGCATGATGGGCTTCCTGCTGTACACGCGGGACGAGGAGCTGGGCGCCCTCAACATGTACTCGCGCAAGCCGGGGATGTTCACCGAGGACAGCGAGACGGCGGGCTGGCTGCTGGCCTCCCACGCGGCGGTCGCCTTCGCCACCGCCCGCACCGACGAGCAGATGAAGGAGGCCGTCGCCACCCGGCATCTGATCGGCGAGGCGATGGGCATCCTGATGGGCCGGCACCACGTCTCCGAGGACCAGGCCTTCGACCTGCTGCGCACCCGGTCGCAGCGGACCAACACCAAGTTGCGGGACGTCGCGCGGCAGGTCTGCGAGGCGGGCGGCGCGGAGAGCTGACCGCGCCGCCCGCCGTGGTGCTCAGCGGGCGACGGTCCAGGTGTGGGCGACGTCGATCACGAGGCGGCCGTCCAGCTGCAGCACGCGGAACGGCAGCCGGCCGCGCACGCCGAGGCCGAGCTGGGTCTCGCCCTCGAAGCTGCCGGCGAACCGCGCGTCCCGGAAGGTGCGGTACCCGCTCAGGCCGACGCCGGGCAGGGCGGCCCCGGCGCGCGCGGGGTAGGTGGCCGCGCCGGTCCCGGGGTCGTACGCCGGGGCGGTGACCCGCACCTCGAGGACGGCGCCGCCGGCGACGGGGATGTGCCGGCCGGATCCGTCCTGGTACAGCCGGTCGACGTAGCGGACCGAGTAGCCGAGGTCGGCGCGCGCCGCGCCGGGCACATCGACGACCATGCGGTCGTAGCAGTCGTGCCGGCCGGTCCTGACGTCCGTCACGGACGTGGTCGTGGCGGCGGTCGTCGACCTGTCGGCACTGCCCCAGCCGGTGGGACAGGCCGTGGTGGCGGCCGTCGCCGTCGCCGGGGCGGCCACGGCCGGGGCCGCCGCCGTCACCAGCGTGGCGCCGAGGAGCACCACGGTCGCGCAGATTGTTCTTGCTTGAAGCATTTTCGGCCCCCTGGGACGCCAACGTTCTGATATCGGGTGAGACGACCGGGATGCCCGTATGGTTGCGGTGCTTTCCGGCCGGTCGCCGTACCGGCCGGCATGGCACATCCTGGTGGGGAGCGGACGAACGTCCCGTTCCGTGTGCACCGGGAGGGCGCTACATGGGTGGTGCAGCCGCCGCACCGCGCGGGAAGCGGCCGGCGGGGCTGTCCGTACCCGACGCGGAGGACAGCCGGACCCGTCGTCCCGAGGACCGCATCGAGGACGCGCTCGCGGATGCCGTCGTGGCGGCGGTGCGGGGCACCGGGGGCTACGGCGGCGCGGTCTACCTGCGCTCGCGCGACCGCAGGTCGCTGGTGCTGTGCGTGATGTCGGGCGTCCCCCGCTCGCTGCTGAAGCCGTGGTGGCGGGTCCCGGTGAGCGGCGGGCTGCCGATGTGCGAGGCGTACCGCAGCGGGGAGACCCAGTACCTGCCCGACGACCGGGCGACGATGCTGCGCTTCCCGCAGTTCACCGCCGCCCTGCCGTACTCGTTCGCGCACGCCTACCAGCCGGTGCGGGTCGGCGGCGAGACGGTGGGCGTGCTGGCGGTGCTGCACTCCTCCGCCCGACGGCCGGCCCGCGAGGAGGCGGTGCGTACGGGTCTGCTCCGGGCCGGCCAGGACATGCAGGAGCGCCTCACCGAGTTCGCCCGCGGCGTGCCCGGCCGGACGGACGCGGACGCAGTGGCGTACGGCATCGAGTACGACGACCAGCCGGTCAGCGTGCGGCTGCCCACGCCGCCCGTCCAGGCGGTGTCGGTCGGCATGGTCGAGTGGGACCTGGACAGCGACCGCTGGTCGGGCGACGACGACGCGCTGACCCTTCTGGGCGTGTCCAGGGAGGAGTTCGGCGGCACCATGGCCGCGGTCGAGCGGCGGGTGTCCTCGGACGACCTGTACGAACTGCGGGCTGCGCGACGGGAGGCCGAGGACACCGGGCAGATCCGGGGCCGGCACTTCCGGGTGCTGGACGAGTCGCAGGACGACGTGGAGGCGGTGCACTACCGGCCCGTGGAGCTGTGGGGGCACGTGGTGCGGGCGGAGGGGACGGCCCGGCTGCTGGTCGGGGCCCTGGTCGACGTGGCCGGCGGCGTCACCGCCGCGGAGGCCGCCGAGCGGCTGCCCGACGGCCTGTTCTCGCTGGACCAGGACGGCAGGGTCATCTACGCCAACCGCCGCTGCCAGGACCTGCTCGGGTGCGATCTGGAGGAGCTGCTCGGGCACCATCCGTGGCGGGTGCTCACCTGGCTGCGCGACCCCGCCTACGAGGACCGCTACCGGGCGGCGATGCTGACGCAGGAGCCGGTGTCGTACCTGGTGCACGACCCGGACGGGGTCTGGCTGGGGTTCGTGCTGTACCCCGGGGTGCACGGGCTGACCGGCCGGGTGTTCCGGACGTCCGCGCCGGCCGGGTCGGAGCCGGGCCGGGTTCTGCCGCCGTCCGCCGGGGCGTCGGCGGCACCGCCGACGGGGCTGGTCACGACCGCCCGCGCGGGAGCCCTGTACCACGTGGTGCAGATGGCCAGCGTGCTGACCGAGTCCGTCACCGTGCGGGACGTGTGCCGGGCCGTCTCCGAGCAGCTGCTGCCTGCGTTCGGCGCGACGGAGGTCGCCCTGTACACGGTGCGCGACGGGCGGATGTACCTGCTGTGGGAGGACGGCTACCCGCAGCACTTCCTCGACCCCTTCGAGGGGGTGCCGCTGGAGGCGGAGCTGCCCGGTGTGCACGCGCTGACCGCGCGTCTGCCGCTGTTCTTCGAGTCGCCCGAGGACCTGGTGAGCGCCTACCCGCGGCTGGCGCTGGACCCGATGTCCTCCTGGGCGTTCCTGCCGCTGATCGCCTCCGGCCATCCGATCGGTTCCTGCATCCTCGGTTGGAACGCACCGCACCGCTTCACCACGGAGGAGCGCAGCGCGCTGACCGCGCTGGCCGGTCTGACCGCGCAGGCGATGGAACGGGCGCGGCTGTACGACGCCGAGTCCGCCGTGGCGCGCGGGCTGCAGGAGGGTCTGCTGCCGCACCGGCTGCCCGCCATCCAACGGCTGCGCAGCACCGGCCGCTATCTGCCCGGCACCAAGGGCATGGACATCGGCGGTGACTGGTACGACGTCATCCGTACGGGACACGGGGTGGCGCTGGTCATCGGCGACGTGGAAGGGCACAGCGTCGGCGCGGCGGCCGTCATGGGGCAGCTGCGCAGCGCCGTGCACGCCTTCGCCTCGAGCGGGCGGCCGCCGCAGGAGGTCATCTCCCACACCAACCAGTTGCTGGCCGAGCTGGAGACGGACGTCTTCGCGACCTGCTGCTACATCGAGCTGAACCCGGCGACCGGACGCGCCCAGGCCGCACGGGCGGGCCATCCCCCGCCGCTGCTGCGGCGCCCGGACGGGACCACGGAGACCGTGGAACTCGCGGGCGGGGTCCTGCTCGGGGTGCAGCCGGACGCGGAATACCCGGTCACGACGCTCACCCTGGAGCCCGGCAGCGTCCTGGCGCTGTACACGGACGGGCTGGTCGAGGTGCCCGGCAGCGACATCGCGACGGGCATCGAGACGGTCCGCCGCTGCCTGGCCGACAGCCGGACGGACTCGGTGGAGGAACTGGCCGACCGGCTGCTCGGAGCGGCCCGCCGCGCGGAGGACCGCCCCGACGACGTGGCCCTGCTACTGACGGCCTACGACTGACGCGCACTGCGACGCCGTGGTGCGGCAGTACGGCGCCGGGGTCCGACACACGGCGCCCCGCCTGACGGCCGGACCGTGCGGGTCCGGCTCCCGCGACGCCGGGCCCGGCCACGGCGGGCGGTTGCGGCGACTGCCGCGGGCGGCCGAGGCGGGCGGATCGTGCGGGTCCGCAGGCGGCCGACAGGTCGCTGCCACGACCCGCCAGACGGCCGAACCGTACGGGTCACGAGTCCGGCACCCGCGACGCCGACCGGCCCGGCGACGGCGGCCGGCGGGGGTCAGGCGCAGTAACGGATCAGCCATTCGTCGGGGTTGTAGGCGAAGCGGGACGGGTCGGGGGCGGCTGCGGGGCGTTCCTCGATCAGGTCCTCCGCCCGGACGGGTTCCGGCAGACGTCCGAAACGGGCCTGGCGGGCCTCGGCGGCCACGTCGTCCTCAGGTGCGCGAACAAGGTCCTGGCTCACGGCGACTTCCCCTCTCCGGCCGGACGGCGCTCCCCCCTCGGACAGTGCCGCGGCCACCTGCGACCAGTGTCACACACCGACGGCCGAACGCAGCAGGGGTGTTCGCCGCCCCCGGGCTGGGGAGGACGCCCGCCCGCCGAGCAGGAGCGCCCCCTCCCCCGCCCCGCCGCACGGGGATGCCGGGGTGACACGCCCGATCCCCAATGGGCGGCAGGCCCGGGACCGCCCGGCCGGGCGGAGGAGAGCGCGCCGATGCCGTCGAGACGCGGTGGGGCCCACGCCGCACCCCGGGCGGGTGTGGTGCGACGGCTGGGCGAACGGTGCGCGCGGCACTTCGTCGTCGTCATCGTCGCCTGGCTGGTCGCCCTGGTGGTGCTGCAGCTCGTCAGCCGTGCCGTGGGCGGCACCTTGCTGGGCCTGGGTCTGGCGGTGAGCGTGCTGATCGACGCCACGGTGGTACGGCTGCTGCTGGTGCCGGCCGTGATGACCCTGCTGGGCCCGCACGCGTGGTGGACCCCGCGGTGGCTGGACCGGGTCCTGCCGCACATCGACGCCGAGGGCGAGGGGGCACGCGGCGCGGCGGACCGCTGAGTGCCGGGCCCGCCCCGGAACGGCGCGACGGCGGCAGGGCCCCGAGGGGTCCTGCCGCCGTCGTGTTCCGAGGATGCCGGAGATACCGAGGGTCAGGCGCCGCGTCGCACGCTGCGCAGGACGAAGAACCCGAAGATCACCAGCACTCCGCCGATGGCGGCCGGCCAGAGCTGGGCACCGGTCTCGGCGAGGCTGCCGCTTTCGCCCTGAGCCTGGGCCTGGTCGTCCAGTTCGGGAAGGCTGCCGGGAACCTGGGCGGCCTGCGCCTCCTGGCCGCCGTCGTCCTGCTTCCCGTCGTCCGCGCCACCTTGGTCGCCGTCCTGGTCACCGGCGTCGCCGCCGGCCGCCGGGGTCGAGACCTTCACGTCGGGCTGCTGGGGCTGGGCCGTGCCCTTGTCGTCCGCGGGCTTCTCGGTCGCCGAGGGCTGCTCCTGGCCGTTGTCCTGGTCGTCCTTGCCGCCCTGGTCACCGCCCTTGTCGCCGCCCTGGCCGCCGTCGTTCTGGCCGCCGTCGCCGCCCTGGCCCGGCTCGGTGGGCGTGGCGGTCGGCTGCTCGCCACCGCCGTTGCCGGTGTCGCCACCGTTGCCGCCGTTGCCGCCGTTGCCGCCGTTGCCGCCACCGTTGTCGCCGCCACCGTTGTCGCCGCCACCGGCGCCGCAGCTGCGGCCCTCGTTGATGCACGCGACCATCTCGTTCATCAGGTCCTCTTCGAAGACGTTGATGAAGTCGCCGTGGTCGGTGATCGGCTTGTGCAGCTGCTCGGGGAAGGAGTCCACGGCGAACAGCGGGACGGTTTTGCCGCCGTCGTCCAGGCTCGGCGCGTCCACGTCGTAGACGATCCGCTGCACCAGCTGCGGGACGGGCTGGAAGCCGGCCGGGCAGTCGCCCTCGGCGTCCGTGAAGGCCATGTGCGTACGGTGGTTGGCGCTGTCGATGTTGCGGCCGTCCCAGCAGCTCTGGAACGCGAAGGTGCGGACCACGTCACTGCCCTGCGGGCACAGCGGGTATTTGTCCTTCAGCTGCCGGTCCTCGAAGCCGGTGCAGCTCCAGGAGGCGTTGGCGTTGGCGGGGCCGTTGACGAAGGACTTGGCGTCGCCGGTGATGATGCGCAGCAGCCGGGGCATGGCCGTGACCTCGCCCTTCGGGTTGCCGACGAAGGTCAGTGTGACGTCCTTGGGGGTGACGATCTCACCGGCGTTGCCCTCGATGCCGCCGCCCGGGGAGTCGGCGTCCCGCTCCTCGGTGCCGTTCTGCAGGCGCAGCACCGGCCAGTAGTACGAGGACTTGTCGCGCTGATCCTGGCAGCTGGTGTCCGCCCGCGCCAGGTCGTCGTCGCTGACGAAGGCGTTGGTGGCCTGGTTGCCGATGTAGTCGTGGAAGTGGTGGGCGCCGTTGCTCACGCCGGGGGCCGCGATGACGTTGTCCGAGTTGAACACGCCGTTCTCGTTGACACCGCACTCGCTGGTGAAGGTGCCGGTGGAGGCGTTCCCCGACGGCTGCGGGGCGGAGGCGTCGGGCTGGACGCTCTCGATGGAGACGTAGTCGCCGGGGACCGGGCCGTTGCCGGCCTGGCCGCCGTTGCCGCCGCCCTGGTCACCGCCGCCCTGCTGGCCGTCGCCGCCTTGCTGGTCCTGGCCGTCCTGACCCTGACCGCCCTGGTCCTGGCCGTCGCCGGCCTGCTGGTCCTGGCCGTCACCGGCCTGCTCGCCTCCGTCCTGGCCATTGTCGGCGGGGGCGTTGCCGGAGTCGCGCACGGCGCAGCCGGCGAGTTCGTCGAGGCCCTGCGGACGTTCGCCGCCCACCCGCTCGATGGCGGTGCCGATGCGGGCCAGCACCGCGGCGCGCTTGTCCTTCAGCGGACCGGCGATGGCGTTCTCGGCGAAGCCGGGATCCTGGCGGAGGGCGTCGGCCGACTCGCCGAGCCGCTTGTAGGCGTCGGCGATCTGCGCGTCCAGGCTGGCGAGTTCCTTGTCGACCTCGCCGCGGGCCTGGTCCGGCACCGCGGTCAGCCGGGTCGCCACGTCGGGGCAGTCGATGGTGGCGGCGCCCGACAGGACCTGCGCGTCACCCGTCCCGCCGTCCGTCGCGGAAGCGTAGACGTTGGCCGCCATCATGCCGCCGCCGCCGAGCATCAAGGCGAAAGCGGCGAGCGTCGCGCGCTGTTTGGGGCGTCTGCGTGTGTTGCGTGCCAAGGCAGTACTCCTACGCTTCTGTCGCGGGGGGTCGGGCATTCGATTCCCACGCCCCATACGCGGGCGGACCGGAGTGTGTTCAACCGGCTCACGATTTCTTCCGGAAATCTCAGCAACCGCAGGCCACTTGAGCCGCACGAGCCCCACCGGACGGAGTGCGTCCCATGGAGTCGGGGGCTCCGCGCGGCCGGGTGTCAGCGCGGGAGGAGAACCGTGCGGCCGAAGGGGCCCGGGGGCGCGGCGGCGTACCCGACGGCTTCTCCAGTACGGCGCTGCGGGTGCTGCGCCAGGTCGCCGAGTCGGGCAGCTTCACCGCGGCCGCCGCCCGGCTGGGCTACACGCAGTCGGCGGTCTCCCGGCAGGCGGCGGCCCTCGAACACGCCGCCGGCACGACGCTGTTCGAACGGCACTTCGACGGGGTACGGCTCACCCCTGCCGGGCTGACCCTGCTGCGCCACGCCCGCACGATCCTGGCCGGCCTCGACGAGGCCGAGCGGGACCTGTCGGGAGCCGCGCCCCGGCCGGAACCGGTACGGCTGGGCATCTTCCCGAGCGGCGGCGCCATGCTCCTGCCGCCGGCGCTCACCTCGCTCACGCAGACGGATCCGCGGATCGCCGTGACCACCCTGGAAGGCAGCACGCCCAGCCTGATCCGGTCCCTGCTGGCGGGTTCGCTCGATCTCGCCGTGCCGTCGTCCCGCCCGCCGCACCGGCCCTCGGACGGCGAGAGCCCTCCGCTGCACGTCGAACGGATCGAGGACACCGAGCTGTGCGTGGCGGTGCCCACCACGGGCACGTTCGCCGGCCGCACGGCGGTGGGGGCCGGTGAACTCGTCGACGTCCCCTGGATCGCCTCGCCGTCCTCCGGCGCCGAACCCCTGCTCGGGGTCTGGCCCGGTCTGCCGGGCCGCCCGCGCGTCGCCCACACCGCCCGCGACTGGCTGACGAAGCCTCCGGCTGGTCGCCGCGGGATGCGGCGTCACGACCGTCCCCCGACGCGTGGGGCCCGTACTGCCGCCCGGCGTGAGCCGGGCGGCAGTACGGGCCGCCGCGCCTCCCGCCGCGCAGCCGCCCGCTGCGCCCGGGTCAGAGCCGGTCGAGGTCGCCTGTCATGCGGCCCAGGCAGACGACGGAGTCGTCCATCGGCACTCCCTTGATCTCCTCGAAGCCCATGCGGTCGTAGAAGGCCCGGGCGGGCTTGTTGGCCACCGTCATCACCAGGTGCACGGCCGGCACGTCCCGCTCGGCGAGCGCCGCGAGCAGGGTCCGCACCAGCTGCCGTCCGTACCCGCGTCCCTGCCACTCGGGCAGCAGGTCGATGTGGAGATGGGCGGGCCAGGCGGCGAGTTCGGGGACGATCATCCGCTCGGGGTGGTGCAGCAGCCAGGCGATCTCCTCGTCCGGGGTGGCGGGCGGGCCGGACGGCTCGGGGTGTCGGTCGGCCACCAGCGGGAGCCACGCGGCACGGAACTCGCGGGTGAACCGTACGGTGTCGGCTGCGCCGACGACGTAGCCGACCGCCTGCCCCCGCCCGTCGTCCAGCACGAAGGCGAGCCCCGGCTCCAGATGGACGTAGGGGGCGGCGAACGTGTCGGGGAAGACGGTGGGGTCGGCGTAGTGGGGCCGGCTGTCCTGGCCGTTGTGCGCGGTGCGGACGCAGATGTCGTCGAGGGCCGCCCGGTCCTCGCGGCGGTACGGGCGGATCGCGGGTGACTCGTTCATGGGCGGCATCCTGTACCTGTTGGGAGCGCTCCCACAAGCGGTTTACGGCCACCGCGTCCACCCGTCCGCCGGGGCGTGACATGCCGGTCGCGGGGCACCCGGTGGCCATGAAGCTGCATATCCCGGGCCGGGACGACCGGCCGGCACACCAGAGCGCGCCGCACGAGTCCGCGTCCACGCGGACGGCCGGGCAGCCGGCGCAGGAGCCGGGCCCGAGCGACGCGGTGGAAGAGGCGGCGCCGGACACTCCGACCAAGCTCCCCAAGGGGGCGTGGAAGGGGGCGCTCAAGGGCAGCGTGCGCGAGTTCAAGGACGACGAACTGACCGACCGCGCCGCCGCCCTGACGTACTACGGGGTGCTCGCACTGTTCCCGGCGCTGCTGGCACTGGTGTCGATCCTGGGACTCACCGGGAAGTCGACGACGGACAAGGTGCTGGAGAACGTCCAGGAGCTGACCGCGCCCGGCGCCGCGCGGGACATCATCACGCAGGCGATCGAGCAGTTGCAGGGCAACGCGGGCGTCGGGTCGCTGGTGGCGATCATCAGTCTGCTGGTCGCCGTCTGGTCGGCGTCGGGCTACGTGGCGGCGTTCATGCGCTCGGCGAACGTGGTGTACGACATGCCCGAGGGCCGCCCGGTGTGGAAGGTGCTGCCGGTCCGGGTGGGCGTGACGGTCGCGTTGCTGCTGATGGCCGCGATCAGCGCGCTGATCGTGGTCTTCACCGGCGGGCTGGCCCGTCAGGCGGGCGATCTGCTGGGGCTGGGCGACACGGCCCTCACCGTGTGGTCGATCGCCAAGTGGCCCGTGCTGGTCCTGCTGGTCACCGTCATGATCGCGCTGCTGTACTGGGCGGCGCCGAACGCCAAGGTCAAGGGCTTCCGGTGGGTCACCCCGGGCAGCTTCCTGGCCCTGCTGATCTGGCTGCTCGCCTCCGCCGGGTTCGCCCTCTACGTCGCCAATTTCGGGTCGTACAACAAGACGTACGGCACGATGGCCGGTGTCATCATCTTCCTGATCTGGCTCTGGATCACCAACCTGGCGATCCTGCTGGGCCTGGAGTTCGACGCGGAGATCGCCCGGCAGCGGGCCATCGCCGGCGGGCATCCGCCGGAGGAGGAGCCGTACACGCAGCCGCGGGACACCCGCGCCTGGGACGAGCAGGACCGGCAGAAGATGGACGGCGCCTGACCCGCGGGGCCCGGCGGGCGTCAGTCCGCCAGCCCCGCCGCGAGGGTGGCGCCCAGCTCCCAGCAGCGTTGCAGGGCCGCCTTGCCGGGTTCGCCGGTGACGGTCACCGTCTCGGCGGCGCGGCGCCAGCCGAGGCCGGTGGTGACGGACTCGATCCCGCGCACCGCGCCGGTGACGTCGTTGCCGCCGTGCACGTAGTACCCGAACGGGCGGCCCGTCGTGCTGTCCAGGCAGGGGTAGTAGACCTGGTCGAAGAAGTGCTTGAGCGCCCCCGACATGTAGCCGAGGTTGGCCGGGGTGCCGAGGAGGTAGCCGTCGGCCTCCAGGACGTCGGTCGCGGTGGCGGACAGCGCGGCGCGGCGCACCACCCGGACCCCCTCGATCTCCGGGGCGGTGGCGCCGGAGACGACGGCTTCGAACATCGCCTGGCAGTTCGGCGAGGGCGTGTGGTGGACGATCAGCAGGGTCGGCACACCCCGACCCTGCCGTGCCGGACGTCCCGCCCGCAACCCGTGCCCGGCGAGGTGCCGTTGTGACGGCGGACCGGGGGTGGCACCATGCCGGGCATCGGCAATCACGGAGGCGGGTGCGTAGTGGGCGGCGAAGGTCACGAGTCACCGGCGGCGGCGGTGTTCGACGCGCTGGGCAGCGACTACGAGAAGGCGTTCGCGTCCTCGTCGGCCCACCGCGCGTCACTGAACTGGCTGCTCGAACGGCTCTCCCCCGGCAGCTCCGTGCTGGACGTGGGCAGCGGCACGGGACGTCCCACGGCCGCCGCGCTCGCCGGTGGCGGGCACCGGGTGCTGGGCGTCGACGTGTCCCCGGTGATGGTGGAGATCGCCGGCCGGCAGGTGCCCGAGGCGGAGTTCCGCTGCGCGGACGTCCGGCGGATACCGCTCCCGGAGGGGGCGTACGACGCGGTCTGCGTGTACTTCGCGCTGCTCCAGATGAACCGGGCGGAGCAGACCGAACTGGTGCGCCGGCTGGTGGGGGCGGTGCGGCCGGGCGGCCTGCTGGTGCTCGCGACGGTGCCGCTGGACGTGGAGGAGTTCGACGGCGTGTTCATGGGCCGGCCGGTGCGGGTGACCAGCTTCGCGGCGCAGGACATCACCTCCCTGGTGCGGGAGGCGGGACTGACGGTGGAGTGGGAGGAGAGCACGATGTTCACCCCGAGCCATCCGGAGGCCCGCCCGGAGCCGCATCTGTTCCTGCACTGCCGACGGGGCGAGGGCTGAGGCGCCGCACCGTCGAGGTCCGCACGGCCGGCGGTTCCGTCACGGCACGGGCTTGGCCTCGCCCTGGGTGGCCTGGAGGTCCGCGAGGAGTTCGGCCTGGCCGGCGAGGACGCCGGAGAGGATGGTGCGCGCCACCCGCAGCAGTTCCGCCACGTGCGGGTCGGTCAGCGAGTAGTGGACGGTCGAGCCCTCTTTGCGGCCGACGACCAGGTTGGCGCGGCGTAGCACCGCCAACTGCTGGGAGAGGTGGGCGGGCTCGATGCCGACGTGGGGGAGCATCTCCCCCACCGAGTGCTCGCGCTCGCTGAGCAGTTCCAGCACCCGGATGCGGGCCGGGTGACCCAGAGTTTTGAAGAACTCGGCCTTCAGCTGGTAAAGCGGCGTGGTCATCGTGCCGTCCCCTTTCCGGCGCGGCAGTACGGCCCGTTCACCCGGTCCCCGGCCCCTCGCCTCGTCTGTGCGTCGCCCTCGGCCTCGGCACTTTCCGACATTAGCAACTCGTCAGATGTCCGCCGCACGGAGGCCGTCTCCCCTGGCCGTCTCCCTGCTCTCCCCGCTCGCCCGGCTCTCCCGGCGTCACAGGGGAAGCGTGATCCAGATGCTCTTTCCGGGGCCGTCGGGGTCGCCCCGGACGACCGCGGTGCCGCCCAGGGCGTAGGTGAGTTCCATGACCGTGGCCAGGCCGCCGGTGCCGGCCGCGCGCGGGCCGGTGAGGTCCGGGCGCTGTGGGTGGCGGTCGTGCACGACGAGCACCAGGCAGTCGGGGCCCGCCGCGTAGACCACCGTGGTCTGCGGGGACGCGGCGGCCGCGTGCCGGACGCTGTTGGCGACGAGTTCGCCGAGGATCAGCAGGGCCGGGCCCACCGCCGGGTGCCGCCCGCCGATCCCCCACTCCCCCAGTGCCTTCTCGACCGTCTCGCGGGCGACGCGTACGGCGCCGGGGCCGGTGGGGAGGGTGAGCACGTGCCGGTGCGGCAGCGCGTACGGCGCGGGGGCGGGCGTCATGACGCCTCACCGGCGGGCCGGGAGGCCATGGCCGGGGACGGCGTCTCGCCTACGGGAGCGGAGGCCGTGGCCGGTGATCCGGCTGTCCGCAGCACGCCGTCGCGCTGCAGGTGCGCGAGGGCCGCGTCGATGGCCTCGGGGGTGGTGGCGTACTCCCGGCCCTCGTGCCGCATCAGGTCCAGGACTCCCACGGCGTCGAGGGCGCGGCGGTGGCCAGGACAGACCCCGGAGACCATGACGACGATGCCGCGCCGGCGCAGTTTGGTCACCGCGTCCTTGAGGACCAGCGCCCCGGTGGCGTCGACGACGCTGACGTGGGACATGCGCAGGATGACGACCCGTACCTCCGCGAGCTCGGTGAGTTCCAGGAGGAAGCGGTGGGCGGCGGCGAAGAACAGCGGGCCGTCGATGCGGTAGGCGACGATGTGCTGGGCGAGCAGCGCGTGTTCCTCGTCGGTGTGGTCACCCCGGTCCAGCGGCAGCGGGGCGAGCCGGGCCTGGCGGGCGACCGCGCGCAGGGCGAGCACGCCCGCGACGGCCAGGCCGATGATCACCGCCTGGACGAGGTCCAGGACGAGCGTGGCGACTGCGGTCAGGACGAGGATCACCGCGTCGGAGCGGGTGGCCCGGGTCATCGCCCTGAGCGAGCCGACCTCAACCATGCGGACCGCGGTCGCCAGCAGCACCCCGGCGAGAGCGGCCAGCGGGATGTGCGAGACGAGCGGGGCCGCGGCGAAGACGATCACGGCGAGCACGGCGGCGTGGGTGAGGGAGGCCAGCCGGGAGGTGGCGCCGGTGCGGACATTGACGGCGGTGCGAGCGATCGCGCCGGTCGCGGGAACGCCGCCGAACAGTGGGGCGGCGATGTTGGCGAGGCCCTGGCCGAAGAGTTCCCGGTCGGGGTCGTGACGCTGCCCGACGGTCATGCCGTCGGCGACGGAGGCTGACAGCAGCGACTCCAGCGCGGCCAGCGCCGCGACGGCGAGGGCGGGAGCGACCAGACCGCCCAGGGCGGACGTGTCCAGGAAGGACAGGGAGGGTGCGGGCAGCCCGGACGGCAGGTCGCCGATGGGACGTACGTCGTCGAGCCCGGTGGTCTCGACGACGACCGTGGCGGCGATCACGGCCAGTACGGAGAAGGGAACGGTCGGCTTCCAGCGGGCGCCGAGCAGCATCACGCCGGCCACCGCGGCCGCCAGGGCGGGCGCCGTCCAGTGAGGGTCGCGGGCGAACTCCCGCACGGCGTGGCAGGCGACGGCCAGGACGCGCTCGCCGTCCGGCTGGGCGACCCCGAGGGCGTTGGGTATCTGCTGCAGCCCGATGACGCAGGCGATGCCGAGGGTGAAGCCCTCCACCACGGGCGCGGGTACGTAGCGCATGCTGCCGCCGGCGCGGAGCAGGGCCAGGGCCACGAGGAGGACACCGGCCATCAGGCCGACGGTGAGGACACCGGCGGGACCGTGGTCGGCGACGATCGGCACCAGGACGACGGTCATCGCCCCGGTGGGGCCGGACACCTGGAGGTTGGAGCCGCCGAAGACGGCCGCAAGGGCGCCCGCGACGACCGCGGTGGCCAGTCCGGCCTCGGCGCCGAGCCCGGAGGAGACCCCGAAGCCGAGGGCCAGCGGCAGCGCCACGACGGCGACTGTCAGCCCGGCCGACAGGTCGCGGCGGGGGTGGCGGCGGGCCTGGTCAAGGTCGGCGCGGGCAGGCAGCAACGAGGTGATCCGGGACCGGATCCCGGCCGACGACAACGGTACGGACACGGCCCCTCTGCTTCGTTCACGACGATGTGTCGAGGCAAGCATGTAGTGACTTGCGCATTTTTGCAATTCAGCAGTTCCCGAGTGGGGCGTGGGGGTGGGCGGGCCCGCCTCGCCACGGGGATTGCCCTCATCGAGGGCAGTCCCGGCGACGGCGGAGGGACAGTTGACGCCGAGGAGAATCGCTCCCTGCGCATCCTGATCATCACCGCCGGTTCACGCGGAGACGTCGCACCCTCCACGGGCCTCGGGCGGCGTCTGTCGGACGCGGGCCACGAGGTCGCCGTGGCCCCTCATCCGTCGTTCGCCGCACCGGTCGGCGAATGCGGTCTCGGCCACCGGCTGTGCCGGGAGACCCGCGGAAGCTGGTCGAGGACCTGACCCGGACGGCATCACGTCGTCCACCATGCCGGGGCAGGCACCACCGCGGCCGGGCTGCGGGCCGGGGTGTCCGCGGTGCCCGTTCCCGTCATGGCCGACTTCAGCCGTTCTGGGCTTCCCGGCTGCACGCGCTGGGAGTCGCCCCGCGGCCGGTGCCGTTCCGGGAGCTCACCGCCGGCGGTCTCGGCGACGCGATCACGGCCTGCCTCTCCGAGCCGTCCCACCGTCACCACGCGGCCGGCCTCGCCCGCGGGATCGCCACCGAGGACGCCGCGGCCACACTCCTCGCCCGGACGTCGGGCCGATGGAACCCGGGTGACGCCGCTCCGTCGCTGCCGAGGCGCGTGTCGCGGGACCGAGCGGGCCTTCAGCCCTGCGGCTCCTGCGGTTTGACGTCGACCTCACGCAACGTCCGGTCCTTGAGCTCGGTGCGCGCCTCCGTGCGGTGGCCACGGGCGATGTAGTCCCGGACGATCGCCTCGACCGCGTCCTGGGGTGAGCCGATCCCCGCCAGGACCATCACCTCCACCACGAGTTCGGCGTCGAGACTGATGTTGACCTTGGCCACCCCGTGCCCCCTTGTCGCGTCGTGGCCGCACTCTAGTTGCTCACGCTCCATGAGGAAGCCGGTCAGCCGGTCATGCGTTTACGCCAGGCCGGTTCGACCTGTCGCCACTCCGCCTCCCACTGGTCCAGCCGCCGCAGCCGCAGCCGGGCGCGGACGAGCCAGCCGCCGACCAGAACCAGGCCCCCGACGACGACGGCGACCGTGATGCCGGCCATGGCGACCTGGAAGTCGGCCTCCGCGCCCTCGGGCGGCGCGGACACCAGCCGGCCGGAGGTGTCGTTCCAGACGGTGACCTCGGTGCCCTCCTTGCTGCCGGCGGGAACCTCGCTGCGCCCCGTGTGGCGGGTGCCGTCCGGGGCGGTCCAGCGCACCTCGGCCCAGACCCCGCCGTCGCCGCTCTCGGACACGGGCGCCGCGTCGCGGGCGTTCTCGACCAGGACGGCCGGGACCGGGCTGCTGCGCTCCCGCCGGTCGTCGAGCGACCCGTCGACCGCGCCGGCGGCCGCGAGCCCGCCGAACCCGGCGAGGAGCAGGGCGAGGACGAACGTCGCGATCAGCAGCCAGGCCTCGGCCACGTCGCTGCGGCGGCACAGCGGATTGCTCCGCCACCGCCACCAACGCACCCCGCGCCTCGCACCATGCGTCGCCATGGGAGGTCACCTCCTCGCACGGGTGCCGACCGCGCCACCTCTCCAGGGTGGACCGTTCCGTCCCGGCCCGCACGGGCGGAACGGGCCTTTCCGTCAACTCCCCGCGCACGCCCCGGAGTCGGTCCGGCGGCGGTTCCGTCACACCGTCGGGTGGACGGGGACCACCTCGTGCTGGGGGACGCCGAGGACGACCTTGAGTGCCCCCGTCTCGGCGGCGTTGCCGAAGACGTCGTAGGCCTCCTGCATCTGGTCCAGGCGGAAGGTGTGGGAGACGAGGCGGCGGGTGGGCAGCCGTCCGGCCGCCGCCATGCGCAGCAGGGTCGGGGTGGAGTGGGTGTCGACGAGGCCGGTGGTGATGGTGACGTTCTTGATCCAGAGGTCCTCGAGGTGCAGGGTCGCGGGCGCGCCGTGCACGCCGACGTTGGCCACGTGGCCGCCGGGGCGCACCACCCGGGTGCACAGTTCGAAGGTCTCCGGGACGCCCACCGCCTCGATGACCACGTCCGCGCCGAGTTCGCCGGTGAGGTCCCCGACGAGCTGTTCCGGCCCCTCGCCCGCGTCGGCCACGGCGTCGGCGCCGAACTCCTTCGCCGCCTGGAGCCGGGCGGCCGCCAGGTCCACGGCGACGATCCGCTCGGGCCCGAACAGCCGTGCGGTGGCGATCGCGGCCAGACCGACCGGCCCGGCGCCGACCACCACCACGGTGTCCCCTGGCCGCACCCGCCCGTTGAGCACGCCCACCTCGTAGGCGGTGGGGAAGATGTCGGCCAGCAGCACGGCGTCCTCGTTGGCGAGGGCGCCGGGCAGCGGGTACACCGACAGGTCGGCGAACGGGACCCGTACGTACTCGGCCTGGGTGCCGTCGACGAGGTGCCCGAGGATCCAGCCGCCACCGCCCCGGCACTGCCCGTACATGCCCTGGCGGCAGTAGCCGCAGCGTCCACAGGCGGAGACGCAGGAGATCAGGACCCGGTCCCCGGGCCGTACGGTGCGGACGTCGGGCCCGGCCTCGACGATCTCGCCGACCGCCTCGTGACCGAGCACGGTCCCGGGCCGCACCTCGGGCACGTCGCCCTTGAGGATGTGCAGATCCGTCCCGCAGATGGTGACGGCGTCGACGCGGACGATGACGTCGCCGGGCTCCCGGATCTCCGGATCGGGAACCTCCTCCCACGCGGACTGACCGGGGCCGTGGAAGACGTAACCCTTCATGCCGATCCTCACCTTCTCGCTGGGCGGCGGGCCCCGGCGCGGGGCGCGCGCCGCCCGCCTGCGTCGGCGGAGCCAGGGTGTGCCGGGCGCCGCCCCTGCCCTTCCAGTCTGTGCGCCCGACGCCGGTTCCGCCGCGCGCGTGGGCGACACGGGGCCCGGGGGCCGGTCGCTCCCGGAGGCGTTCGGTCACGCCCGGGGAGCGTGCGATCACCCCCGGGGGCGTCCGGCCACGCCGCGCGGGACGTCCGGCCACGGGGTGGGAGGCGTCCGGGGGGCGTCCCGCGGGGCGGCGTGGGACGTCCAGCCATGGGGCGAGAAGCGTCCGGGCGGACGGTGGGGTGCCGTCCACGTGGGCGTGAGACATCCGGCCGCGCGGCGTGGGGCGTCGGGCCGGGCGGTCGGGCGGCGCGTCAGGCGACGGGGCGGGCGATGCCCGTGTGCAGCAGGTGGCGGGTCTGCCGCGCCGAGTCGCCGAGGCGCAGGGCGAGGCGGGTGGCGAGGTCGTAGAGGTGACGTACGGCGGCGAGGTGTTCGAGCCGCGGGGCGAGCGCCGACAGGGCGATCGCCAGGGCGACGCCGGTCCAGGCGACCGGGCCGAGCGGGACGCAGCCGAAGAACTGGCTGACGCCGGGCGTCTGCACCAGGGCGGCGAGCACCGCGGCGGAGCCCAGCGCGGTCACCCACACCAGGGTGCTGTGGCGCCGTCCGGACAGGGTCTGGGCCAGCTGGGCGCCGACCACCCCGCACAGGGCCATGGTCGTGGAGCGGCGTTCGGTGCCGGGGGTGAAGCGGCCGATCAGATAGGCGGTCACCGCGCCGAGGCAGGTGGTCACACCGCGCCGCCGGATGGAGCGCAGCAGCGGCGCGCCGAGCACGTCGAGGCTCATCGGCCCGGTCGCGGCGTGCGCCGCCGTGGACGGGTCGTCGCTCGGGGTCACGGCCACCGCCATGGCCGGGAACATGTCGGTGAGCAGGTTGACCAGCAGCAGCTGGCGGGTCGACAGCGGCGAGGAGCCGGCGAGCAGGGTGCCCAGCACGCTGAAGCCGACCTCGCCCGCGTTGCCGCCGATGAGGATGCTCACCGCGTCGGCCACGCTGCGCCACAGCGCCCGGCCCTCGGCGAAGGCGTCCACCAGGACGGACAGGTCGCCGCCGGTGAGCACGATGTCGGCCGCGTTGCGGGCGGCCGCGGAGCCGCGGGCCTCGATGCCGACGCCCACGTCGGCGGCGCGGATGGCGGCGGCGTCGTTGGCGCCGTCGCCGGCCATCGCCACGACCCGGCCGGCCTGCTGCAGGGCCTCCACGACGTGCAGCTTCTGCTCGGGCGCGACCCGTGCGACGACCCCGGCGCCGTGCAGGGCGCGCACCCGGTCGGCGCGGCCCATGGCGACCAGCTCGTCCCCGGTGACCACCCGTGTCTCCTCGGGCCAGCCCAGTTGCAGGGCGATGGCGCGGGCGGTCTCCGGGTGGTCGCCGGTGAGCATGACGGGCAGGATGCCGGACGCGCGCAGCGCGGTGAGCAGTTCCCGCGAGGTCTCGCGCGGTACGTCGGCCAGCGCGACCAGTCCGACGAACTCCAGCCCGGTCAGGCCGTCCTGGAGCTCCGCCGCCAGGTCGTCGCCCCGGTACGGGCGGCGGGCGACGGCGAGGACGCGCAGTCCCTGGCCTGCGAGGGTGTGGGCGGTGCCGGCCGCCGCGTCCGGCAGGTCCGCGCAGGCGGGCAGCACGGTCTCGGGGGCGCCCTTCACGACGAGGTACGTCCCCTCGCCGTCGCGGCCGGCGGCCGCCGCGTAGCCGCGGCTGGCCTCGAAGGCCAGTTCGCCGTGCGCGGTCCAGGCCTCGTCCGGCGGGGCGGCGTCCAGCACCGCCTCGTCGGTGGCGTGCGCGACCTTGCGTCCCTCGGCGGTCTCCTCCCGCGGGCAGGCGCGCGCGGCCTGCCGGACGACCGGCACGGCCCGCTCCGCGTCCGGGGCCAGGACGGTGCCGTCGGCGGCGGCCACCCGCACCAGGCGCAGCCGGTTCTCGGTGAGGGTGCCGGTCTTGTCGAAGCACACGGTGTCGACCCGGCCGAGCGCCTCCAGGGTGCGCGGGGTGCGTACCAGCACACCCCGGCGGGAGAGGCGGCGGGCGGCCGCCATCTGGGCGACGGTGGCGACCAGCGGCAGCCCCTCGGGGACGGCGGCGACGGCCACGGCGACACCGCCGCTGACGGCGCGCCGCAGCGGGCTGCCGCGCAGCAGTGACAGCCCGGTCACCAGCGCCCCGCCGGTGAGGGTGACGGGCAGGGCCTTGCGGGTCAGCTCCTGCAGGCGGGCCTGCACACCGGCGGGCGGCGGGGTGCGGGAGGCCAGGGCGACCGCGCGGCCGGCCTCCGTGTGGTCGCCGGTGTCGACGACCAGCGCCTCGGCCCGGCCCGCGACCACGGTGGTGCCTTCGAAGACCATGCAGGTCCGCCGGGCCACCGGCGCGCCCGGTGTGGCGTCGACGTCCTTGGTGACCGGCAGCGACTCGCCGGTCAGCGACGACTCGTCGACCTCCAGCCCTTCGGCGCGTACCAGCCGGGCGTCCGCCGGTACGACGTCTCCGGCGGCGAGGTCGATCCGGTCCCCCGGCCGCAGCCGGACGGCGTCGACGGTGACCGTGCGGTTGCCGGTGACGTGCCGGCGGGCGCGGGGCTGCTGGTGGGCAGCCAGCCGGGCGAGTGCCCGTTCGGCGCGCAGCCGCTGCAGTCCGCCCGCGACCGCGTTGAGGTCCATGGCGCCGACGACGAGCAGGGCGTCGACGACGGAGCCGAGCAGTGCCGAGGCGACCGCGCCGGTGGCCAGGACGGGGGTGAGCGGGTCGTCGAGCTCGCGGCGGACCGCGCCGGCCGCCTCCCAGGTCCAGCGGGCGGGCGCCGCCGCGCCGGTCCGGGTCAGGCGGGCGACGCGCTGCCGGGCGCGGGCGGCGAGCAGGTCGAGTCCGACGGGTGCGGCCTCGGTGCGGGCGTCCCGGAGCAGGGCGTGCGCCTCGTGCGGTTCCAGGGCGTGCCAGGGCACGTGCAGCCGTGGCTCGGGCGGCACGGCCCGGGCCACGCGTACGGCCTCGGTCCAGCCGCTGACCAGGGCGCCGGCCGCCGCGACGTTCACCGGGGCGTGGCGGGTGAGCCGTTGCCACACCCGGCCGCCGGGGGTGCCGCCGCGGGCCACCATCAGCCCGGAGAGGGCGGCGCCCGCCCGGGCCAGGGTCTGCGAGCGGCGGCCGACCCGGCGGGCCGCGGGGACGGCGGTGAGCAGCCGCCAGACGTCCGCCAGTCCGCCGGGGGCGAGGGCGTCGGCGCCCCAGGGGATCGCCGAAGGGCCGTCGGTGAGGGCGATCGCCACGTCGCCCGCGGGCAGTCCGTCGGCGACGTCACGTTCGGCGTCGGCGGGCACGCGGGCGACGGCGACGACGATGTGCCCGTCGTGCTGGAGGGCGCGCACGATGTCGCCGAACGGCAGGTCGGCGGGGGCGACCTCGTCGGCGAGGCGGGTGATGTCCTTCAGCTCGGAGCCTCCGGTGACGACGACGTGCAGCCCGGCCCGGCGGGCCGCGTCGAGCACCGCCTCCGCCCAGGGGTGCACGGGGTCGTGGTACGGCGCGGGCTCCTCGTCCTCGCCCGGGGGGAGGTTGCGCAGCGCGTCGGCGTGCAGGACCAGCGAGTCGGCGATCTCCAGCTGGCGCAGCCGGTCCCCGCCGCGCACCAGCACGCCGGACCGGGCGAGCGCGGTGCCGAGCACGGCGTTGAAGGCGGCCGGGCCGTAGCGCGCGGCCTTCGGGGAGCCGGCGAGCACGGCCTCGGCGGCTTCTCCGGTGTCACGGGTGATGAGGAGCGTGGCGGCGGCCCCGGCCACGCTGCCGGTGCCGGCGTTGGCCGCGTAGGCCTGGGCGGGGGTCACGCGCAGCGGCGGGCGGATGTCCGGGGGGCGCGGGATGCCGGCACGCCGTTCGCGGCAGATGTCGTCGTGGACCGCCTCGAAGGCGACCGCGCGGGCCGTCGCCTCGGTGAGCTGCCCCGTGCGCACCAGCCCGTCGAGCAGCAGGGACACCGGGGACTGGGCGGCGCCGTGCGCGGCGGCGTTGGCCGCGGCGAGGAGCAGTTCCATGCCGCTGCCGCCGAGCCTCTCGCGCAGCCGGGCGCGGAAGCGGGGGTTCTCGCGCAGCAGTGTCACGGTGGCGGTGAGCGCCTTGGGGCTGCGCGGCAGCCGCAGCGACCGGCCCGCGAGGGCCCCCGCCACGCCGGCGGCGTCGAGCAGCAGGGCGGCCGCGGCGACCCGCACCTCGCGCGGGTCGCCGGGGTGGACGGTGGCGTCGTCCGGTTCGGGTCCGGCGTCCTCGGTGAGTCCGAGGCGGGCGGCGAGCGCGACGGCCCGCTCGGTCACGCGGTCGCCCGCCGCGTCCGTCGCGGCGGTCACCACGAGACGGGCGAGCCCCTCGTCCCAGTACGCGGCCACGACGTCGGGGTGGTCGAGCAGGCCGGCGGCGACCTCGCGGGCGAGAGGGCCGACGGCGGTGTCGGGGTGGCGCAGGGCGAGGTGGACGCGGTGCCCGGCCCGCCAGTGCCGGCCGCCGCCGAGGGCGTTGCGGGCGACGTTCGCCAGGCGGCGCGTCGTGACCTGTACGGACGTCACGCCCTGGGCGGTGCCGCGGACGGCTTCGGCGGCGGCCCCCGCCACGGCCCCGGCGAGCGGGGCGACGTCGATGAGTGCGAGCATTCCGGCTCCCGTGGTCGTGGTTCAGCCGGTGTGCCGGGACGTGCCGTCCCGGTCGCTGCGGGGGGCGTGCTGCGTGGTGGCCTCGGCGACCTGCCGCAGCGCGGAGGCGGTGGTGGTGTCGCCCACCTTGGCGGGCTGCTCACGCACCTGCCGGTGCCTGGAGGGGGTGAGACGGTCTCCGGGCCCGGCGGGCCCCTGCTCGTCGGCATCGCGCCCGCGGCCCGCGCCGTCGCCGGCCGCCGCGGCGGGCGCACCGCCCCTGCGGGACCCGGAGCCCCCGGGCCCAGCGCCGGCGGCCGTGCCCGAGGTACCGCCGTCCTGTGCACCCGCCGCGGCGGAATCCGGGCCCGCGAGCGCGCCGCCGCTGCGAGCGCCCGCCGTGGCGGCGCCCCGGCCGCCGGGCCCGCCGCCGTCGCGTGCGCCGGCCGTGACGGAGGTGCCACCGCCCTGCCGAGCGCTGTCGCCGGCGCTCGCGAGGAGCTCGTGCTCCGGATCGCCGTCGGCCGGGAGGTGTTCGCCGGCCGACGTGTCGTCCGTCAGGGCGGTCGCGGTGTCGGCGGCCTCGGCCCACTGCCCCTCCGTCCCGCGGGGGCGGGTCAGCCAGGCGACCGCCGCGCCGGTGAGGGCGACGGGCCACTCCACGAGTCCGGCGACGCCGAGCACGCCCGCGCCTGCGTAGACGGCCATCCGGCGCCCGCGCGGCGACACCGCGCCGAGGGCGTCGAGGGCGCCGCCCGCGGCCCTGCCCACCTGCCCGGCGCCCGGCAGCCGCCCCAGGTGGGAGGTGACGGCCCGCAGCGGCTGCGGAAGATCCGACGCACGCGACGTGTCCTGCTCCATGTCGACCTCCACCGGCGCGCACCGCCACCGGGCACACTCGTCCGTTTTCTGCCTTTCGCCCCATGGTCGGGCGTGATCGGCCCGGGCGCCTTCCCGGTACGCCCGAAGCGGTCGGGGGCCCCGCCCGTCCCGCCCTCGGACCCGTGTCGGAACGGGCGCGCCGGGTACCAGGAACAGGCACACAGGGTGCGCCCTCGAAGGGCACCGGGAGAGAGCGGCCGTACGGACCGTCCGGTCGCGAAGGGAGTGGTGGGGTCATGACGGAGCACGGCGAGGACGCCGCGGGAATGCGGCGCCCGGGGACACCGGACCTCCGTCTGGCCTCGGACGCACCGGGCGAGGCGCCGCCGCTCGACGTGCGGGCGGAGCCGAAGCTCGGGCAGACGGACGACTCCGGCCTCCCCCGGGACCGCAACCAGGCCATCCTGGAGGCGGCCAAGCAGGTCGGCGCGGTGCTGAAGCGGGGCGGGCACCTCTTCGCACTGGCGGGCAGCGTCGCCGTGCACGCCCACGGCGGCAGCGGCAACCTCCAGCACGACGTCGACTTCTGTGTCCGCCCGCAGGACGCGGGGCCGGTCGCCGCCACGCTCCGGGACGCCGGGCTGACCGTCTACACCCCGCCCGAGGACTGGCTGATCAAGGCGACCTGCTTCGGCCAGGACGTCGACGTCATCTTCGAGCTGGCCCACCGGCCGGTCTCCACCGAGATGCTGGAGCGGGCGCGGGAACTGCCCGTGGAGTCGGTCCGGATGCCTGTCCTGGCGCCGACCGACCTGCTGACCAGCCTCGTCGCCGCCTTCTCCGAGCACCACTGCGACTTCGGTGCCGTGCTGCCCATCGCCCGCGCCCTGCGCGAGAAGGTCGACTGGGAGCAGGTGCGGCGCGACTGCGGCGACGCGCCCATGCCGGCCGCCTTCTTCTTCCTCCTGGAACGCCTGAACGTCATCTGACCCGCCCGTGGAAGGAACGCCCATGAACACCCACGACGCCGGTCCGGCGGGCGGCGCCCCGCCCGCGGGCCCCGAGTACCGCATCGCCCACCTGCAGGACCGTCTCGCCTCGGAGGAGCTGGGCGAGCTCGGTGTGCGGGCCGAGGTCCGCGGTGGGGCCGTCCTGGTCACCGGCACCGTCCCCTCGGCCCGCTGCCGGGACGACGTACTGGAGGTGGTGCGCGAGGAGCTCGGCGGGCTGGACGTGCACTGCGACATCGTCGTGAGCGAACCCTCGTCGCCCGACCACGCGGAGGAGCTGTCATGATCCGGGTCGCCGCCGTCGGGGACATCCACATGGGGCCCGACACCCGGGGCGTGCTGCGCCCCGCCTTCGACACCCTGACCGACTGCGCGGACCTGTTGCTGCTGGCAGGGGATCTCACCCGGCACGGCACGCTCGACGAGGCGCGGGTGGTGGCCGACGAGATCCGGGGCCTCGGGGTGCCCGTGGTCGCGGTGCTCGGCAACCACGACCACCACGACGACCGGCAGGACGAGGTCTCCGGCCTGCTGCGGGACGCCGGCGCGCACGTCCTGGAGGGCGAGGCGACGGTGCTGCGGATCGGGGACGCGCGCGTCGGCGTGGCCGGCACCAAGGGGTTCGGCGGCGGGTTCGTCGGGGCGAGCGCCGGGGAGTTCGGCGAGCCGGTGATGAAGGAGTTCGTCCGGGTCTCCCGCCGCTGCGCCGACGGCCTGCGGACCGCGCTGGAGCGGCTGGCGGAGGAGGACTGCGACGTCCGGATCGCGCTCACCCACTACTCCCCCGTTCCGGAGACGCTGGCCGGTGAGCCGGCGGAGATCTATCCGTTCCTGGGCAGCTATCTGCTGGCCGAGGCGATCGACACGGCCGGCGCCGACCTCGCCGTGCACGGACACGCGCACGCGGGCAGCGAGCACGGCATGACCACCGGCGGTGTCAAGGTGCGCAACGTCGCCCAGCCGGTGATCGGGCGGGCCTTCCACGTCTACCACCTGCCGCTGCGCGAGCGGGTGGGCGCGGACGCCGTCCGAGTGCCCGGTTCCTGAAGCGCGGTCCGATCCCCCGGTTGCTGAAGCGCCGTCGGTCGTACCGGCGGCGCTTTCGTGTGCGCCCCTCCCCCGTACCGCCTGTGGTGTGAACGCCCCGCACGGCACGCGCCCGACACGCATCTGACGAGCATTTTGTCTGCTTAGCATGCAGATCTTCGTGTCCGCGGCCCCGCCTGCCTGCGGCTGCCGTCCACCCCGTTCCGTACGAGAGGACACCGCATGGCGCTGCCGGGCCGCACCGGACGACCAGCCTCCGCGCTCGCCCCCTCCCCGCACGACACCGCACTGCGCACCGCCGCCCGCCATGTGTCACGCCGTCGCTTCCTGACCGTCGGCGCCGCGGCCGCCGCCCTTGCCTTCGGCACCAACCTCCCCACGCGCGGCGCGTTCGCCGCGCCCCGGCTCGACGCGGCCCGGATCACCGAGGACCCCTTCACCCTCGGCGTCGCCTCCGGGGACCCGCTGCCGGACTCGGTGCTCCTGTGGACCCGGCTCGCCCCGGCGCCCTTCGAGCCGGACGGCGGGCTGGGGCAGCAGCAGGTCGATGTGGCCTGGGAGGTGGCGCTCGACGACTCGTTCGCCCTCGTGGTGCGCGGCGGCGCCGTCGTGGCCCACCCCGAGTACGCGCACAGCGTGCGGGCCGACGTGCGCGGGCTGGATCCCGGCCGCCCCTACTACTACCGGTTCCGCACGGGTGCCTGGATCAGCCCGACGGGCCGGACCCGGACCGCTCCCGCGGCGGGCGAGGACGTCACGCGCCTGCGGCTGGCCGCGGTGGCCTGCCAGGCGTACCACGACGGCTACTACACCGTGCACCGGCAGCTGGCCCGGGAGGACGTCGACGTGGTGTTCCACCTCGGCGACTACTTGTACGAGTACGCCGTCAACTCCGCGGGCGGCGCCCGCAACTACACGGACCGGGTGCTGCCGTCCGTGTTCAACCGGGAGACGACGACCCTCGCCGACTACCGGATGCGCTACGCGCTGTACAAGAGCGACCCCGACCTGCGGGCCGCGCACGCCGCGCACCCGTTCGTCGTCACGTGGGACGACCACGAGACGGAGAACAACTACGCGGCCGAGCACGACGAGAACGGCAGTGACCCGGCGCTGTTCCTGGCCCGGCGGGCCGCCGCCTACCGCGCCTACTGGGAGAACCAGCCGCTGCGCGCCGGCCAGCTCCCCGACGGCCCCGACGCCCAGCTGTTCCGCCGCCTGAACTGGGGCACGCTCGCGCAGTTCGACGTGCTGGACACCCGGCAGTACCGCTCCGACCAGGCCTACGGCGACGTCACCCACGTGCCCGGCCCGGAGTCGGACGACCCGGCGCGCAGCCTCACCGGCGACGCCCAGGAGCGCTGGCTGCTCGACGGCTGGGCCGCCTCCGGGGCGCTGTGGAACGTGATGCCCCAGCAGGTGTGTTTCTCGCAGCGCGCGCTGGACCTCAACGCCCGGGCCAAGCTGTCCATGGACGCCTGGGACGGCTACCGGGCCAACCGCGGCCGGCTCGTCGCCGGGGCCCGGGCGGCCGGCGTCGAGAACTGGCTGGTGCTCACCGGCGACGTCCACGTGGCGTACGCCTTCGACATCAAGGAGGACTTCGACGACGCCGGTTCGGCCACCCTGGGCACGGAACTCACCTGCACCTCGGTGACCAGCGGCCGGGACGGGGCGGAGCGCCCGGCCAACTGGGACACCCTCATGAGGGCCAACCCGCACCTGCGGTTCCACGACGGACGGCGCGGCTATCTGCGGGTCGAACTGAACCGGGAGCACGCGCGCGCCGACTTCCGCACCGTGCCGGCCGTGACCACGCCCGGCGCGGCAGTGACCACCGCGGCCTCCTTCGTCACGGAGGCGGGCACCCCCGGCCTCACGCCCGTCTGACGTCACCCGGCCGACCCCGTCCGCGTACTGCACTTGGGGCCGGTCGTCGTACCGAACGAGTCAATGCCGGCGTGTCCTGACATTCCGTCGGGCACGCCAGGCAAGGCCTATGTCTCCTCGACAGCTCGCCGCCCGAACGAAGGAGACGTACCGAATGGTCCTCAGACACGCCCGGACCGCGCGCCACTCGGCCCTGATGGCACTCGGCGCCCTCGTCCTCGCCGGACTCCCCTCCGCCGCGGCGGCGGACGCCTCCCCCGCGGCGGGCCCCACGCCCGGTGCGGCGCAGACCCTCGGCGCCGACCGGCCCTCGCCGCACCTGCTCACCGCCCTCCAGCGCGATCTGGACCTGGACGCCGAGCAGGCGTCCACGCGTCTGGTCAACGAGGCGGAGGCGGGCACCCGCGCCGGCCGGCTGCGCAACTCGCTGGGCGAGCGGTACGCGGGCGCCTGGCTGCGCGGCGCGACCGCCGACGAGCTGACGGTGGCGACCACCGACGCCGGGGACGTGGCGGCCATCGAGGCCGAGGGCGCCACCGCGCAGGTGGTGGAGCGGCCGCTGGCCGCGCTGGAGGCGGCGAAGGAGAAGCTGGACGCGGCGGCCGGCCGGGTCTCCGCCCTCGACACGCCCGTCTGGTACGTGGACGTGCCGAAGAACCGGGTCGTGGTGCAGGCGGTCGACCAGGCCGCGGGCACCGCGCTCGTGAAGGCCGCCGGAGTCGAGCAGGAGGACGTCGGCATCCGGCTGTCGGCCGAACGGCCCCGGCTGCTGCAGGACATCACCGGCGGTGACGCCTACTACATCAACGACTCGGCGCGCTGCTCGGTCGGCTTCTCCGTCACCATGGGCACGCAGCCGGGCTTCGTGACGGCCGGACACTGCGGCAGGGCGGGCGCCACGACGACCGGCTACGACCGCACCGCGCAGGGCACCTTCCAGGCGTCGGTCTTCCCCGGGAAGGACATGGCGTGGGTGGCCACCCAGAGCCAGTGGACGCCGACGCCCGCCGTCAAGGCGCAGAGCGGCCAGGAGGTCCAGGTCACCGGCTCGGCGCAGGCGCTCGTGGGGGCGTCGGTGTGCCGCTCCGGCTCCACGACGGGCTGGCACTGCGGCACGATCGAGCAGCACGACGCGAGCGTCCGCTACCCGGAGGGCGCGGTGGACGGGCTGACCCGGACCACGGTGTGCGCGGAGCCGGGCGACTCCGGCGGGCCGTACGTCGCGGGCGCCCAGGCGCAGGGGGTCACCTCCGGCGGCTCCGGCGACTGCACCAACGGTGGTACGACGTTCTTCCAGCCGGTCAACCCGATTCTCTCCGAGTACGGTCTGACCCTGACCACGGCGGCCGCGCAGGCCGCGACCGAGCAGCAGGAGGGCGGCGCGCGGGCGTGGACCGCCGGCTCGGTCTACGAGGCGGGCTCCACCGTCACCCGCGACGGTGTGACGTACCAGTGCCTGCAGACGCACCAGGCGCAGGGGGCGTGGGCCCCGGCCGGGACCCCGGCGCTCTGGCAGCGGCTCTGACGGACCGGCCGTACGGCGCCGGCGGCGGCCCGCGGGCCGCGGCCGGCGCCGTGCGCCGTGCGCCGTGCGCCGTGCGCCGTGCGCCGTGCGCCGTGCGCCGTGCGCCGTGCGCCGTGCGCCGTGCGCCGTGCGGCCGTGCGCCGTCGTCGCCGTTGTCGTCGTCACCGGCGGTGCGGGTCAGGGCTGTTCGGCGAGCAGCGCGTAGGCGGTGGCGAGGAACGGGTCGTGGGAGCGGAACCGGCGGGTGCACACCGCGGCCAGCGCGGTGCCGGTGTCGGGGCGGAAACCGAGGAACGCCTGCTGCCCGAGGGTGGCCCCGCTGTGGAAGTACAGGGGACCGCCGTCGGTCGGGTGCCGGAACCAGGCGACGGTGTGCACGTGCCGGTGCCCGATGCCCCGCCGCAGGACGGGCGTGCGTACGGCGCGCAGCGCACCCGCCAGTTCGGGGCAGCGGCCGGGGTCGAGATGGGCTTCGAGAAAGGTGAGCAGGTCGTGCGGGGTGGCCCGGACCGCGCCGGCCGCCCGGAAGCCGCCCGCGTCGAAGGCGGGCAGCGTCCCCGTGCCGTCCTTGCCGTGCCCGACGGCGTCGTGTCCGTCGGTGGCGGGGTGCGGGGCGGTGTCGTGGAGGGCGAGGGGTGCGAGCACATGGCCGGCGAGCAGGTCCTGCCAGTCGGTGCCGGTGGCGGCGCCGAGGGCGTGCCCGAGGACGGCGACGCCGAAGTTGGAGTAGCGCCAGCGGGTGCCGGGGCGGTGCCGGGGGCGGTGCCGCAGGAAGGCGTCGACGACGCGGGCGTCGGGGTAGCGGCCGTACGGGTTGGTGCGCCAGGCGGGCAGGGCGCGGGGGTAGAAGCCGGCGGGGAGCGCGGGCAGTCCGGCGGTGTGGGTGACGAGGTGCGCGAGGGTGACCGGCGTGGTGCCGGCCGGGCGCCGGGCGACGAGGAGGGCGGCGGCCGGTTCGCCGCCGGTGAGCCGGCCGCTGTCCACCAGGTGGGCCAGCAGCAGTCCGGTGTACGCCTTGGTGGCCGAGCCGATCTCGTAGCGCAGCCGGTCGCGGGGGCGCCCCGACGGCTCGGCGGTACCGCCGGTGACGACCGTGCGGCGGCCGTGGCGGGAGAGCGCGAAGACGGCGTCGGGGGCGTCGGCCGCGGTGACCACCTCGGCCAGCCGCTCCGTCCACCTCGCGTCCTGGGTACGGCTGTTCGCGCTCCGGGGCGGCCCGTCCTCCCGGTCGGCGGGCGGGCCCGGCCAGGAGGTGCGGTACGCCGTCGTCATGAGGCCTGGACGAGCTCGGTCAGGGCGCGGGAGGTGGCCAGGACCGAGGCGAACGCGGCGACCAGGGTGGAGTGGTACACGACGTCGAAGACGGCTTCCTCGTCGCCCTCGGGCATGTCGCGGATGGCGGGCATGGCGCCGTCGGGCTGCTGGGCGGCGGCGAACGCCCGCCAGGCCGTCTCGTCGAGGGTGGGGCGGGGCAGACAGGCGTCGACGACGAGGAGTTCGCCGAGCAGGTCCCAGCGCTGCAGGTCCAGCCAGTCGTCGATCCACGCGGGCAGCCAGGTCGCCAGGTACGCGGCGATGTCCTCGGGCAGCCCGTCGGGGTTCTCGCCCCAGTCGGTGAGGTGGAACACGCAGTGCGTGATGTCGTAGGCGATGTGGCCCTCGACGGTCCAGGGTTCGGGGGTGCGGGCCAGCCAGGTGGAGCACAGGGCCTCGGACTCCGGCGGGCGGGGGGTGAGGCCGAAGCGCCGCTGGAACGAGGACAGTCCGAGCCGCCGGGTGGGGGTGGTCTCGAACGCGAACCAGCTGTCCAGGCGGTTGTTCAGCACCACGTGCTGTTCCAGCTCGGGCTGGCTGTAACCGAGTTCGCGGAACGGCAGGTAGACCTCGAAGGGGATCGGGGAGGCCGGTTCGGTGCGCTGGCCGCGGACCAGCATGGTGCCGCCGTCCAGGGTCTCGCGCCAGACGTGGTCGAGCAGTTTGCGGGCCAGGTCCGCCTGCCGGGAGCCGGACACCCCCTCGCGGAAGAGCACCTTGCAGACGAGGGCGAGTTCACCGACCGGCTTGAAGCGTTCGAGGAAGCCCACTTCCGGGTCCGCGTCGGGCTCCAGCCGGAAGCCGTCACGGTGTGCCCAGAGCCATTCCATGGCGCCGACACCGACGGTGTGGACGAGACGGGTGTCGGTCATGCCGGCGCTCCTTGTCCGTCGGGCCGCTGCCCCGTCACGGCTCCGGCGGGCGGGGCGTCCGGGCGGGCACCGGCCAGGACCGCCGCGAAGGCGGCCATGAGGGTGGAGTGGTAGTGGTGCAGGAAGTAGCGGTCGCCGCCCCCGTCACCGGGCCTCGCGGCGAGGCCGCCGAGGTCCCGGTCGTCCAGGGGGATCTCGCCGGACGGGCCCCGGGCGGCGACCAGGCGCTGCCAGGCGTCGACGGGCGCTTCCTCGCCGGTCGTGCGGGTCACGACGGCGGCCACGGCGAGGAGTTCGCCGCCGAGGTCCCACATGCCGGCCTCCAGGCAGGTGTCGAGCCAGGGCGGCAGCCAGTCCGTCAGATAGGCGACGAGGTCCGGGGGCATGGCGGCCGCGTCGCGCCCCCAGTCACTGAGGTGGAACACGACGTGGGTGAGGGCGTATCCGGCGTCGCGGCCGAAGGTCCACGGCTCGGGCAGTCCGCCGAGCCAGGTCTGCGGCAGGTCCGGCGGTGCCTGCCCGAAGCGGTGGATGCCGCAGCGTTCCTCGGCGCGCAGCACGCCGAGCCGTCGTGTCGGATCCTGTTCGGTGAGCCGCCAGCCGCGGGTGCGTGCCACCACCGCGGCCGCCTGTTCGAAGGCGGGGTGCCGCAGCCCGGCCGAGGCGAGGGCCGCGTACACCTCCAACGGGTAGGTGGCGAACGGCTCCAGGCGTTGCAGCCTGAGGAACAGCTCGCCCTCGTGCGTCTCCTGCCAGGCGAAGTCGAGCAGTCCGCCGGCGCGGGCGTGCAGCGGGTCGGAGGGTTCCGTGAGCCGGGTGACGGTCGCGCAGACCTGGGCGAGTTCGCCGAGCGGTTTCCAGCTGCGGTCGACCTCCCCGTCGACGGCGAGCGCGTCGTCGCCGAGGGCGAAGTCGGGCCTGTGGGAGTCCACCCAGGCCAGCGCGTCCTCGGCGACGGTGCGCAGGCCCTCCGCGGTGCCGGGCGGCGCGGTCACCCGCGTGCTCCGGTCCGCATCCGCCGGGCGGCGTGCACCTGGAGGGCGACGAGCGGGTCCTGTCCGCCCATCAGTTCCACGAACTCCAGCCCGGAGTCGAGGCCCACGGTGTCCGGCACGCCGGGCAGCACGGCCAGCCAGCGGCCCGCGCCGGCGGCCTGCCGCCAGTCCCGGCGGCGCACCGCCCGGACGAACCCGCGGGCGACGTCCACGGGCCGGCGCTCCGCCAGGCGGCTCACCGCGCAGTCCTCTCCGGGGATCGCGAGGGGCGCCAGGACGGCGAGTTGGTGGGTGAGGACCTGCCAGGTCGCCCCGTCGAGCCAGGTGGTGCCGGGCTCGTCCGGCGCTCCGGCGGCCGAGGGGTCGGCCCGGCGCAGGGTGCGGGCCATGGCCCAGTGGCTCCATCCGACGGTGGGTGCGGCGTCCGCGCGGGGCGGGTACGCCTCGACCGCCTTGCGGAAGACGGCCAGCTCCGCCGGGTCGGGCGGAGTGTGCGACAGGAGGCCCGGCAGCAACGCGTCCGCTCCCAGGACGCGTACGGCGGCCAGTGCGAGGTCTCCCGCTTCCCCGTCGGTCCCCACCTGGGGGACCACGTGAGCGTGGTCCCCGCCCCTGAGGGCGGAGACCACACCGGAAGCGAGGTCCTGCACTGCGGCCTGCAAGCGGGTCGAAGTGCCTGACTGCTCCATTCGACTACTCCCGTCGATCCGTTCAGCCCTTCTTCGGGCGCGGGGTCGGCGGCGACAGCAGCAGCTTGGTCGCACCGGAGAGGAGTGCCAGGGCGGCGCACTGCCGGCTGTCGCGGTAGACGCCGTCGGCCTCGACCGGGTCGAGGGCCGCTTCGATGTCGGCGGTCTGGACTCCGGTGAGTTCCTTCTCGAGGACCTTCTCGTCGGGACGCATAACACCATCTCCCTGAGGCGTAGCGAAGTACCTTCCATTTCAGAATCACCCGAATCGGACAAATCACGCCACTTTTCTCATACTTACTTTCGTCACTTCTTCAACATGCAGGGGGGCAACGGGAGCAGGGCGCGAGGGCCTGTCAACCGGCGGCCCGGCCAACGCCCGCAAGGACGACACCGCTGTGCGGGAGGGTCGGGACACGGTGCAGCGAGATGGCCAGATTCTGCTCCGGAACGGTGTACTCCATACGGGCGAGTTGCGCCGCGAGCGCCTCCAACAGGCCGACGGTGAGGCCCTCTCCGGGGCAGCGGTGGCCCGCCGCCGGGTCGCCCCCGCCCTGCGGAATCAGTTCGTCGCGCGCCACGGGCCGTTCGAGGAAGCGCCGCGGCCGGAAGGCGTACGGGTCACCCCACAGCGCCTCGTCGTGGTTCTGCCCGTACACGTCGAGCACCACCAGTCCCCCGGCGGGCACCCAGGCGCCCCGCCAGAACAGGTCGCGGACGGCGAGGCCGCCGAGGAACGGCACGAACGGGTAGAAGCGGCGCACCTCGTGGGCGAAGGCGGTCGCGAACGCGACGTCACCGTCCGCCAGGGGCGCGCGGTTCTCGGGCCGGCGGTGCAGGGCGTGCGCCGCGAAGGCCACGAACCAGGCGAGGGCGGTCGTCGGGCGGACCACGTTGAGCAGTTCCACGGCGGCGGTCTTCTCGTCGAGCGGTTCGCCGTCCAGGTCGCGGTGCCCGCACACCCGCTCCAGCACCGATCCCGCGGACGCGGTCACCTGCCCGGTGCGGACGTCGCGCACCAGCCGGGCCAGCCTCTCCTCCTGACGGCCGCGGGCCCGTCGGGCCCTCAGATGGCGCGGTCCGGCGGTGGCGAAGCCGTCCACCATCGCCGTCATGTCCCGGGCGGTCGCCGCGGCGTCGCCGCCGTCGAGCGGTATGCCGGCCCAGCGGTGCACGCCGCGGGTGAGCACCGTGGCCGCCTCGTCGAACAGCACCACGCTCTCGCGCCGGCTCCATTCCGGTACGGCCTCGTCCCAGGCGGCGACGACATGCTCCTTCAGACCTGACACGGCGGCGGGGGCCAGCAGCGGGAGGAACAGTTCCTTGCGGGCCCGGTGGGCGGCGCCGTCGAGGGTGTGCACGGCCCCGTGACCGAAGAGCGTGCCGAGGATCGGCTCGGGGATGGCGCGGTGCCGGTGCACGTTCCGCTCGTCGTAGAAGAACCGCACCGCGTCCGGCCCGCGCAGGGCGAGGGCCGGACGGCCCATAATGCGGGTGCGGACCACGGAGCCGGCGGCGTCACGCATCCGGTTGGGGAGCCAGGCGTAGCCCTCGGCGAGGAGCGGGAGGGTGCGGTCGATCAAGGGGCGGCTGAGTACGTCCATGGCCGTCGGGTGCCCGCCCGCTCTTCCCGGACACTCCGGGGAGCGGGCGTCACACACCCGTTCGGGCGTGGCGCAGACCACGCCCCGAACGAGACCCGGGTCACTTCGAGGGCGCAGAGGTGCGGACTACGGTGCTGGCGTCCTCTCCTTTTCCTTCCGATTCGGACGGACCCGTAGTGCCCGCAACGCGTCTCTCCCCCGTCATCACGGCCACCGCACAGTGGCTGATCCGTTCCTTCCCCGCGCACGGCGGGGCCCTGTCCGCCGCCCTGTGCGAGATCCAGGCACGGCAGGCGGTGACGGTCGCGGCCCGGCTGCGGTACCCGACCGCGATGGACGCGGAATTGGTGGGACTCGCGGGCCCGGGCGGATCGGGCGCGCTGGACCGGATCACCGGGGCCGACGACCACGAGGGCGAACCGTGGCGCACCTGGGTCGACGAGGTGGTGACCAGCTGGGCCGCGTGCCTGCTGTCCGATGCCGGACTGGCGGCCCGGGCGGTGGCCGCGCTGGGCGGGGGCACCGGTGAGTACCGCCGGCTGCTCGCCCCCGACGCCACGGACGTCCGGGCGGCGGCCCTGCTCCGCCACCCGGACCTCCTCACCCCGATCACCCGCCTCCACCACGCCTCCCTCCTGTCCCGCCTGGACCCGGACGAGGCCCTCGCGGCCTGACCGTCCGCTCCCGCGACACCGAGCCGCACCGAACCCGGCGTCTCAGGTCTCGCCCCTCCCCTCGTCCGCAGGCGCGAGTGGCCGCCCACGCGAGAACCCGGCACCGCCGGCGCCTCCCCCCGCCGGCCCCATCCGCGCCGAGCAGCACTCCTGCGTCCCCGGCGGACCGTCCCCGGCGGACCGTCGACCGGAGGAACCGGGGCCGTCCTCCTCGGCCGATCCCCCGCGTCGTCCGAGGCGGACCGTCGCCGAACGGTGGGTGCGTCCCCGCGCGTCGTGACCGTTCCGCGGGGAGGGCCGCTGCCGCGCACGGCCGGTGACCAGGTGACTGCCGCGCGGCGGGCTCCGCAGCCGCCGGAGCCCGGCCGCCGTCGGCGGGCCGGAAGCCGCGCGCCTCTCCCCGGTCGCGGGCGGAGCCCATCCGGGGCTCACGACCGCGGGGGCTCGGCCCGTGTGCCCGACGTGGGCCGGGGCTCACCGTGCGTGGTTCACTCGACTGCAGTAGGCGACCGTGCCGTCGCCCGCCGTGCGGGTGAGGGTTTGGGCATGAGTAGCCCCATATCCCGGAAGTGGGAGCACGCCGTCGTCACCGGCGGCGCCGGATTCGTCGGCTCCCATCTGTGCACCGCCCTGCTCGACGCAGGTGCGGCCGTGACCTGCGTGGACGACCTGAGCACCGGGCGACCCGAGAACATCGCCCCGCTGCTCGACCGTCCGGGGTTCACCCTCGTCCAGGCCGACGTGTCCGAGGAGCTGCCGGTGAGCCGGCGCCCCGACCTCGTCCTGCACTTCGCCTCCCCCGCCTCCCCCGCGGACTATCTGCGGCTGCCGCTGCACACCCTGGAGACGGGCAGCCTCGGCACCCGCAACGCCCTGGCCCTCGCCCACGAGTCGGAGGCCCGGTTCGTGCTGGCGTCGACGTCCGAGGTGTACGGCGACCCGCAGCAGAGCCCGCAGGACGAGCGGTACTGGGGCAACGTCAACCCGGTCGGCCCGCGCAGCGTCTACGACGAGGCCAAGCGCTTCGGCGAGGCACTGACCACCGCTCACGCGGAGACCCACGGCACCGACACCTGCATCGTGCGGCTGTTCAACACCTACGGCTCCCGGATGCGCGGCCACGACGGCCGGGCCGTGCCCACCTTCGTGCGGCAGGCACTGGCGGGCGAGCCCCTCACCGTGACCGGCGACGGCCGGCAGACGCGGTCGCTGTGCTACGTCGACGACACCGTGGCCGGCATCCTCGCGGCGGCCGCCCACGGCATGCGCGGCCCCGTCAACATCGGCAACCCCGCCGAGATCAGCATGCTCGCCCTGGCCCGCCTCGTGGTGGCGCTCGCCGGTTCGTCCTCCGACGTCCGCTACATCGAGCGCCCGGTGGACGACCCGGCCGTGCGCTGCCCCGACATCACGCTGGCCCGCGACAAGCTCGGCTGGGAGCCGCTGGTGGGCACCGAGGAGGGCCTGCGCCGCACGATCGACTGGTTCCGCGCCGAGGGAACCGGCACCTGAGCCGTCCTTCCCCGCCGGCCTCAAGGACCCGGCTGCCCGCACGGCCGCCGCCCCGATCCGCGAAAGGTCCGTCCGCCATGCGCATCCTCGGCATCAACGCCCTGTTCCACGACCCCGCGGCCGCCCTGGTGATCGACGGCCGTACCGTCGCCGCCGCGGAGGAGGAGCGGTTCTCCCGGCGCAAGCACGGCAAGCGCCCGCTGCCCTTCTCCGCGTGGGAGCTGCCCGAGAAGGCCGCCGCCTGGTGCCTGAAGCGGGCCGGGCTGCGGCCCCAGGACCTCGACGCGGTCGCCTACTCCTTCGACCCGGCGCTCGCCCGGCCCGCCGACGCGATGGGTCTCGACGACCCCTGGGACCACCTGCGGCTCACCTACGCGCGGGAGGCGCCGGGCTTCCTGCGCACCGCGCTGCCCGGCCTCGATTCCGAGACCGTCCGCTTCGTGCCGCACCATATGGCGCACGCCGCCTCCGGCGCGTACGCCGCCCCGGACGCCGAGAGCTGCTCGGTGCTGGTGCTGGACGGCCGCGGCGAACGCGCCTCGCACCTCGCCGCGCGCCGCGTGGGCGCCCGCCTCGAACCGCTGCGCGCGCAGGACCTCCCCCACTCGCTGGGCCTGGTCTACGAGGAACTCACCGAGCACCTCGGCTTCCTGCGCTCCTCCGACGAGTTCAAGGTGATGGCGCTCGCCTCCCACGGCACCCCGCGCATGCTGTCCGAACTGCGCCGGTACGTGTACCCGACCGGCGACGGCGGCTTCCACGCCACCGGGGTGCCCTGGGCCGAACTGTGCGCCCCGCGCGGCCCGGACGAGCCGTGGACCCAGGACCACGCCGACGTCGCCGCGAGCGCGCAGGCCGTACTGGAGGAGACGCTGCTGGACCTGGTGCGCTGGCTGCACGGCCGTACCCACGACTCCGTGCTGACCCTCGCCGGGGGTGTGGCGCTGAACTGCGTAGCCAACTCCCGTATCGCGCGGGAGGGTCCCTTCTCCCGGGTGTGGGTGCAGCCCGCGGCCGGGGACGCGGGGACCGCCCTCGGCGGCGCCCTGCTGCTGTCCGCCGGGGCCGGCGACGCGCCGGAGGCCATGACCGGCGCCGACCTCGGCCGGGACTGGTCCGACGCGGAACTGGGCGCGTGGCTGAAGACGGCCGCCGTGCCCTGCGAGAAGCCCGCGGACATCGCCGTCACCGTGGCCCGGGCGCTGGCGGACAACGGCATCGTGGCCTGGTTCCAGGGGCGCAGCGAGTACGGCCCCCGGGCGCTCGGCCACCGTTCGCTGCTCGCCCACCCCGGGCACGCCGGGAACCTGGAGCGGCTCAACGACGTCAAGGGCCGCGAGCAGTTCCGGCCGGTCGCGCCGATGGTGCTCGCCGACCGGGCGGCGGAGATCTTCGACGGGCCGCTGCCGAGCCCGTACATGCTGTTCGTGCACGACGTGACGCCCGCCTGGCGGGACCGCGTGCCCGCCGTGGTGCACGTCGACGGCACCGCCCGCATCCAGACGGTCGACCCGGCGCGCCAGCCGCTGCTGGCGCGGATGCTGCAGGAGTTCGAGCGGCTGACCGGGCTGCCCGTCGTGGTCAACACCAGCCTCAACACGGCGGGCCGGCCCATGGTGGACGACCCGCGCGACGCCCTGGAGTGCTTCGGCTCCTCCCCCGTGGACCTGCTGGCGATCGGCCCGTACGCGGTGCGGCGCGGCACGCTCTTCGACACGGCCGACAGGGGCGACACCGACGGCACGGGCGGCACCCTCGGGGAAGGGGACCCGCGATGACCGGGCCGGCCGCTCCCGCCGGGGAGTACGCGGTGGTCGTGCCGACGCTGGGCCGGGAGTCACTCGCCCCGTGTCTGCGGGCGCTGGCCGAGTCGGACGGGCCGCTCCCGGCGCGGGTCGTGCTGGTGGACGACCGCCGGGACCCGGCCGTACCGCTGACCGCTGCCGTCCCGCCGTCCCTGCGCTCCCGCACCGTCGTGGTGCCCGGCAAGGCGCGCGGTCCGGCCGCCGCCCGCAACACCGGCCTGCGGGCCGCCGGGGACGCGCCGTGGATCGTCTTCCTCGACGACGACGTGGTTCCCGGCCCCACCTGGGCCGACGACCTGGCGCTCGACCTCGCCGGGGCGAGCGTCGCGACCGCCGGGATCACCGCCCGGATCGAGGTGCCGCTGCCCGCGGACCGGGCGCCCACCGACTGGGAGCGCAACGTCGCCGGGCTGGCCACGGCCCGCTGGATCACCGCCGACATGGCGTACCGGCGCCGCGCCCTGGAGGCCGTCGGCGGCTTCGACGAACGGTTCCGCAGGGCCTTCCGGGAGGACGCCGACCTGGCGCTGCGGATGCTCGACGCCGGCTGGACGCTGGCGGAGGGGCGGCGCACCACCACCCATCCGGTGCGGCCGGCGGACCGGATGGTCTCCGTAAGGCTCCAGGCGGGCAACGCGGACGACGTGCTGATGACCCGGCTGCACGGCCGCGACTGGTGGCGGCGGGCCGACGCGCCGCGCGGCCGTCTCCCGCTGCACCTCGCGACGGCCTCGGCCGGGCTCGCCGCGGCGGTGTTCGCGCTGGCCGGCCGCCCGCGGGCGGCGTCCGTCTGCGCCGCCGGCTGGCTGGCGGGCACCGCCGAGTTCACGCTCGCCCGGACCCTTCCCGGCCCGCGCACCCGGGACGAGATCGTCACCATGGCGCTCACCAGCACACTCGTCCCGGCGGCCGCGACCTGGCACTGGCTGCGCGGGCAGATCCTGCACCGCGCCCCCTCGGCGCACCGGCGCCGGGCCGCGCACCGGGCTCCGGCGCCCTCCGCGCCGTCCGGCGAACGGCTCCGCACATGACCCGGCGACCGTCCCCGGCCCGCGACGGCCCCTCGCCGGCACGCGCCCGGCCGCACCCGCGGCCGGAACCCGATCCGCGGGCGGTGGTGTCCGCACCCCCGCCGCGACCGATCACGGAGGTGAGCCCATGACCGCGGACTTCGCCCCAGTCCCCCCGGGCGTGCTGTCCGTCGCGCTCGTCTCGGAGCACGCCAGTCCCCTCGCCGCCCTCGGCGGGGTGGACGCCGGCGGACAGAACGTCCACGTCGCCGCCCTGGCCGCGGCGCTCGCCGACCGGGGACACCGGGTCACGGTGCACACCCGCCGCGACGCGCCCGGGCTGCCGGACCGGGTGCGGCTGAGCGAGCGCGTCGAGGTGCACCACGTCACCGCCGGTCCCGCCGAGCCCGTCCCCAAGGACCGGCTGCTGCCGTACATGGACGAGTTCGGGCGCCGGCTGGTCCGGGAGTGGCGGGCCCGCACCCCGGACGTGGTCCACTCCCACTACTGGATGTCCGGACTGGCCTCGCTGGGCGCGACCCGGGAACTGGGCCTGCCGCTGCTGCACACCTTCCACGCGCTGGGCACGGTGAAGCGCCGGCACCAGGGCGACGCCGACACCAGCCCCCCGGAGCGGATCGGCTGTGAGATCGAGGTGGGCCTCGGCTGCGACCGGGTCGTCGCCACCTGCCGCGACGAGGTCGCCGAGCTGGTCCGGATGGGCGTGCCGGCCCACCGGATCGGTGTCGTGCCGTGCGGCGTCGACACCGACCGGTTCACTCCACTCGGCCGGCGCCGGCCGCGCGGCCCGCACCGCCACCGGCTGGTCCAGCTGGGGCGGCTGGTGCCCCGCAAGGGCGCGGCCGTCTCGGTGGCCGCGCTGGCCCGGCTGCCCGAGACCGAGCTGCTGGTGGCGGGCGGTCCCCCGGCGGAGCGGCTCGACGACGACCCGGAGGTACGCCGACTGCGTGCCGTCGCCCGGGACGCCGGGGTCGCCGACCGGGTCCGCTTCCTCGGCGGGGTGGACGCGGAGCGGGTTCCCGCGCTGCTGCGCTCCGCCGACGTGGTGCTGTGCCCCGCCGACTACGAGCCCTTCGGCATCGTCCCGCTGGAGGCCATGGCCTGCGGCCGTCCCGTGGTGGCCAGCGCGGTCGGCGGCCAGCTCGACACGGTCGCCGACCCGGGCACCGGGCGGCTGGTCCCGCCGGGCGACCCGGAGGCGCTGGCCCGTGCCGTGGCGGGTCTGCTCGCCGACCCGACGGCCCGGGAGGCCCGTGGGGCGGCCGGCCGCCGCCGGGTGCTCAGCCGTTACGGATGGCCGCGGGTCGCCGCGGCCACGGAGGCGGCGTACTGCGAGGTCCTCGACACCGAGCCGGCCGTGACCCGGACCGGCTGAACCGCCGGCCGGGACCGGCCCGCCGACGTCCGACGTTGGAAGGAGGTGCGGGTGCCGTCGCCGTCCCCGGAGGGCGGCGCGCCCGACACACCATGACCGAAAACCCCGCGCTCGACGCCGCCCGTCTGCACTGCCGGTCCCTCCAGGAGGCCCTCGACGGTCTCCGCCGGCACGGTCTGCCCCGGATCGCCGACTGGGGCGGCCGGCTCGCCACCGTCCTCTCCGGCGGCGGCCGGCTGCTGGCCGCCGGGAACGGCGGCAGCGCCGCCCAGGCCCAGCACCTCACCGCCGAACTGGTCGGCCGCTACCGGCGCGAGCGGCGCGCCTACTCGGCGCTCGCGCTGCACGCGGAGACCTCCAGCGTCACCGCCATCGGCAACGACTACGGCTTCGACCACGTCTACGCCCGTCAGGTCGACGCGCACGGACGTCCCGGTGACGTCCTGATGCTGCTGTCCACCTCCGGGCGCAGCTCCAACCTCATCGCCGCCGCGGTGGCGGCCCGCCGCGCCGGTCTGGAGGTGTGGGCGCTCACCGGGCCGGGACCCAACCCGCTGATGGAGGCCGCCGACGAGGCGCTGTGCGTGACGGCCGCCTCCTCCGCGACCGTGCAGGAGACCCACCTGGTCGCCGTGCACCTGCTCTGCGAGTGTTTCGACGCCGCCGTGTCCGCGCCCCCGGCGCCGGCCGTGGCTGCTGTTCCCGGGAGGCTGACATGACCGGTCCCAAGCCGCTGGTGGTGGTGGGTGACGTCCTGCTCGACGAGGACATCGAGGGCGTCGCGACCCGGCTGGCCCCGGACGCGCCCGCCCCGGTCGTCGACGTCACCGGCGACCACCGGCATCCGGGCGGGGCCGGGCTGGCCGCCGCGCTCGCGGCCCGGGGCGGCCGGGACGTGGTCCTGGTGACCGCGCTCGGCGACGACCCCGCGAGCGAGGCCGTACGCCAGCAACTCAGCGGGCGGGTACGGCTGCTGGAGCTGCCGCTGCACGGCACGCTGCCGGTGAAGACACGGGTGCTGGCGGGCGGACGGCCGCTGGTGCGCATCGACCGGGGCGGCGGCACGCCGGGCAAGCCGGACGAGGCGGTGCGCGAGGCGCTGGCCGGCGCGCACGCGGTCCTCGTCGCGGACTACGGCCGGCACACCGCCGGCGCGGTGCGCCCGCACCTGGAGGAGGTCGCCCGGCGCACCCCGCTGGTGTGGGACCCGCATCCCAGGGGCGAGACGCCGGTGGCGGGGGCGCGGCTGGTCACGCCCAACGCGGGCGAGGCGGTCGCGCTGTGCGCGGGCACGCCCGGGGTGTCGGGCGCGTCCCTGGGCGCCTTCGCCGAACGCGGTACGGAACTCGCCGAGCGCTGGCGGGCGGCGGGCGTCGCCGTGACGCTCGGCGACCGCGGGGTGCTGCTGACCCGGCCGGGCGGCGGCACGCCGATGCTGATCCCGGCGCCCTTCCACGCGGACGGCGACCCGTGCGGCGCGGGCGACTGCTTCGCCGCGACGACCGTCGCCGCGCTGGCGGACGGGCTGCTGCCGGAGGAGGCGTTGCAGCGGGCGGTGGCCGAGGCCGCCGCGTTCGTCGCGGCGGGCGGCGCGGGCAACCCGGACCTGTGGCACACGCCGGTCGCGCCGGTCCCCGCGCAGGACCCGGCCGCCGACGCGTTCGAGCTGGCGCGGGCGGTACGGGCGCGCGGCGGGACGGTGGTGGCCACGGGCGGCTGCTTCGACCTGGTGCACGCCGGTCACGTGGGGCTGCTGGAGAGCGCCCGGCGGATCGGCGACTGCCTTATCGTCTGCCTGAACTCCGACGACTCCGTGAGCCGCCGCAAGGGCCCGGGCCGCCCGCTGACACCGGCGGCGGACCGGGCGAAGGTGCTGGCCGCGCTGGGCAGCGTGGACGCGGTGGTGGTCTTCGAGGAGGACACGCCGGAGGAGATCCTGGGGCGCCTGCGTCCCGACGTGTGGGTCAAGGGCGGCGACTACTCCGTCCAGGACCTGCCGGAGGCGGAGGTGCTGCGTACGTGGGGTGGGCAGGCGGTGGTCCTCCCGTACCTCGACGGCCGCTCGACCACGCTGCTCGCGCAGCGGGCTGCCGATGCGGTGAGGGTGGCTCTGAAGCCGACGGAAGGGTAGCGCCCTTCCGGGGCGGAGCCCCCGAATCCGGCGACGCCGGTCCCGCTCGCGCAGTTCCCCGCGCCCCTTGGGTGTGTGCCGTCACCGCGCGCTTTGACGGCTCCGCTTCTCGAGGGTGCCGTCCGCGCAGTTCCCCGCGCCCCATGGGGGTGCGCCGCCACCGCGCGCTTTGACGGCTCCGCTTCCTGAGGGTGCCGTCCGCGCAGTTCCCCGCGCCCCATGGGGGTGCGCCGCCACCGCGCGCTTTGACGGCTCCGCTTCTCGAGGTGCCGCTCGCTCGCGCCCCTGAGGGGCGCGGGGAACCGCGCGACGGGGGTCCGGGGGCGGAGCCCCCGAATCCGGTGACGCCGGTCACCGAGTTTCAGAGACTCCGTCCCTCGGACTCCCTTTCGCGCGGTTCCCCGCGCCCCTGGAGGGGGTTTCAGCACCGTGTCCGGGAAGGGGGCCCGGCGTCAGGCCGCCGTTTGCAGGGCCGGCTGGGGCACCGTGTCCTTCGTGGGCAGCGTGACCGAGGTCGCGAGCGTGCGGTGACGGTGGAGGAAGTGGCCCGCCGTGATCGACACGGCGATGACCACCCCGCCGGTGATCAGCGCACCGCGTGGGCCGGCGAGTTCCATCAGGAGGCCGAGGGCCGGTGGGCCGCCCAGGCTCCACACGGTGCCGACGGAGCCCCACACGCCCAGCACGCGTCCGCGCAGATGGGCGGGCGGGTCGGTCTGTAGGACCGCCGTGCCGGCCGTGTCGGAGACGGACTCCACGACGGCCATGGGGAGGACCAGGACCAACAGCACCGCCAGGGAGGGCGACAGGCCGGCCACGATCTGGAGCAGCGCGCCGGTCGCCGCGAGGGCGCCGACCAGCCGTACGGAGGGCCGCCGCAGCCGCGCCCCCAGCACCGCGCCGACGATGCCGCCGGCCGCGAGGACGGTGGACACCGTGCCGAAGGCGCCCGCCCCACCCGCGAGCGGACCGGTGACGAGGACGGCCAGGGTGAGCCCGTAGTTGCGGCCGAACACCGCGCTGATGCCGGTGACCCCGGCGAGCGCGAGCAGCCGCGGCCGGCGGGCGAAGAAGGCGAGGCCCTCGCGGACGGACATGTTCGACCGCACCGGCCGGCCGCCGCGTTCGACGACCTGCCGTACCGCGCCCGCCGCCGGGCGCAGGAAGGGGATGACCGCCGTCACGAACAGGAAGGAGAAGCCGTTGGCGAAGTAGGCGGCGGCGGTGCCGAGGAAGCCGACCGTCACACCGGCGAGCGCGGCGCCCGCGAGCCGGCCCGCGTTGAAGACCAGCGCGCCCACGCCGATGGCGGAGGGCACGTCCTCGGCGGGGACGAGGTCGTTGCCCAGCAAGGCGCAGGCCGGGTTGTCGACGGTGGCGACCATGCCGGTGACGGCGGCCAGCACCATCAGGGTGGTCATGTCGAGCCGGCCCAGCGCCACCAGGGTGGCGGTGGTGAACGCGATCACGGCCAGCAGGGCCTGGCTGACGGCGGCCGTCACCTTCCGCGGCCACCGGTCGACGGCCGCGCCGCCGAGGACGCTCATGAGGAGCGCCGGGGCCGCCTGTACGGACATGGACAGACCCGTGGCCGCGGCGGAACCGGTGATCTGGAGGACCAGCAGGTTCTGCACGGTGAGCTGCATCCACGTACCGGCGTTGGACACGAAGTTCGCCACGGACCACCAGCGCATGCTGCGATGCCGCAGGGAACGCCAGGGCGACCGGGACCCGGCCGGGGCGGAGGTGGGGGAGGAAGACACGGTGCGCTACTCGGGGAGGAGCCCGCGGGGGGCTCGGCTGAGTGGGCGCGGGAGGCCGAGACCGGCAACGCTGCGCGGTGGTTCCCGTCGCCGGAAAGGGGCGCGGCCCATCGTGGCAGAAGGGACCCCCGAGTCCTTTCCGGACGGGGCGCACCGTGCGCTACGGAAGACGTCAACCAGGCAGTGTCCGGCGGCACTTAGCCGCCCGAGTGCGCTTGCTCACAGTGAGGTTTGAAACGCGGAGAACAGGGACCGGTCGCTTTTCGCGACCGGTCCCTCACCCGCCGTCCCGGGCCTCCTCGGGGACGGTCAGCGGGACAGCTTGGCCCGGGCGCGTCCGGCGGCCACGCCGGGGCCGGCACCGGCCTTGAAGGCCCGCCGGGCGACGCGGGCGTCACGGCCGAGGCTGTGGGCGGCGTGCCGCCCGCGCCACAGCATCGAGGGGGCGGAGCCGGTGTCGTCCGCGGCGATCAGCAGACCGCCCAGCATGGACAGGTTCTTCAGGAAGTGGATGCGCTGCTGGGCCTTCTGGTCGGCATCCTCCTCCTCCCAGAACCGGTGTGCGGCCAGCGTCGTCGGCACCAGGGTGAGGGCGACCGCGAGGGCGGCCGGACGGGACAGCCGTCCGGTGGCCAGCAGCAGGCCTCCGACGACCTGGACGGCGCCGTTCAGACGCACGGAGTCCTCGGTGCGATCGGGCACCAGGGAGATCCGGCCGGCGACGGGCCGTACGACGGGCTCGGCGAGGGGGGAGACGCGATCCGGGTGGCGGACGGAATCCAGCCCGCCCGCGATGAACATCGACGCCAGCATGGGCCGGCCGAGGACGCGCAACAGACTCATGTCCTACTCCTGAGGTGGGGAGGGGGCGGTGCGCCGGGTTCCCCGAGAGGCGGGGAACATGCGGCGTGCGGTCACCAGAACCGGGTGGTGAGAGCGGGCTGACGGGTCGCCTCGACGGCGTCGCGCAGGCACAGGGCGACGCCGATGGTGGCGCGCAGGGCCGAGGGCCGTACGCTCTGCGCGGTCTCGGTGGCCAGGACCAGCAGGCAGCCCGCCGCCTGTTCGACCACGGAGACCGGGAGGGTGTAGTCGCTGTCGGCGGCCGTGCGGAACGCCTTCAGCGGGATCCCCGCTCCGTCGACCGTCCGCCGGGCGGCCTGCTCCAGGTGCTGTGCGGCCTGTTCGCAGAGTGAGGCGGGCAGGATGAGGGTGCGCTGCAACGATGAACTGGTCATATGTCCAGTGCTCCCCCGGCACGGAGCCGTTCCATCGGGCGGTGCCGGTTTTTCACCGTCCCGCGTGAGCGGCCGCCGCCGCGCCCGGCTCGTACGCTGGGCCGGACCGTGTCGAAGGTGAGGAGCCGCCCATGCCCCTGTCGTCGTCGCCCGCGCCCGCCACGGACGGTCCCCGGGAGGTGGCGGCGCGGCTGACCGCGCGGGCGGTGACCGGTGTGCGGGCGCTGTCCGGCGCGCTCACCGAGGTCGCCCTGGACGACGGTCCGCCGGTGGTCGTGAAGCGGACCGAGGGCGCGCAGGCGGCGCGCGCCGAGGCGGCGGGGCTGCGCTGGCTGGCCGCGGCGGGCACGCCGCCGGTGCCGCGGCTGCACGGCCACGAGGGCCGGTGGCTGGTGCTGGACCGGGTGGCGGAGGGCCGGCCCGGCCGGGAGGCGGCCGTCCGCTTCGGGCGGGACCTCGCGGCCCTGCACGCGGCGGGCGCCCCCGCGTTCGGGGCACCCCCGCCGGGCGGACCGGTGGAGGCGTTCATCGGGCGGGCGCCGATGCGCAACGTCACCGGCGACGACTGGCCCGGCTGGTACGCCGGACACCGGGTGCTGCCGTATCTGCGGCGGGCGGTCGACCAGGGCACGGTGACGCCCGGTGAGGCGGCGCTGGTCGAGCGGGTCTGCGCGCGGCTGCCGGAGCTGGCCGGGCCCGCCGAGCCGCCCGCGCGGCTGCACGGCGACCTGTGGAACGGCAACGTGCTGTGGGGTGCCGACGGGACGGTGCGGGTGATCGACCCGGCGGCCCACGGCGGGCACCGGGAGACCGACCTGGCGATGCTGGAGCTGTTCGGCTGTCCGCTGCTGGACGCGGTGCTCGACGGCTACCAGGACGTGGCACCCCTGGCGGACGGCCGGAGCGCACGCGTCGGCGTGCACCAGCTGTTCCCGCTGCTGGTGCACGCCGTGCTGTTCGGGCGGGGCTACGCCGAGCAGGCGCTCGACGCGGCCCGCTCGGCGCTGTCCCGGTGACCTCTCAGCGGGTCACCACGTGCCGCTCGTCGGGGACGCAGTGGGTCATGGTGAGCCCCTCCACGTCGCGCGGCGGGTTGTCACCGAGGTTGGCGAGCCGCTTGCGGTCGTCGTCGGACAGGTCCTGGCTCGCCAGCGGCTCCAGGTGGGCGACGTCCTCCGGCACGATGCCGAGCCCCTCGCCGACCCGGCGGCCGAGGTCGTTCTCGACGAGCAGGAAGTGCCACACCATGCGCTCCTGGACCGGCCGGTCGCACTGCGAGAGCTGGCCGACGAAGTTCTTGACCAGGTCGTCGCGCTCCCAGTCCTCCATCAGCAGGTAGCGCTGCCCCGCCTGCGTGTAGTCGTTGGTGCGTTCGATGCGCTTGCGGGTGACGCGGCCCCGGATCTCCGGACCCTGCTCGTCGTGCGTCGGGTACTGGGCCTCGCGCAGCCCGCCGGTGATCGACGGCTCGTAGTTGACGTGCGGGTTCTCCCCGCCGCCGTCCTGGTGGTAGGCCATCAGGCCGTCGCGCTGGTTGGTGCGCACCTCGGCGTTCTTGGCCTGGTTGACCGGCAACTGCAGGTAGTTGGGGCCGACCCGGTAGCGCTGGGTGTCGCTGTAGGAGAAGGTCCGGCCGACGAGCATCTTGTCGTCGGAGAAGTCCAGGCCGTCGACGAGGACACCGGTGCCGAAGGAGATCTGCTCGTTCTCGGCGAAGAAGTTGTCCGGCATCCGGTTGAGCACCATCTTGCCCACCGGCTTCGGCGGGAAGTCCTGCTCGGGCCAGGTCTTGGTGTCGTCCAGCGGGTCGAAGTCCAGCTCCGGGTGCTCGTGGTCGTCCATCGTCTGGACGAGAAGCTCCCACTCGGGGTGCTCGCCGCGCTCCACGGCCTCGTACAGGTCCTTGGTGGCGTGGCCGAGGGACTGCGCCTGGACGTTCGCCGCGTCCTCCTCGGTCATGGAGCGCACACCCTGCTTGGGCATCCAGTGGTACTTGACCAGCTTGGTCTCGCCCTCGGCGTTGACCCACTTGTAGGTGTTCACGCCGAAGCCCTGCATGTGGCGGTAGTCCGAGGGGATGCCGCGCGGGCTGAACAGGTTGACCAGCATGTGCATGCACTCGGGCGTCTGCGACATGAAGTCGAAGATGCGGCGCGGCTGCTGCTCGAAGGTGACCGGGTCGGGCTTGAGGGCGTGGATGACGTCCGGGAACTTGATGGCGTCCCGGATGAAGAAGACGCCCAGGTTGTTGCCGACGAGGTCCCAGTTGCCGTCCTCGGTGTAGAACTTCACCGCGAAGCCGCGGGGGTCGCGGGCGGTCTCGGCGGAGTCCCGGCCGCCGATGACGGTGGAGAAGCGGACGGCGAGGTCGGTGCGCTTGCCCGCCTCCTGGAAGAGCTTGGCGCGGGTGTAGCGGGAGATCGGCTCGTCGCCCCACTTGCCGTACGCCTCGAAGTAGCCGAACGCGGTGACGCCGCGGGCGTGCACGACGCGCTCGGGGATGCGCTCCCGGTCGAAGTGGCTGATCTTCTCCAGGAACTGGTAGTTCTCCAGCGTGGCCGGGCCGCGCGAGCCCACGGTGCGCTGGTTCTGGTTGTCGTAGACCGGATGGCCCTGCCGGTTGGTGAGTACCTTGCGGTCGTCGCCGGCAGCGGGGCCCTGGCTCGAAACGTCCGTCATGATCGTGGGGCTCCTTGCACTGCTGTTCATGGCCGGTGACGGGCCGGGGCGCGGCTGCCTCCGGGCCGTCGGCCGGTTCCTGGCGGGCGGCCCGGGTACCCGGCGCCGCGGCGTCATTCACGCGTCCGTGGACCCGTTCGCGGCGACGGCCGGACGAACGGGCGCCCGGCCACCGGTCACGTCCCGCCGGTGGCGTGCGTACGAGGGCCATGCTGCCCCCGTTCGCCACGGGCGGCGACCGGAGCGCGGCGGAGGGTGACGGCGCGGACGAGAGCCGGCTCGACGGCCGGGCCCTGCCGGCAGCCCTGGGTGGCGGGCGGTCGCGGACACGGTCGAGGCCCGGGCACCGCCGTACGCGGTGCCCGGGCCTGCCTGCCGGGGTGCTCAGCCGCCGCCCAGGCGGGCGCGCAGCAGTTCCTTGCCCAGTTCGGCACCCTTGCGGCTGTCCGCCTGGGCCTTGCGGAACAGATCGGCGACCTCGGTGTCGTTCGCCCGCTCCGCGTCCTGGATGTAGCTCTCCAGACGGAGCGCGTTGCTCAGGCACGCCTCGACGTACCAGACGAGGTTGTAGTCCTTGTCCTTCGTGCCGGTGACGTCGCCGGTCTCGGTGTCACTGGTCATGGGGATCTTCCCCTCGCGTTGCTCGTCCACCGCCCGCCCCAATCCGCCGCGCCGGAGGCGGGCCTCATAGCGGCGGCCGGGTACCCGGGCCGGAGGCGGGCACACCACGAGGCGGGGGCGCGACCGGTCCCCCGTTCCGGTCGTGCCCCCGCCGTGGCTCGAAACTATGCAACGCGGGACCGGTCTGTGTATCGCACCCGTGCCCGCTGCGCGGGCCGCGGCACTCACCCGTGCACAAGTGAGTCCGAAACGCCCGGTTCACTCCCCCGCGAGCGGCGGCCGGTCCAGGTCACCGAGCGCCAGATGGGCCAGGGCCACCTCGTACAGATCGGTCCCCGCGGCCAGCAGTTGGCGTTCCAGGACCGGTTCGGCGCTGCGTACGTGCTCGCGCACGGTCTGGGCGTGGACGCCGAGGGTCTGCGCGGCCCGCTCGGCGTTGGCGCCCTCGGCGATCCAGGTGCGCAGGGTGCGGCGGACGTTGCGGGGGTCGGGGTCCAGCCGGTCCAGCAGTTCCCGCGCCCAGCCGGCGACGCCGGGGGAGGACAGCAGCTCGGCGAGGCGCCGGGAGCTCCCCCGGGAGCCCGCGGTGCCCTGACCGTCCAGCAGGTTGATCTGGGTGTGCAGCGCCAGGTGCACGACGGCGCGCACGGTGACGTCGTCGAAGTCGACCCCGAGCATGGACTCCACGCGGTCCATGCGGGCGCGCACGGTGTTCCGGCTGACGCCCAGGATCTTCGCGGTGCTGACGGCGGTGAACTCCAGGCCGAGCCGGGTGGTGGCGATCAGCTCCGCGCGGGTGTGGTGGGGCAGCGCGTCGAGCGGGCGCAGCACCCGCGCCGCCCAGGTGCGCAGGGCGGCGGGGTCCATCAGCCGCTCGGGGTGGGTGCGCTCGGCGTACACGGCCGTCTTGTCGGGCCGGAAACGGGCCACGGCCAGGGCGCTGACGGCCTGTCCGTAGGCGGTGGCGGTACGCGCCAGGCTCTGCCACACGCTGCCCCCGACGAAGATGTCCGGGTGGCTCTCCGCCACGGACCGCAGGTCGGCGGCGGTGGCCTCGCGCGGGCTGAGGACGATCACATGGCCGTCCACGGCCGGGCACCGCACGACCAGCGCCTCCTCGCGGGTGCGCTCGATGCACTCGGCGGCCAGCCGGTCCCGTACGGCGGGGTCGGACTCCATGACGTAGACGCAGGCGGTCTCGGCGTCCAGCAGGCCCGGCCAGAGCCCCGAGGCGACCCGGCGCGCGGAGACCGTGTCCTCGACCATCAGCAACTGAAGGATGGCCAGCCGCAGGTCGGAGGTGGCCCGCCGGAGCCGGACACCGGCCGCCCGGGTCTCGTGGACGGTGAGCAGCACCTCGATCACCTGGGCGGTGTGGGTGACGACGTCGGAGGCGTCCCGGTCGAACGGCGCCCCGCGGGACACGGCCAGCACGCAGCCCCCCGAGGGGTGTCCGACGCGTACCAGGCGCTGGTGGCGTCCGTCGCCGTCCCAGGCGGCCGAGGCGATCCGGCCGGAGGCGACGTCGGCGGCGACGGACTCGTCCAGCGGCAGTGGCGTCCCGGCCAGCAGGCCGCCGTCGGCGTCGCGCAGGGCCACCTCCGCAGCCACCGCCCCGGCCAGCCAGTCGACGACCCTGCGGACGTCCCGCCCCGCGGGCCGCAGATGCTCGAGCAGTTCGCGCGCCCAGCCGGGGCGCCCGCCGGTCTCCGTCGTCCCCCGCCCCGCGTCCTTTCGGCCTGTCACCTCGGCCTTCCCCTCGTCTCCCTCGCCGCCTTGGCCCGGACGGGGGACGTTACCCCACACGTGGGCGTGGCTCATCCCGGCGCGACGGACCCCGTGCTCCTGCGGGTGACGCCGCACCGGTGCGCACGATGCCGGGCCGCGGTCGGCTTAAGCTCGGTGAATGGCCAAGTACTTCGACGTGCACCCCGACAACCCCCAGCCGCGCACCATCGGCCAGATCGCCGCCGCCATCCGCGACGACGCCCTGATCGCGTACCCCACGGACTCCTGCTACGCGCTCGGCTGCCGTCTGGGCAGCCGCACCGGCACCGACCGCATCCGCACCATCCGCAAGCTGGACGACCGGCACCACTTCACGCTGGTGTGCCGGGACTTCGCGCAGCTCGGCCAGTTCGTACGGATCGACAACGACGTCTTCCGCGCGGTCAAGGCGTCGACGCCGGGCCGCTACACGTTCATCCTGCCCGCGACCAAGGAGGTGCCGCGCATGCTGCAGCACCCCAAGAAGAAGACCGTGGGCGTGCGCATCCCCGACCACGTGGTCACCCAGGCGCTGCTGGCGGAACTCGGCGAGCCGCTGCTGTCCAGCACGCTGCTGCTGCCCGGCGAGGACGAGCCGATGACCCAGGGCTGGGAGATCAAGGACCGCCTCGACCACGAGGTGGACGCGGTGCTGGACTCCGGCGACTGCGGCACCGAACCGACCACGGTGATCGACTTCTCCGGCGGCGAGGCGGAGATCGTACGGGTGGGCGCGGGCGACGTCTCGCGCTTCGAGTGACGGGAGGGACGCACGGATGACGCACGTGCGGGGAACCGAGGTCCAGGTCCCGACGGACGACGGCACGGCGGACGCGTACCTGGCGCGTCGTGCGGACGGCACGCCCCGGCCGGCGGTGCTCTGCTTCACGGACGCGTTCGGTCTGCGTCCGCGGGTGCGGGAGGCGGCCGACCGGCTGGCGGCGGCCGGGTACACGGTGCTGGTGCCGAACCTCTTCCACCGGCGGGGACCCGCTCCGGTGGTCGACGTGCCCGCGTTCGTCGACGCCGGGGCGCGGGCGGAGGTGTTCCGTCAGCTGGCACCGGCGCTGGAGGAGTTGACGCCGGAGCGGGCGGCGGGTGACGCGGGGGCGTATCTCGCGTGGCTCGCCGGGCGGCCGGAGGCGGCCGAGGGCCCGGCGGCCCTCGTCGGTTACTGCATGGGCGCGGGCCTGGCGCTGCGTGCGGCCGGCGCCTTCCCGGACCGGGTGGCGGCCGTGGCGGGCTTCCACGGCGGCCGGCTGGCGACGGACGCCCCGGACAGCCCGCACCTGGCGGCCGCACGGATCACGGCCGAGGTGTATCTGGGCCACGCCGACCAGGACCCGTCCCTGCCGCCGGAGCAGATCGAGCGGCTGGAGCAGGCCCTGACGGACGCCGGTGTCCGGCACCGCTGCGAGGTGTACACCGGGGCCCGGCACGGCTTCACCCAGTCCGACACGGAGTCCTACGACGAGAAGGCGGACGAACGTCACTGGACGGAGCTGCTCGGCCTGCTGGAGCGCACCTTCCGTCCCGAATCATGAAGTCGGCGGCCCGGCAAAGGGATTGACCGAGCGCCCCGGCCACCGCGCGCTCCGGGCACCGTTGTTACCGTGCACCGGTGTCCGACTCCTCACGCGACACCGCCGAGGGCGCCGGCTGGGGCGCCTCCGAACGCGGTGAGTACCCGCGGCTGATGCCGCGCCAGACCGAGAAGATCTCCTGGCTGGACCCGAGAATGCTGTGGGCCGCCCGCAACGGCGTCCTGGCCTCCTGGTTCGGTGACCCCACCGGTGAGGTCCGGGCGCGCTGGACGACCCAGCGGTCGGCGGCCGGGGCGCCCGCCGACCGGGTCGTCCGGCGCGACGACCCGGACCGGTTCTCCTTCCTGGTCATCGGCGACACCGGCGAGGGCGGCGACCCCCAGTACGCGGTCGTGCCGGGCCTCTTGGAGGAGGGCCGGGACACCGCCTTCGCCGTGCTCGCCAGCGACGTCATCTACCCGGTGGGCAGCGCCGACGACTACGGCCCCAAGTTCTTCCAGCCGTACCGGGACTACCAGGCGCCGATCTACGCGATACCCGGCAACCACGACTGGTACGAGGACCTGGCCGGCTTCATGCGGGTCTTCTGCGACGACGCCCCGCCCTTGCCGCCCGCCCCCGCGCCACGCCCGCTCAGCCGGGCCTGGCTGCGCTCCTTGCTGTGGCACCGGCCCCGCCCCGGCGACGGCGCGCGGCTGGACGAGGCGCGCAAGCTGCGCTCCTCCCCCGCCCAGCGTGCCGTGCAGCCGGGACCGTACTGGGCGATCGACGCGGGTCCGGTACGGATCGTCGGCATCGACACCGGGCTGCTCGGCACGATCGACGCCGAGCAGGGCGCGTGGCTGCGGGAGGTGTCCCGCGATCCGCGCCCGAAGATCCTCGTGACCGGCTCGCCCCTGTACGTGGACGGCGAGCACCACCCGTGCCCGATCGACGGCGGCGGCACCGTCGACGACATCGTCCGCGACCCGGCGCACCGCTACGTGGCCGCGATAGGCGGCGACATCCACAACTACCAGCGCTACCCGGTGCGGCTGGAGGACGGCCGCACCCTGCAGTACGTGGTGGCGGGCGGCGGCGGGGCGTTCACGCACGCCACCCACACCATCCCCCGGGTGGACGTCGCCGGGGTCACCGAGGCGGACTTCCGCTGCTACCCGCTGCGCGGCGACTCTCTCGCCTTCTACAGCGCGCTGTACGGGCGGCGGACGCGGCTGCGCCGGTTCTTCTCGCTGACCGAGGCGGAGGCGGCGGCGGTGATCGCCGAACGGCTCGGCATCGGACCGACCCGCGCGCCGGGCGCGCCGGCCCGGGTGACGCGCCGGATGCGGTGGGTCGCGGGGCTGCTGGGCACCGGCAGCCGTCCGGACCGGGGCAAGCGGTTCCGGCTTCCCGTGCGCAAGGCGTACCAGTCGCTGTTCTCGCCCGGTTCGGCCACGTACAGCCCGCCGTTCTTCAAGTCCTTCCTGCGGATCGACGTGGGCCCGGAGGCGATACGGCTGCGCTGCCACGCGGCAACCGGGCAGCGGGCGCAGGAGGTCGCCCCGCCCGTGGAGGACGAGGTGACCATCCCGCTGGCCTGAGGCGTGCCTGGGGTGTGCCTACCAGCGGCCCGGCGCGGTGCCGGTGAGAGGCTGCGAGGGCCGGCCGTCGACGCCGACGGGGACGTCACCGGCGAGCATCACGCGGTGCATGATCCGCGGGTGGTCCAGGTGGGCGGTGTCGCCGGGGGCGAGGTGGATGGTGGCCCGGTTGTCCCAGAACGCCACGGTGCCCGGCTCCCAGCGCAGGCGCACGGTGTACTCGGGCCGGGTGGCCTGCTCCAGCAGCATCTCCAGGATCGCCCGGCTCTCGGGGCGGGACAGGCCGGTGATCTGCTCGACGTAGTAGCCGTTGACGAACAGGATCCGCTCCCCCGTCTCGGGGTGGACGCGCACCAGCGGGTGCTCGGTGGCGGTCTGCTGGTCCAGCAGGTGGCGCAGGTAGGCGTCGTCGCCGGGCCGCGGCTGGTAGCCGACGCCCAGCCGGTGCTCGGCGCGCAGCCGGTCGGCGAACTCCCGCACGGGTGCGGACAGTCCGGCGTAGGCGGCGGCCAGGTTCGCCCAGGTGGTGTCGCCGCCGTAGGGCGGTACGGTCTCGGCGCGAAGGATCGTCGCGGCGGGCGGGTCGACCCGGGCGCCGTGGTCGCAGTGCCAGCCGCGCAGTACGGTGTGGCGGCGCCTGCGCAGCCACTCGTCGTGGTCCATGCCGAAGCGGCCGCCGAGCTCCAGCCGGTCGGCGGTGGTCTCGATCTCGGGGAAGTCCGGCGGGGAGGCCGAGCCCCGCCGGGGCAGGACGACGGGTTCGCCGAACCGGCGGGCCAGCGCCACGTGCCCGGCGTGGTCGAGGCGCTGGCCGCGGAAGAACACCACCTTCCAGCGCAGCACCGCCGCCCTGATCCCGGCGACCGTGGCGTCGTCGAGGTCGCCGGCCAGGTCCACCCCGGTGACGTCGGCCCCGATGTGCCCGGCCGCGGGGTGCACCTCCACCTTCCCCTCGTCCTCCTGGTCCGTCCCGGCGCCGCTGTCCGTGGTCATGGGTCCCCACTCCGTCGCTCGTACCCGCCGGCCCCGGACGGACCGGCTCCCGGGAAGATCGTGGCAGCGGAAGCGGACCCTGGCGACAGGGCCTCGGGCGGCGCGGCCCGGCCCGTCCGGTTGATCACCGCCCCTGTCGTGGCCGACGCTGGACGGACGACACACCGCGACCGGAGGGCCCTCCCGTGACGAGCATCCCGCAGCACAGCCTCAACGACGGCACCACGATCCCCGCCCTGGGTCTGGGCACCTGGCCGATGGACGACGCCGAGGCGGAACGGGCGGTGACCGGGGCCCTTGAGGCCGGATACCGCCTGATCGACACGGCCGCCAACTACCGCAACGAGACGGGGGTAGGCCGGGCCGTGGCCGGGGCCGGGGTGCCGCGTGAGGAGATCGTCGTGACGACGAAGCTCCCCGGCCGCCACCACGGCTACGAGGAGACCCTCGCCTCCTTCGAGGAGTCCCGGGCCCGGCTCGGCCTGGAGTACGTCGACCTCTACCTGATCCACTGGCCGCTCCCCCGCGTCGACAAGTACGTCGACTCCTGGAAGGCGATGATCAAGCTCCGCGAGGACGGGCTGGTCCGGTCGATCGGCGTCTCCAACTTCACGCCGGCCCACGTCGACCGGCTGGAGAAGGAGACCGGGGTGCTGCCCTCGGTCAACCAGATCGAGCTGCACCCGTTCTTCCCGCAGGAGGAACTGCGCGCCCACCACGCGGACAAGGGCGTGCTCACCCAGAGCTGGAGCCCGCTGGGCCGCGGGTCGCAGCTGCTGGACGATCTCGCGGTGGCCGCCGTCGCCGACGCGCACGGCGTGACCCCGGCGCAGGCGGTGCTGCGCTGGCACGTCCAGCTGGGCGCGCTGCCCGTCCCCAAGTCGTCCGCCCCCGAGCGGCAGCGCGCCAACCTGGACGTCTTCGGTTTCGAGCTGGACGACGCCCAGATGCGGACCGTCTCCGACCGGGCGCACCGGCGGATCGGCGGGGACCCGGAGGTGCACGAGGAGTTCTGACCGGGTACCCGGGCGCCGCTCGTACGGACGGGGCGGACGTGCGGCGTGTCCGTCTCGTACGGACGGGGCGGACGTGCGGCGCGTCCGGAGGACGGAAGGGAGCGGCACGGTGGGCGGACCGGACCGGTTGCGGGACTACCACGGCAAGCGGGACTTCGGCCTGACCCGGGAGCCCCGGGGCGGCGGCCGGGAGACGGAGGCGGGACCCCGCTTCGTCGTGCAGATCCACGACGCGCGCCGGATGCACTTCGACTTCCGGCTCCAGGTGGGTGACGTGCTGAAGTCCTGGTCGGTGCCGAAGGGCCCGTCCGCCGACCCGCACGACAAGCGGCTGGCCGTGCCGACGGAGGACCACCCGCTGGAGTACGAGGAGTTCGAGGGCGTCATCCCGCGTGGCGAGTACGGCGGGGGCACGGTGATCGTCTGGGACCACGGCACGTACGAGCCGCTCAGCCACGACCGCCGGGGCCACGCCGTGGACTTCGCCCGGTCGCTGGAGCGCGGCCACGCCACCTTCCGGCTGCACGGCTCGAAGCTGCGCGGCGAGTACGCCCTCACCCGCTTCCGCGGCGGGGACGACGGCGAGGAGGCGTGGCTGCTGGTCCGCGGGGCCAAGGGCGGCTCGGGCGGCCGGGGCGCCCCCGATCCCCGTCGGGCCCGCTCCGCCCGCACGGGCCGCACCCTCGCCCAGGTCGCGCGGGAGAACGGCTGAGGACGGCTGAGGCGCCGGAGCCCGGAGCCGGCCGGGCGGCGGGTCAGCGGGGCGGGAGGGCCTGTTCCGCCCAGATGGTCTTGCCGCCGTCCGCCTGCCGGCTCCCCCAGCGCTGGGTGAGCTGGGCGACCAGCAGGAGTCCCCTGCCCCCCTCGTCGAAGGCGTGCGCCCGCCGCAGGTGGGGCGAGGTGGAGCTGGTGTCGGTGACCTCGCAGATGAGGGTGCGGTCGCGGATCAGCCGCAGGTGGATCGGGGGCTCGCCGTAGCGGATGGCGTTGGTGACCAGCTCACTGACCACCAGCTCGGTGACGAAGGCGGCCTCGTCCAGTCCCCAGGCGGCCAGCAGGTCGACCGCCCACTGCCGGACGGCGGCCACCACCTCGGCGTCCTGCGGCACGTCCCGGGTGGCGACCTGGCCGGCGCCGAGGGCGCGGGTGCGGGCGAGCAGCAGGGCGACGTCGTCGCCCGGCTCCTCGGGCAGCACCTGCTTCAGCACGACGTCGCACAGGTCGTCCAGCGACGGGACGGGCACCGTGAGGGCGCGGCACAGCTCCCGCGTGGCGTGGTCGATGTCGCGGTCGCGGCCCTCGACCAGTCCGTCGGTGTAGAGGGCGACGACGGAGCCCTCCGGCACGTCCAGCTCGGTCGCCTCGAACGGCAGTCCGCCGACGCCCAGCGGCGGGCCCGCGTTCACGGGCACGAGCCGGCAGGTCCCGTCGGGCAGCAGCAGGGCCGGCGCGGGGTGGCCGGCGGCGGCCACCGCCAGGCGCCGGCAGACCGGGTCGTAGACGGCGTACAGGCAGGTGGCGCCGAGCTCCGCCACGTCTCCGTCCGGGTCCTCGGCGGCCAGATGGGTGACCAGGTCGTCCAGGTGGGTGAGCAGCTCGTCGGGCGGCAGGTCGACGTCCGCGAGGGTGCGTACGGCCGTGCAGAGCCGCCCCATGGTGGCGGTGGACGGGATGCCGTGGCCGACGACGTCCCCCACGACCAGGGCGACCCGGGTGCCGGACAGCGGGATGATGTCGAACCAGTCGCCGCCGATGCCGGCCGCGGACCCGGACGGCAGGTAGCGGTGGGCGACCTCGACGGCGGCCTGTCCGGGCAGCACCTTGGGCAGCAGGCTGTGCTGGAGGGTCAGCGCGGTGGCGCGTTCCCGGGCGAAGCGGCGGGCGTTGTCCACGCACACCGCGGCCCGGCTGGCGAGCTCCTCGGCGAGTACGGCGTCGTCGACGGCGTACCCGTCGGGGTGGACGTTGCGGACGGCGACCGCCACGCCGAGGGTGGTGCCGCGGGCCCGCAGCGGCACGGCGAGCTCCGAGTGGATCGCGGGGGGCGGCGGCGTCCCCGACGGGAGCGACGGGTTGCCGCGCTCGCCCATCCACCGGTCGAAGTCCGGTTCCCCGGCTCCGGCGAGCACCGCCCTGCCGTCCTTCAGCGCCCGCGCGGGCGGCGAGTAGGGCGGGTAGACGTCCGTGCGGCCGAGGGGGACGACCGTCTCGGGAGCGCGCGGTCCTGCGGAGCCGTGCGCGACCCGGCGCATGACGACGTCGGCGTCGGACCGCAGCGGGGGCGCCTCGGCGTCGAGCACCCAGTCGAGCAGGTCGACGCAGGCGAAGTCGGCGAAGTCCGGGACCAGCAGTTCCACGAGTTCCTCGGCGGTGCGGACGACGTCGAGGGTGGTGCCGAGGGCGGCGGCCGCCTCGTTGAGCAGCGCCAGGCGGCGACGGGCGCGGTGCTGTTCGCTGCTGTCCAGTCCCGCCAGCGCGGTGCCGACCAGCGTGCCTTCGGCGTCGCGGACCGGCCACATCTCGACGTTCCAGGCGTGCCGGTGCAGGTCGGAGGCGGCCTGGCCGAAGCTCTCGTCGCGCAGCGACCTGCCCGTCTCGGCGACCTGGCGCATGTGCCGGTCGATACCGCGGGTGCCCTCGCTGCGTCCCGCGGTGTCGAGGAAGCCGTGCCCGAGGAGGGTCTCCTCGGTGCCGCCCATCGCGGCACAGGCGGCGTCGTTGAGCCGGATGAAGCGGTGTTCGGTGTCGAGGACGGAGATCGCGAGGGACGACTGCTGGAAGGCCCGGCCGGCCAGGGACGTCTCGGCGGCCACCGCGGGCCGCGCGGTGATCACGTATCCGGCGTCCGTGTCCCCCGGGCCGCGGACGGGGCAGACCGCCAGCCGGAGCGTCACCCGGCTGCCGTCGCGATGACGCACGGTGACGATCCCCGAGGGGACGGGCGGGGCGCCGGGGGGCATCCCCTCCGGCTCCTGCGGCTGCCGGGGCTCCCGGGGTTGCCGCGCTTCCGTGGGCTCGTCGGCGAGCAGGTCCCGTACGGGGCGTCCCACGGCCTCGTCGGCGGAGAGCCCGGTCAGTGTCCGGGCTCCCTCGCTCCACCCCGTCACGACGCCGCGGGCATCGACGACCAGCGCGGCGGAGGCGTCGTCCATTGCTCCAGCATCGGCCCGCGGCCGTCGCCTCTCAACCGCGGCGGGTCCGGTCGGCGGGCATCAGCCCCGCAGGCCGCGCAGTGCGGCGAGCGCCTTGTCGGCGTGCGTGTTCATCCGCAGCTCGCTGCGTACGACCTCCAGCACGGTGCGGTCCTGGCCGATGACGAAGGTGGCCCGCTTGGTGGGGGCCACCGAGATGCCCCGCTTCACACCGAACCGCTCCCGGATGGCGCCGTCGGTGTCCGACAACAGGGGCATGCCCAGGGTGTGCCGGCCGGCGAACTCCGCCTGCCGCTCCACGGGGTCCGCGCTGACGCCCACGGGACGGGCGCCCACCTCGGCGAACTCGGCGGCGAGGTCGCGGAAGTGGCAGGCCTGTGCGGTGCAGCCGGGGCTCAGGGCGGCCGGGTAGAAGAACAGCACCACCGGGCCGTCGGCGAGCAGCTCCGACAGCCTGCGGACGGTGCCGGTCTCGTCCGGCGCCGCGAAGTCCTCGACCGTGTCGCCCTTCTCCACGCGCCCGCTCATGCCGTGCCCTCCGCACCCCTGGCGACGCCGCGCGCCCACATCACCAGCGGCACCTGCAACGGCAGCCGGCCGAGGGCGGCGGCCCGCTGCGGGGCGGGGCGGTGGCGCCAGTCGACGGCCATCTTCACGTTGGCGGGGAACACCCCGACGAAGAAGGCCGCCGCGGCCAGCGCGGCGGTCTTGCGGGTCCGGGGCAGCGCCACCCCGGCGGCCAGCGCCAGCTCGGCCACGCCGCTCGCGTAGGTCCAGGCGCGCGGCGTGCCGGGCAGGGAGCGCGGGACGATGTGGTCGAACTGGCGGGGCGCGGCGAAGTGCGCGGTGCCCGCGACGGCCAGCAGGCCGGCGAGCAGCAGGGGCGAGCGTTCGGACCGTGACACGGTTCCTCCTCCAACGACTCCCGCGCACGTTACCGGACGGTAAGCCCCAGGCTTCCGGGGGGCGTCGGCGGAGGACGGGCCGGCCGGCCGGCGGAGGGCGGAGCACGGTCAGCCGTGACCGGCGGGGCCAGGCGGGTCCAGGAGCCCAGGGTCCGAAGCCGGGCATCGCGGCGGAGCCCGCCGAGCCCGGTAGGCGCGACCGGTCGCGGGGCGGGCCGGCAGGCGGAGAGCGCGGCGGCGGAGCACGGTCAGACGTGGCCGACAAGGCCAAGCAGGCCCAGAGCCCAGGGCCGCAAGCCGGGCATCGCAGCGGAGCCCGCCGAGCGCGGCGGGCGCGACCGGTCGCTTTCGGGGCGGGCCGGCAGCCCGGCGGCCGACGCGGCGTGCGGCGGCCGGAGGCGCGGGCCTCGGCGAGAGGGGCCGCGTACGGCGGGCCTCGACGAGAGGGCCGGGCCCGAAGGCGGCGTGGTGAACGGCGGGTCCAGGCGCCGCCGAAACCGCTCAGCTCGTCGTCGTGGGTTCCGTGTCCTCGTCGGCCGCGTGGGCGAGGAAGTCGTCGACCATGCGGTGGAAGAGCGTGGCGAGCTGGCGCAGGTCGTCGGGCGACCAGTGGGCCAGGGCCGCCTGCATGCCCCGCACCCCGGTCTCGCGGATCCGCGCGACGGCCTGCCGGCCGGCGTCCGTGAGCTGGATGCGCTGGGCGCGGCGGTCGTCCGGGTCGGGGACGCGCACGACGTGACCGGACTTCTCCAGATGCTGCACCGTGCGTGTGACGTGCGAGGCCTCCACGCCCAGCCGGGCCGCCAGCTCCCCCGGCCGCATCGGCTCGGCGTCGGCCATCTTCCGCAGCAGGGCCGCCCCGGCCCGGTCCAGCGGAACCCCCGCCGCGGCCATCAGCCGCTCGTGCTGCCGGGCGCGCGAGCTCAGATAGGTGATGCGGTACAGCGCGCGCTCGATGTCGACCACCTCCGGGGAGGGGGAACCGTCGGGGGGCGGGGGTGTGGCCATGCCCCGCACTTTACCATCTCATTGCGTAACTCAATCAATTGAGCGGCGGGGCACGGAACCCTCCGCTCGGGCCCCCGCCCGGCCTCCGTTCAGGCGAAACAGGACAAGCGGACGCGTGCCGTCCGGCAGGTGCGTCCACACCTCACCCGTGACCCTGCCACTGATCCCGCCCATGCTCGCCACTCCCGGCCGGCTGCCGCCCCCCGCGGCGGACGCGCGCTGGGCGTACGAGACCAAGCAGGACGGCCAGCGGGCGGTGGTCTACCTCCCCGGGGACGGCAGCGTCGTCCTGCGCGCCCGGTCCGGCCAGGAGATCACCGGCGCGTACCCCGAACTGCGTCCGCTGGCCACCCCCCTCGGTCCCCGGCCGGCCGTGCTGGACGGCGAGGTGCTGGCCCTCGACGCGGACGGCCGGGCCAGCTTCCAGCTGCTGCAGTCCCGGATGGGCCTGGCCCACTCCCCGGCCCGCGCGGCCCGGCGCGCGGAGACCGTGCCGGTGCACCTGATCCTGTTCGACGTGATGCACCTCGACGGCCGCTCGCTGGTCCGCGAGCCCTACGTCCGCCGCCGCGAGGCACTGGAGGACCTGGGACTCGACGGCCCCGCCTGGTCCACCCCGGCCGCGCTCGTGGGCCACGGCCCGGAGGCACTGCGGGCCACCGTCGAACACAGCCTGGAGGGGCTGGTCTGCAAACGGCTGGACTCCGTGTACGAGCCGGGGGTCCGCTCGCGCGCCTGGATCAAGATCCGCAACATGCGCAGCGAGGACGTGCTGGTCGGGGGCTGGCTGCCGGGCAAGGGCCGGCTGACCGGACTGCCGGGCGCCGTCCTGGTCGGCCAGCGGGCGGCGGGCCGGCTGCGGTACCTCGGCGGAGTGGGCACCGGCTGGAACGAGACCGAACGCACGGAGCTGGCCGCGCTGTTACGGGCCGCCGCGAGCGACGTCTGCCCCTTCGACCCGGCGCCGGCCGTGCCGGGCGCCCACTGGGTGGTGCCCCGGCTGGTCGGCGAGGTGCGGTACAGCACCCGCACCCGTGAGGGGATGCTGCGCCAGCCGTCCTGGCTGCGGCTGCGGCCGGACCTCGCGCCCGAGGAGGCCGCGGCCGACCTTCCCGACGACCTGGCGTGATCCGGCGCGACGACCGCCGCCGCCCGGGCCGCCCTCCCCCACTGACATGACACCGCCCTCTTGGCATGGGCACGCCCGACCGGGATGCTGTGAACTCCCCAGCCCCCCACGCCCGTTGGGCTGCGCCTGTCCACGAGGAGGACGCGGTGTCGCCGAGCACGCCCCGTACGCACGTCAGAAGATGGCTGACCGGTCTGGCCGGCGCCGCCGCCCTCGTCGTCGCCTTTCCCGCGACGGCCTTCGCCGCTCCCCCGCCCGCGCTCCCCGCGAACGCCGACGCCCTGGAGAGCACCTACCAGCCGGCCTACGACTACGACACCGACGGCTGCTACTCCTCCCCCGCGATCGGCCCGGACGGCTCGCTCAACGCCGGACTGAAGCCGACCGGCGCCCTGAACGGCAACTGCCGTGACGCCTCCGACCTGGACAACACCAACGGCTACGCGCGCGCCACGTGCAACAACGGCTGGTGCGCCGTCGTCTACGCGCTCTACTTCGAGAAGGACCAGGCGCTGCCCGGCGTCAGCCTCGGCGGCCACCGCCACGACTGGGAGCACGTCGTGGTGTGGGTGCAGAACGACACCGTGCAGTACGTCGCCACCTCCAACCACGGCTCGTTCACCATCCACCCCCGTTCCTCGGTCCGCTTCGAGGGCACCCACCCGAAGGTCGTCTACCACAAGGACGGCATCAGCACCCACTGCTTCCGGCCGGCGGGCGCGGGCGACGAACCGCCCGAGAACCACAACGGCACCTGGCAGTACCCGGCCCTGGTCGGCTGGAACGGCTACCCGCCGGGGCTGCGCGACAAGCTCGTCGCCCACGACTTCGGCAGCGCCCACTTCGGTCTGAAGGACGGCAGCTTCGCCTCCCACCTAGCCGCCGCCAAGCCCTCGGGCATCCCCTTCGACCCGAACGGGTGACATCCTCGGGCGAGTTGACGTCCGGGGGCGCGGCATCGTGTCCCCGGCACCGGGGGGTCACGGGGGTCTATCGTGACGCCATGGCCGTCCCGGAACTGATCCGTATCGTCTCCCGCGACTCGCCCATGGCACTCGCCCAGGTGGAGCGCGTCCGCGCGGAATTGACCGCAGCCCACCCGGGGGTGCGCACCGAGGTGGTCCCGGTGCGCACCACCGGGGACAAGTGGCTCGGTGACCTGTCGCGGGTGGAGGGCAAGGGCGCGTTCACCAAGGAGGTGGACGCCGCCCTGCTGGCCGGGGAGGCCGACCTCGCGGTGCACTGCGTCAAGGACGTGCCCGCCGACCGCCCCCTCCCGGCAGGCACGGTGTTCGCGGCGTTCCTGGAGCGGGACGACGTCCGTGACGCGCTGGTGCACCCGGACGGTCTCACCCTGGACGAGCTGCCGCCCGGCACCCGGGTCGGCACCTCCTCGGTGCGCCGGGTCGCCCAACTGGCCGCGACCCACCCGCACCTGCGGTGCGTGCCGCTGCGCGGGAACGCCAACCGCCGGCTGGCCAAGCTCGCGGACGGCGAGGTGGACGCCCTGCTGCTGGCGGTCGCCGGACTGGAGCGGATCGGCCGCCGTGACGTGGTCAGCGAGGTGCTGTCCGCCGACGTCATGCTGCCGCCGGTCGGCGCGGGCGTCCTGGCCCTGCAGTGCCGGGAGGGCGACACGGGGCTGATCGAGGCGGTCGGCGTCCTCAACCACCCGGACACGCACCGCGAGACCACCGCCGAACGCATGCTGCTGCATGTGCTCCAGGGGCACTGCAACAGCCCGATCGCGGGACTCGCCCGCGTGGACCGGGGCGGCGAGCTGTCCCTGCGGGCCTGCGTCTTCACCCCGGACGGCAAGACCCGGCTGAACGCGCACGAGTGGGCGGGGCGGCTCGACTCGGCGACGCTCGGCACGTCCGTCGCCGTGGCGCTGCTGCGTCAGGGCGCCCGCGACGTTATCGACGGCATTCCGCACTGACCGCGTTGATGCACTGACCACGTTGATGCACTGATCGCTGGTGCGCTGATCGCGCTGATGCACTGACCGTGGGGAGCGGGCGGGCCGGGCGGCGCCCGCCGCACGCCGTGGTCAGGCGGTGCCCCCCTCCGCCTGCTCCTGCAGGAAGAGGCTCACCTGCTGGGCGAGGGTCTCCCGGGCCGCACCCGCCGGCGTGCCCGGGGCGGGCTCGTGCACCCCGACGCCGCCCGTCCACAGCCGGCGCCCGGCCCACTCCTCGTCGGCGCGCAGCTGCACCTGGACGTCCACCTGCGCCAGGGACCCCTCGGGGCCGGCCGCGTAGAGCACGGCGGTGGCGCGGCGCAGCGGATAGACGTCGAATCCCTCGACGAATTGCGAGTTGCGCCAGTCGATGAATGCGCTCTCGCCGTCGGGCCCGGTGCGCACGTCGATCTGACCGTCCTCGAGATGAATGCACACGGGTCGGTCACCCCGGTTCTCCACGGTCACCCGCACCCGGAAGTACGACAGCCCTTCGGCGGCCTCGTCCCGCCCGCGCGGCGGCTCGCCCGCTTCCAGACGATGGACGCGGACCCGCAGACCGGCATGCTCGTCGTACTCCTGCCAGTCCCCGACCACGTTCGGCTCGTACACAGTGCACCTCTCGACTTCTGTCCGCTGCTTCCTATCTGTGGGCTCAGCGCACTGTCAAATGAGCGGAATGCGCTGTGGTCAGGTAGTTCGCCCCATCTGATCGGTGATCAAGCGCTGCGCAGGAGGAATCCCCCGACCGGCCCATCGGCGTCGCCGGGCGGCGTGCCGTACATCACGTCCGCCGTGGTGATCACGGGCGCGCCGCTGGCACGCCGGGCCGCGCCCGTCGCGTGGCGGCCCGGCGCGAGGGTCCGCGCCGGGTGCGATGCACAGCGTGAATTCCCTCGATTCCACAGCGTGCGCATTCCCGAAAATACCCTCCGCCGCTTTCCGTGATTCGTTTTGGAATGGCGGCGGGAAGGGAAAGGAATTCTCAGTGCTTCGGACAGGAGGCACGTCCGTGGGAACCGGTCGGCCGGCCCCGGACCTGCCAGGTCCGAGAAGGCCGCTTCCCACGGGTTCTGTCCATCCGGCACCCCGCTCAGGGAGGTGCGCGTGATGCGTACCGTCAGTCCCAGGAAGCCCCACTCCCACGACGACGCGCCCGAGACGACCCGGGACTTCGTACGTCTGGCCGGTCTGCCCGACGGGCCGGAGCGACGGAGGCTGCGCGACGAGCTGGTCACGGCCTGGCTCCCCATGGCCGAGCGGATCGCCGTGCGGTTCCGGGGCCGAGGAGAGGCCCTGGAGGACCTGTACCAGGTGGCCGCCCTCGGTCTGGTGAAGGCCGTCGACCACTACGACCCGGCGCGCGGGAACGCCTTCGAGGCGTACGCGGTGCCGACCGTCACGGGTGAGATCAAGCGCCACTTCCGCGACCACATGTGGACGCTGCACGTGCCGCGCCGGGTGCAGGACCTGCGCAACCGGGTGCGCGGCGCGGCGAAGGAGCTGGCGCAGACGACGCCCGGCCGGGCGCCCACGGTCGCCGAGATCGCCGCGCACGCCCGGCTGACGGAGGACGAGGTGCGCACCGGCATGGAGGCGCTGGAGTGCTTCTCCGCGCTCTCGCTGGAGGCGGAGATGCCGGGCACCGACGGGTACGCCCTCGGCGACTCGATCGGCGGCCCGGACCCGGCGTACGACGCCGTCGTGGACCGGGTGGCGGTCCGGCCCTGTCTGGAGGCGCTGCCCGAGCGCGAACGGCTCATCCTCTATCTGCGCTTCTTCAAGGGGATGACGCAGAGCGGGATCGCCGACCAGCTCGGCATCTCCCAGATGCACGTCTCCCGCCTCCTGAGCAGCTGCTTCGCCCACGTCCGCGAAGAACTCGCCACCGACCCCAACTGACCTGCCCGGCAAGCCCCGGTCCGGTCAGGCATCGGCCCGCCCCACCCGGCGGTCCGGGAGGCGCCCCACCGGGCAGGCCGGGGGCGGTCAGGGGTCCGGGGGGATTTCCGGGAGGCGGGTGGGGCCCAGGCGGTCCAGGACCTCCTCGAGGACCGTGCGGACGTCCGCCGGCAACGCTCCGGTGCGCCCCCAGACGAGGATCATGTCGGCGATGTTGCGCAGCTTGATGTTGGTCCGCTGGGACACCTCCTTCAGCACGGTCCAGCCCTGGTCGGGCGAGACCCGCCCGAGTGCGACGATCATTCCGATGGCCTGGTCCACCACCGCGTGCGAGACGACCGCGTCCTTCAGCTGCTGGACTTCTTCCTCCAGCTGGAGGATCCGGTCCGCGCCCCCGTCCGTGGGCATGGTCACCTCCGGTTCCGGTGTGCCGCTCTCGTGGCGCCTTCGCTTAGTGCTTAGGTGCCTTCACCCAGTGTCCGATCCCTCCATGGTCGCCACTCGGCCCGCCCCGTGCCACCGGGGTGGCCCGCGGGTGGCCGGGGTCACCGTTTCGGTGCCGCCGCCGGGGTACTCGGCAGGCGCCCGGGCCGGTGTCCCGTCGACACTGGTGCCATCCGGGTGGCTGCCGGGCCGACGAGATCAGGACGCGACTGCTATGAACCACGACATGCCCTCCCCCGCCGGCGCGACGGACGTCGTCTCGACGGACGCCGTCTACGGCGCCCCCTGCTGGGTGAGTCTGACCAGCCGCGACCTGCAGAGCACCGAGGACTTCTACAGCGCCGTGCTCGGCTGGGAGTGGCGCCCCATGCGGCTGGGCGACCGGTTCCGCGTCGCCCTGGCGAACGGCCGGCCGGTGGCGGGGATCGCCGCCGTGGCCGGCATGTGGCAGATGGCGGTGGCGTGGACGCCGTACTTCGCGGTGCGCAGCGCCGACGAGGCCGCCGGTCGGGTGCAGGAGCGCGGCGGGACCGCGGCGGTGGGTCCGATCTCGCTGCCGCCGGGCCGTGCCGCGCTGCTCGCCGACCGGGACGGGGCGACGTTCGGGGTGTGGGAGGGCGCGCTGTTCAGCGACTGGTCCACCTGGCGCCGTGCGCAGCTGGCGTTCATCCGGCTGCACACCCGGGACGCCTTCGACGCGGCGATCTTCTACGGGGAGGTCTTCGACTGGGCGTCCGGCGGGCCGGGCGGCTGCGAGGTGCACTACGAGGGCGAGGAAGTGGTGCTGCGCAGCCAGGGCGACGTGGTGGCACGCATCGAGTCGGGCGCGCTGGGGTCGGCCCCCGATCCGCGGATCCGGCCGCACTGGCAGGTCCACTTCACCGTGTCGGACGTGGCCGCCTGCGCCCGCGTCGCCGAGGAGCGGGGCGGCACGGTGCTCGCCCTGGGCCCCGAGGAGGCGGTGCTGAGCGACAACGAGGGTGCCCGGTTCACGGTCACCTCGCGCCGCGAGCACTGAATCCCTCCCCGGGGCCCCGCGGCTCACCGCGCGCCCCGGTTGCCCGCCGCCTACCCCGCGCGCCGGGACGGACGGGACAGCAGCACCAGGCTGCGGGCGTCGACCGTCAGCCTCGTGCCCGCCTTGCGTTCCGCCTCGTCGGGGATCCCGTCGGGGTCCGCGGTGTCGATCAGCGCCGTCCACCGTTCGCCGTAGGAGGCGTCCGGCAGCCGGAAACCGACCGGTTCCCAGTGGCTGTTGAGCAGCAGCAGGAACGAGTCGTCGATGACGGGCCGGCCGCGCGGGTCCGGTTCGGCGATGGCGTCGCCGTTGAGGAACACGCCGACCGAGTGGGCGTCGGAGCGCAGCCAGTCGTCGTCGGTCATCTCCCGCGCGTCGGGCGCCAGCCACACCAGGTCGGGCAGCGGCTGGTCCGCGTTGCGCGGGGTCTCGCCCCGGAAGAACCGGCGCCTGCGCAGCACCGGATGGTCCCGGCGCAGGGAGATGAGCCGGCGTGTGAAGTCCAGCAGCCCGCGCCGGTCGTCGCCGAGGCGCCAGTCGATCCAGCTGATCTCGTTGTCCTGGCAGTAGGCGTTGTTGTTGCCGCCCTGGGTGCGGCCCAGTTCGTCGCCGTGCGAGAGCATCGGGATGCCCTGCGAGAGCAGCAGCGTCGAGAGGAAGTTGCGCTGCTGGCGGGCGCGCAGTTCCCGTACCGCCGGATCGCCGCTCGGGCCCTCGGCTCCGCAGTTCCAGGAGCGGTTGTCGTTCTCCCCGTCCTGGTTGTCCTCGCCGTTGGCCTCGTTGTGCTTGTCGTTGTACGAGACCAGGTCGCACAGGGTGAAACCGTCGTGCGCGGTGACGAAGTTGACGCTGGCGCGGGGCCGGCGCCGGTGGTGGGCGTACAGATCGGAGGAGCCGGTCAGCCGGGAGGCGAACTCGCCGAGGGTGTGGTCCTCGCCGCGCCAGAAGTCCCGTACGGCGTCGCGGTACATGCCGTTCCATTCCGACCACAGCGGGGGGAAGTTGCCCACCTGATAGCCGCCTTCGCCGACGTCCCAGGGCTCCGCGATGAGCTTGACGCGGCTGATCACGGGGTCCTGCTGGATCAGGTCGAAGAACGCCGACAGCCGGTCCACCTCGTGGAACTGCCGGGCCAGGGTGGCCGCGAGGTCGAAGCGGAACCCGTCGACGTGCATCTCGGTGACCCAATACCGCAGCGAGTCCATGATCAGCTGGAGCACGTAGGGGTGGCGCATCAGCAGGCTGTTGCCGGTGCCGGTGGTGTCGTAGTAGTGCCGCCAGTCACCGTCCACCAGGCGGTAGTACGAGGAGTTGTCGATGCCCCGGAAGGAGAGGGTGGGGCCCCTCTCGTTGCCCTCGGCGGTGTGGTTGTAGACGACGTCCAGGATCACCTCGAGCCCGGCCGCGTGGAGCGCCTTCACCATCTCCTTGAACTCCGTGACCTGTTGGCCGCGGGTGCCGTGGGCGGCATAGGCGTTGTGCGGGGCGAAGAAGCCGATGGTGTTGTAGCCCCAGTAGTTGGCGAGGCCCCGGCCCTGGAGCACGCCGTCCTGGACGAACTGGTGCACCGGCATCAGCTCCACCGCGGTGACGCCGAGCGAGGTGAGGTGGTCCACCACCGAGGGGTGCGCCAACCCGGCGTAGGTGCCGCGGAGTTCCGGCGGGACGTCGGGGTGGGTGCGGGTCAGCCCCTTGACGTGGGTCTCGTAGATCACGGTGTCGGAGTACGGGCGGCCGGGCGGCGCGTCGTCGCCCCAGTCGAAGGCGGGGTCGGTCACCACGCCGAGCATGGTGTGGCCCGCGCTGTCCGCCGGGTCGGGTCCGTGCGGGTTCCGCTCGTACAGCGAGGGGTGGTTGTCGATCTGGCCGTCGACGGCGGTGGCGTAGGGGTCGAGGAGCAGCTTCGCCGGGTTGCATCGGTGGCCGGCCGAGGGCGCCCAGGGGCCGTGCACCCGGTAGCCGTAGCGCCGGCCGGGGCCGACGCCGGGCAGGTAGCCGTGCCAGACGAAGCCGTCGACCTCGGTGAGCCGCACGGTGCGGTGCCGGCCGTCGTCGTCCACCAGGACCAGGTCGACGCGTTCGGCGACCTCGCTGAAGAGCGCGAAGTTGGTGCCCTCGCCGTCGTAGGACGCGCCCAGCGGGTAGGGGCGCCCGCTCCAGGCGGGCGCCCCTTTCCGGTTGTTTCGCCGGGTCACCGGACCTCCTCCAGGAGGCCGCCCGGCGTTCGCATCCGCGCGGTGACCGTAGTGACGCTCACCTCGCGGGGCAGGTCCAGGCCCTCGCTCTCGCGGGGGTCGGGCGCGGTGGGAACGAGGGGCACGCGTTCGCCGGCGCGGGCCCGCTGGGAGAACCAGATGATCTTGCTGCCGGTCTCGGTGGCGCAGCAGCCCCAGCCGTCGCTGCTGGCCGCGAGGTGTTCCAGGCAGCCGCGCAGTTCCTGGTCGGGTCGCATGGCCCGGTCGTTGTCGCCGATGGCCGTGATGAGGTGCTGGCCGTTCCACCACATCTCGATGGACGTGTTCTTGTCGGTGGCGTGCTCGTCGATGGCGTGGAGCAGCATCTCGGCACCGCCGCAGACGGGCTCCACCAGGTTCTCCAGGTCCCAGAACCGGAGGTGGGCGGCCAGTATCCGGCTGACCTGTCCCACCCGCTCGGGGCTGACTTCCACATCGAGGTGGTAGTAGCAGGGCACTGCGGTCTTCATCGTCGTGGGCTCCTCACCGCGAAGCTCGCGCTCCTCCCGCCCGGCGGACGGGACCCCGAACACGGAACGTGAGCGGGTATCGCTTCTGAGTCACCTTCAGACTGAGGGGGTTGGTCCATTCGTGCAACACGAGCGCACGGGTGAGGTGCGTGAGGCGACATCTGAGCGGGCGACAAGCCGCCGACCAGGCACGGAGCCTGGGGCGCGGTGGTTGAAATTCCAACAAGACGACGGGTCACCGTCCGTGCACCATGTGTGAAGACCTCGATAGCCGTTACGGGTCCGTGCAGCGGTGCGCACGGACCCGCCCGACCGTCGGGACAACGCGCACCCATCGAGCCCCGGAAAGGTGAACGGCGCATGCTGCTACCCGCCAAAGCCGAAGTTGCCCGGCAGTTGCGTCGCTACCGGGCCTGGGAACGCGTGATGCTGGCCGCCCCCACCGACCACACGGTGCGGGCGACCTTCGAGGATTCCGGCTACACCCTCTGCGTGCTGATGGGGAAGCGCTGCGCGCGGGAGGCGGCCGACGCCGCGGAACGGTACCTGCGCACCACTGCCGTCACCTATCTGCAGGAACTGGACGACAGGCCTCGTCCGGCCGCCACGGTCCGGCGCGGTCCGCCGGCCGTCGAGCGGCGCTCCCCGGCGGGAAGGCCATGACCTTCCCGCCTCCCAGTGGTCCCCCGTCCGGGCGCCGGCCCGGGCATCGCGAGCGGCGGAGGTGCACAGGCCCATGAAGACGACCCCGACCATCGGTCGCGTCCCGGTACGGGACGTCCGGCCGTCCGTCGACTGCGGCAGACGCCCGGCGAAGGCCGTAGTCGGCGAGGCGTTCGAGGTGACGGCGACCGTGTTCCGGGAGGGACACGACGCGGTGGCGGCCAACGTGGTGCTGAAGGATCCGGAGGGGCGTCCCGGTCCGTTCACGCCGATGCGGGAGCTGGCTCCCGGCTCGGACCGGTGGGGCGCGGAGGTGGCGGCGGACGCACCGGGCCATTGGACCTACCGTGTCGAGGCCTGGGGCGACCCCGTGGCGACCTGGCGGAGCGTCGCCACCGTCAAGGTCCCGGCCGGCATCGACACCGGGCTGGTCCTCGAGGAGGGCGCGGACCTGTTCCGGCGCGCGGCGGCCGGGGTGCCGCGCGACGCCGGACAGGACGTGGTCCTCGCCGCGGCCGCGACGCTGCGCGACGACTCCCTGCCCTGTGCCACGCGCCTGGCGGCGGCGTTGACGCCGGAGGTGGCGGCGGTGCTGGCGAAACACCCGTTGCGTGAGCTGGTCACCAGCAGCGACCCGCTCCCCCTGCTGGTCGAGCGGGAACGCGCCCTGTACGGCTCCTGGTACGAGTTCTTCCCCCGCTCCGAGGGCACTCCCGAGCAGCCGCACGGCACCTTCGAGACGGCCGCCCGCCGGCTGCCCGCGATCGCCGGGATGGGCTTCGACGTCGTCTNCCTCCCGCCGATCCACCCGATCGGCACGACCTTCCGCAAGGGCCCCAACAACAGCCTCGACGCCGGCCCCGACGACGTGGGTGTGCCGTGGGCGATCGGCTCCCCCGAGGGCGGTCACGACGCNGTNCACCCGAAGCTGGGCACGCTGGAGGACTTCACCCGGTTCGTGGCCCGCGCCCGCGACCTGGGCATGGAGGTCGCCCTCGACTTCGCCCTGCAGTGCTCCCCCGACCACCCCTGGGTGGACAAGCACCCGGAGT